>BQIX01000530.1 GCA_021604145.1 Nitrospirales bacterium
TCCAGACCGTTTTGTCGTAAAGTACGGTTCAAATACTTTATCGGCATGTTCAGGTGGGATAGGAATACCATCGTTTTCAATCGTAATGCCAATATGGTTTCGTGGTTCTTTCAGTGATGCGACGGTGACACGCAAATGACCACCGGGTGACATAGCTTCGAGAGAATTTTTGAAAATGCTGAGAAAGGCATGCCGCATTTTGGCCTCATCCCATCGCACTTGGGCGAGCCGTGATGGGTACTCTTTACTGACTTCAATACGATTGATGCGAAGATCAGTAGAAATCAGTGAAAACGCATGATCCAAGAGATCGGGAACCCGACACAGCCGCCGATCAAGTTGAAGAGGTTTGGCAAAATCTAAAATTTCATGGAGAATCGATTCGATACGAATTAAATCCCGCATGGCCGTTTCGATTCGAGTCTGAGAGTCAAAATCCAACGTGGCTTCGACGGTAATTTCCTCGAGTTGCGCACGAATAAATCCCATAGGTTCTCGAATTTCGGTCGCGAGAAACGAACTGACTTCATCAAGCGCGACCCGCCGTTCCTCACGACGTATGGCTGGTTCTGATATTTCCGACCGATGTTGGTCAACCGGTTTTCCACTTGCAGATTTTTGCTCTGACAGAATTCCCAGTTGTGCTGAAGGATCTTCAAATAATTCCACTAGCTTTGTCGTCAGAGGCTCCATTTGTCCCAGTTGAAACTCATCTGGTTCATACTGCGAGGGAGACTTTGAGGCCAGCGTCACCGTGCCCGCCACTCGCCCTCTTACAAAGAACGGCACGACGACCGTCGAAGCAAATCGGTCCTTGTACAATTGTTTGTAATCCTGAAAACGGCCTTGCGTCGAAGCTAAATTGTGATCACAACGTGGCTTTCGATGTCGGACGGTCCATCCTGAGGCCGACTCATCCAAGAGCAAACGCTGCCCTGGTGCCAGGTCCCGCTTCACATTTCCGACACCGCCAAGCACCTCTAATGTTGCGGCAATCGGATCATAAATGGTCACCCAAGCTCGCTCGAACGGAGGAGAGTCGCCTATCTCACTGAGTAGCGTCGTTACTCGTTCTTGAATAATGGGGTTTGAGTACGATCGAGGCTGGTGAGTCTGCGTGCCGTCTCCATCAGCGGCCATGGGTTCCTGGGCAACCAATGGACGTCCGAGAATCAACGAAGTACTAAAGAGTCCAGCCTTGACCAGCTCCTCAGTCATATAGGCTCTCGCACGTTCCACTGCTGACTTGTCGCGTTTTAACAGCGTCGTGCTTTCTTTTCGACCTAACACAATCGTCCCGTAAATACGCCCTCCATGCTTTAACGGCACACCTAATAAGACTTTACTCCCTGGAGTGATCATTCGAAGTCGAAGCGCTTTATTGAGGTCTGCCTCTGAGAGTTGCCCTTTTGATCCCACCTTCCCCCATTCCCCAGGAGACAGCGTCCTGAGGATTGCACGAATCTCGCGCGAGGTGAACCCGCGTGAGACTTGAGGAAGGAATGGGCCTCCTTCGTTTTCAATAATCGCAACCAACACGGCTTCCATTCCAAGTTCATTGACCGCCGAGGTGAGAATTTTCTGTAGCGTACTTTGCTTGGTGGGCAATGATGTTTCAACGGAACTGGGCATAGACTCTCTCTCCTTTATCGGCGTACGTGCTCTTTGTAACTTTTTAACGATGGCCGTCAATTGCCAAATAGATCCCAGGGCCTATCACTGACGCCTCTGTGAGTGAAATCGTGAATCGTCATGAACAGATGCTAATTAATATGGCGTATTTTTCGCCTTGGACTTGTCATCGCGACTTCAACATGACCACGCTCTGAAATCCAGATATTTAATATGCCACTCACAAGGCTGATCAAAATGGCTCCCCCAATAGCTGGCCAAAACCCGTCAACCGAAAACCCTTTGACAAAAAACGAGACAACATGCAACAGAAAAGCGTTAATCATCACCATAAAGAGCCCCAAACTCAGCAAGATAATCGGGGCCGTAAGGATATAGAGTAATGGTCTGACTAATGCATTCAAAAATGACAGAACGACTGCGGCGACAATGCCGGCCAACAGACTACGCATTTCTATCCCTGGAATAATATAACTGGCAAGGAGAACAGCTACGGCGGTGATCCCGCACCGAATCAAAAACCCACGCATCGTTTATTCAACTGAATCCTCTAGTGAGTAAAAATATTCTGTCGACCAAGACCGGGCACACAACTAAAGAATGTTCATCATAACGGGGCTTCCGCACAGGCTCAAGCTATTTCCTATCGCAAAAGCCCTGGTGACAGCGAATTTTGGTGTTACAAGGAAGAGGGTTTCAGTATGAACCTTTAGTGATCTGTTGCAATAGGCATTGGAACCTGACCAAAGATTCTGAATGTGATCAGCAATGAAATCGGCAGATAGATCAAGCAGCCAACTAACCCGATTAAGGTCTCGCCTATCCAAAAAGTGACGATTAAGTTAAACAACAACACCAAATAATAGAGTCCGACTCCTAAAAGGAGATTTCCTGACACCTGTTGTTGCGGAAGCGAAATATCGAACCAATGTTGGCGGTCTGCGATACAATATAGTCCAATAGATATGAATCCGACCGTCGCCCATCCCAAGAAATTCTCAAGTGGAACCCCAAAGTACACGCCGGGATGCGTGTAACCATAGATGAGCCCCAAGAACCAACGATCACCGCGAAGGGCGACGGGATCGATCACAATATCAATAAACATCATAAAGAGCGTCGTCAATACGACGACCGGCCAGGAGGTTCGAGCCTGCACATTGAAATCCCACTCAGACACCACACCCGTATGACGCACAGATAACACAAACGCCAGGGCTAAACAGTAACTTGCATACAGGAGGAAGGTAAAAGAGAGGGAATCCATAAATGGGATATTCGAGAGGTATAATTCCTGCCCAATCGTCGATCCCGTGTAATAGTACGCTCCAAAGGGAAATCCGTTGCGGGTGGAAGAAAACTCACAAAGAAAGGCAATGACCCATGTGAGACCAAACATCCACGACGTTCGCCTCCAGCCTAAGAGTCGAATCGCGGAAAACACCGACATGCCCAGGAAGAGAAAGACATACGGACGAAGGAGCACGGTCTGTATCAGCAGTGAGAAAAATTCCATAGGACAATCGGCAAACAGGATGAGGATAGGAAAAGAACACGGTATCTAAGCATAGCCATTCGTTCGAAACCATTGCACGGCATGTTCC
>BQIX01000531.1 GCA_021604145.1 Nitrospirales bacterium
CACGATCAGTCGCAACCTGCGTCATCATCAGACGTTTAGCAAGTGAGGTGATCATGATGACGGCATTCACCGCATATCTTCTATTACTATTAGAACTGAGCAGTTTAGTGGCATCATGCGATGCCGAGGTTCGTCTCACTCTCAACACCTTCCTAGTGGACATCGACGATGTCAGCATAAACGATATCTTGGACGATTTACGTGATCAAGGAGATTTCAACATCGTGGCACTTGAAGAACGAAAAATCGGCAATGTCAAAATATCAAAAAAGTTTTGGAATCTCCCGTTAGAGGAAGGATTAGACCGACTCTTGAGCGGGTGGAACTACGGAGTCACTCGAGACGTTACGACAGGAACAATCACCACGCTCTACCTCGTCTCCCAACGGTCAGACTCATCAATAGCACCTGATTCTCTACCGACTTTGATCAAACAGAACCTGAGTCTCGACATCTATGCAACCCAGCTCCAGACGAACACATTCGACGAGGCTAATCATGACTCCATTCCTTTGGAACCAGACCATGACACAGCATACAGAGAATTAGTCGAAAAACCGTACGGCAGCGGTTTCCAGAAAACTATTTCGGAATTCAATTCGTATTAATGATATGAGTAGACCAACACAACACCATAGTTTTCTAAAGGACTCTTATCATATTGACGACTTCCTTCAAACCATCACATGTTGGGAACGTCAGAGAGTTCTTGAGTGCAATATTCACAACTCCGTTCGTCTACGAAGGAGGAGACTTATGAGACTCAGCACCAACAACATTCCGATCCCTTTACCTCAAAAACATGAATGTGAAGATCTCAAGAGCTATGAGATCACAATCGATGCGTCTACACTCACTGAAGCAGAAATTGAAGGCCTCAAACGCCGACGTCGAAATGCCCAACGACGCGCGCGTGCCACAGCAGCAGCCGCAGTAAGTTGTCGACATGGACATGCAAGATAGCATGAATCAAAACATTCCACCTTACGACACATAGCTAGACGTTGTAACAAAATCGGTGTCCGCGATACTCTTCAGCAAGTCAACGACTGGTCATGGTATGTACTCATCTATTCAACGTAGAGGATACTTTATGAAACCCTTCCTGAATTGGCTTGCTGCTTCTACGCTTTTAGCAAACCTGAGTCTCCTTCCTTCGATTTCACCGGCCTACGCTAGCTCAACCAAGTCTCAGGACAATGTCTCAGACCCATCATCAAAACAGAGCATGGAGGCCCGCTGGGACTATATGGGAATTGATGGGCCTGATCATTGGGGGATACTCACAAAAGAATATATGACCTGTGAAACAGGAAATCGCCAATCACCCATAAATATTTCGATGGCCAAACACGGGCAACAGCACAACTCGCTTGTTATTCGATATCATCCATCTCAAGTGTATGAATTAAACAATGGGCATACCATTCAGGTTTCCCATGCCTCGGGCTGCGAAGCACACCTGAACAACCGGACCTATAAGCTTAGACAGTTCCATTTTCATGCCCCAAGTGAACATCATATTGAGGATCAAGCCTTTCCAATGGAAATGCATTTTGTTCACCAAGATGAGAAAGGTCACATTTTAGTGATCGCGGTGATGATGAAAACCGATTCATCAGTGCCCGTATTGGAGGAACTTTGGAGATGGCTCCCCAAGCAGCAAGGAAAAGAGGTCTCTCTTCCTCTTGAAATCAGCATCGCTGACATCCTTCCAACGGTAACCCATCACTATTCATACTCAGGATCGCTGACGACACCACCGTGTTCCGAAGGCGTACAGTGGATTATTTTAAAAGAACCGATTCATATTTCGAACGAAGATGTGGAAAATTTCGTTCAGATTATTGGACATAATGCTCGTCCCATTCAGCCACGACGCAACCGTCAAATCGAAGAGGAATAGTTGCAGTCTCATGACTCTCAATCCTCAAACATTCAGGCTCTACTGAAATTTCTGTACATATTCGACGCCAGACATGAAAAAGCCTGCGTGAACTCAAGCTCGCGCAGGCTTCAATCATATGACCAACGTGAAAATTCACATTCTATGGAGAATGCTTAGGCATCATGCCCTTGCGCGATGCGCTACATTCCATCAACTTTTTCTTTAATCATTTCCTTTCCCTTGGCCTTGATATCGCCCATCATCCCGTCACTTTTTCCTTCAGCCTTTTTCTCTTCAGACCTCTCAGCCACATCTTGAGCTTTCTCACTTGCTTCTTTTTTCGCTTCTTCTGCCGTATCAGTCATTTTTTTCATATCAAGATCGAGAGCCGAAGAAAGAGAACTGGTCCCCAACAAAAACATCCCAGTCAACAATACTGCCAATACATGTTTCATTTCATACCTCCTTTATTTAGGTAAAACGAAAGATCCCAGAAAAATAGGCCAACTTCCCTCACAAAAGGCTGCATGGCATGAACCGGCACGCCACACCACAAGCTCATCAAATTTACGATACCTACAAATACACAATGCTTAACAAATCAAAAACCATCGTATGGAAGAGCCTGTCTGAGTAGAAGCTCACACAGACCCTTTCCATACCCACGTTAGATCTAGCAGTTATACACTCAAAAAAGATCTTACCTTACCTTCCCATACCACTTTTCATATCTTCAATCTTTTCCTTAATTTCATCTTTACTTTTCGATTGAATCTTTTCTGCCATACTCTGCTCTTTCTCTTCACCTTTGAGTTCCTTGACTTTGTCTTCACCCTCTTGGGTCATTTCATTCAACGTTGCCTCTGCATCTTTGACCTTGTCGTCACCCACACCAAGGTCAAGTGCCAAAGAAACAGAACTTGCCCCCATCACAAATAGACCGATGATTAATGCGGCGATTACATGCTTCATCAACGAACCTCCTTGAAAAGAGAAAAAGAATATTGAAGATGTAGGGGGATTTCACCAGTCTCTCACCCTCTTCCTGTAAAGTCAACGAAGGCAATGACGCCATGCTG
The DNA here is from genome assembly GCA_021604145.1 of Nitrospirales bacterium. Classification (GTDB taxonomy): domain Bacteria; phylum Nitrospirota; class Nitrospiria; order Nitrospirales; family UBA8639; genus JAGQKC01. The sequence continues at coordinate 2,968 of BQIX01000531.1, forward strand.
CTCCATCATCACCGCTCGTCTGATTGCAACTCCAGCTATTGAGCCCAAACGATTGTGACAGAAGCCGCTTGACACATTACAATCATCTTAATACGCTCACCCTCAACTTCCGGCATCTCGTTGACGATCATTTGAACTTGGAGACCGCTATGCCCTACCAACCCATTGAAAACTATGGACTCATCGGGAACATGCGCACCACGGCTTTGGTCGGCATGAACGGCTCAATCGACTGGTTGTGTTTTCCTCACTTTGATTCTCCCAGTA
>BQIX01000532.1 GCA_021604145.1 Nitrospirales bacterium
GTGGTATGGTGCGAAGAAACGTCGGATTAAACTCCTCGCGGTGGTTTCGGGTTTCTGCCAGGAAAGTCTACCGAAAGGCATGAAATTCGGGCATGCCGGAGCTAAAGAAGGATTGAAAGGCGAAGGGTCGGCTCGCGCGAAGTCTGAAGCGCTGAAAAAGGCTGGTGCGCTTGTCCCTGAGACGTTTGGCGCGTTAGGTCCTGCGATCAAAGCCACGCATGAAGAACTCTTGAAGAGCGGTGAGGTCAAAGCGATCCCTGATCTTGCTCCTGCAGATGTGCCGCGACTTCCCAAGTCGGTTGAAGAGGCAAAGAATGATGGTGAAGTCCTTGTGGCTCCATTAATCAGATCCACGATCAGTGATGATCGTGGTGATGAGCCTCTGTATCAAGGCTATCCGGCATCAGAGCTTATCAATAGTGGCTACGACATTCCGCACATCATCGGTTTATTATGGGATAACCGTTTGATCACCAAACAGGAAGCAGAAATTATTAAGCGTATAATTATGTTGTCAGCCGATCATGGCCCCTGTGTCAGTGGCGCATTGACGACGGTTATTGCTGCGTGCGCTGGTATCGGTCTCTCGCAAGCCGTTGCTGCGGGGATGATCATGATTGGGCCGCGATTCGGTGGGGCCGTAACCGATGCGGGACGGTGGTTCAAGTATGCCATCGATAACAACCTGTCCGTCGATGATTTCTTAGGATATATGAAGAAAAATGTGGGGCCGGTTCCTGGTATTGGTCATCGGGTGAAAAGTTTGCGGAATCCTGATAAACGCGTGAAGGAATTGGTTGGGTATGTGAAAAGTCTTGGTATTGCCACGCCGCACCTCGACTTTGCGCTAGAAGTTGAAAAGATCACGGCTGCGAAAAAAGATAATCTCATTCTCAATGTCGACGGTACGATGGCTGCGGTGTTAGTCGATTTGAAATTTCCGGTTGATAGTTTGAATGGTTTCTTTATTCTGGCTCGGACCATTGGCATGATTGGTCATTGGACCGATCAAAAACGTCAGGGGAGCCGTCTGATCCGTTTGTTTGATTATCTGGTGAATTATGCGTCACCAAAGCGTCGCGAAGTTCCACCTTTAAAATAACGCTATTTTTTATTGTCCTCCGATTGCAGCGGCTGCAAACCGGCAATCGGACAGAGACGGAGATAATGCCATGTCACTAGAACTCGTACAAAAACTGTATGCCTCAATGCCAAGTGTTGTGGAAAAAGCCCGAAAGAAATTTGGGCGTCCCTTAACATTAGCTGAAAAAATCTTAGTCTCACATGCAGACAATTTTGATTCACAAGTCTGGGATCGTGGAAAAGCCATGTTGACGCTTCGCCCAGATCGTGTGGCTATGCAGGATGCGACGGCGCAAATGGCGATGTTGCAGTTTATCCAAGCGGGAAAGAAGAAAGCGGCTGTTCCCAGCACGATTCACTGCGATCATCTCATTCGTGCTGAGATGGGATCTGAAAAAGATCTGAAGATGGCGAATGATGAAAACCGAGAGGTCTATAACTTTCTGGCATCGGCCGGGAAAAAATATGGAATCGGATTTTGGAAGCCAGGTGCTGGAATCATTCATCAAGTCGTGCTCGAAAATTACGCGTTCCCGGGTGGATTGATTATCGGGACGGATTCTCATACTCCAAACGGTGGCGGATTAGGCATGCTCGCGATTGGTGTCGGTGGTGCCGATGCGGGTGAAGTGATGGCCGGCCTTCCCTGGGAAGTTCTTCATCCAAAACTTATTGGTGTGAAGTTGACCGGAAAGTTGAATGGTTGGGCCTCACCCAAAGATGTCATTCTGTACATTTGTGGAAAACTCACCGTCAAAGGTGGAACCAATAAAATCGTCGAGTATTTTGGGCCTGGTGCGGAAACCATCAGTGCAACAGGAAAAGGCACGATTACTAATATGGGAGCCGAACTGGGTGCGACAACCTCGATCTTCCCATTTGATCAAAAAATGGTGGCATATCTGAATATCACTGAGCGAGAAGATATTGCGAAATTGGCTGAAGCCAATCGTGAACTGTTGGTTGCTGATCCAGAAGTCTATGCGTCGCCAGAAAAGTATTATGACGAAATTGTAGAAATTGACCTTTCAACACTTGAGCCGCACGTCGTTGGTCCGCATTCACCGGATTTGGCGAGGCCAATTTCTAAGTTGGCCTCTGAGGCAAAGGAAAAAGGCTATCCCGTTGAACTGAAAGCCACGTTGGTGGGTAGCTGCACCAACTCTTCATATGAAGATATTGGGCGTGCCGCTCATATCGCAGAGCAAGGCCTCAAGGCCGGTCTGAAAGCGAAAACGGCGTTCCTCGTCAGCCCAGGGTCTGAGCGTATTTATCACACGATGAAACGTGATGGGTTTATGAAAACCTTTGAGGATATGGGTGCAACGGTGTTAGCGAATGCCTGCGGCCCCTGCATTGGACAATGGAAGCGTGCGGATGGTGTGAAAGGTAAAGCGGATTCGATCGTGAGTACCTTTAATAGAAATTTTCCTGGTCGAAATGATGGTATTGCTGAAACCCTCTCCTTTTTAGCTAGCCCGGAAGTGGTGACGGCTTATGCGTTTTCCGGTGATTTAGGCTTTGATCCAGTGAATCAAACGATTAAGACTGCTGACGGGAAAGATCTCAAATTTGATCCTCCTCAAGGAGAGGAACTGCCTGCCAAAGGTTTTGCCAAGGGCGAAGAAGGGTTTGTCCCTCCTGCCGAAAATGGAGAAGGACTTGAGGTTGATCTTCCGCCGACAAGTGAACGCTTGCAACTGCTGAAGCCATTTCCAAAGTGGGATGGAAAAGACTTTGAAAAACTTCCTCTTCTTTTGAAAACCAAAGGGAAGACCACGACAGATCATATTTCGCCAGCTGGACCGTGGCTCAAATTCCGCGGTCATCTCGACAAAATTAGCGACAATATGTTCTTAGGTGCAACGAATGCGTTTTCATCTGAGGCAGGGAAAGGCACCAATGTTTTGACCGGTGAGTCAGGTTTGAACATGGCGCAAATTGCACGCGATTACAAGTCCAAAGGCGTTGGTTCATTTGTCGTCGGTGATGAAAACTACGGCGAAGGCAGCAGTCGGGAGCATGCGGCCATGTCTCCTAGATTTCTCGGTGTGCTGGCTGTTCTGACAAAGAGTTTTGCACGGATCCATGAGACAAACCTTAAAAAACAAGGTGTGCTTCCGATGACATTCGCGAATCCGAGTGAC
>BQIX01000533.1 GCA_021604145.1 Nitrospirales bacterium
AAGTACTCCAGAAATCTTAGGAGCCGACCTTTCAGCATTCGCACTTGAGCTTGCCGCATGGGGCATTGTCGACCCACATACACTCACATGGCTTGATCTTCCACCTGCTGGAGCCTTTGCACAGGCTCAACATCTTTTAACACAATTGGGAGCAATCGATGATCGCTATCGCATTACCCCGCACGGTAAAAGCATGGCCAAAATCCCCTTACATCCCCGGCTTGCACATATGATTCTAAGGTCGCGAGAATTTGAGATGGAAACGCTGGCCATAGAAATCGCTACAATTCTGAACGAGCGTGATATCCTAAAGTCCCACCCCAGTGCGCGAAACTCTGATCTTCGCGTTCGGCTCGACCTGTTGCATTCAGCATTAACAAACAGACAAGCCGGGAAGGGTGAAGGAGCAGGCTTTGCGAGAATCATGAAATCGATTGATCAGTTGCAAACTCAACTACAAATACCCACTGAAAAACGGGAAATCCGTCCCCTGACCCATTCTGTTGGCCTTCTTCTCGCCCTAGCCTATCCTGACCGCATCGCCCAACGTCAGAGTCGCCAAACTGATCACTACCGACTGTCCAATGGCACAAGCGCAATATTCCTGCAAGCAGAATCACTGTCGACAGAAGAATATCTCGTGATTGCTGAACTGGACGGAACGAAACCTCATGCCCGTATTTCTCTTTCTGCCCCGGTGAAACTTGAAGAACTTGAGGAACAGTGTCCTCAACTCTTCCGAGAAATAGAATTTGTAAAATGGGATGATCAGCAACTGATCGTCCAGGCACGCACCCAACGTCGTCTCGGTGAATTAGTGATCAAAGATTTCCCACTTCATGATCAATCATCACCTCTCATAACCACCTCCTTACTCCAAGGGATTAGACAGCAAGGCCTTGCTTGCTTGCCTTGGACAAAAGATCTTCGAAATTGGCAAGCACGAGTCAATTATATTCGTAAAATATCGGGTGAAGAATTGGACTGGCCAGACGTGAGCAACAAAAATCTCTTGGAAACACTTGAAAGTTGGCTTAAGCCATATCTACACAAAATGTCGCGATTGGCAGAGGTCAAACGAATGAATCTGAAGGTTCCTCTGCATGCCCTCCTGAATTGGAAACAACTGCAAGAATTAGAACAACAAGCTCCCTCGCATATGATCGTTCCAACAGGATCGCATATTGCTTTAGACTATAGCTCACAAGACATGCCTATTCTGGCTGTCCGACTGCAAGAAATGTTCGGACAACATGACACGCCCAAACTCGCAGGGGGAAAGGGGCAGATTCTTCTTCACCTGCTCTCACCAGCTCGGCGACCAATTCAAGTGACACAGGACTTAGCCAGTTTTTGGAAGAATGGATATCAAGAAGTCAAAAAAGAATTAAAAGGCCGCTATCCCAAACATTACTGGCCGGACGACCCACTACAAGCCCAACCGACTCGACGTACAAAACCAAGACCGTAAAGCGCTCTGCGAAGAAAATCTTCCAGAGCGAAGTATAAGGGGTAGGACCAAATTAGGAACAGATTGGCAATATTTTCATATTTCTTGAAGGTTTGAGTAGTTTTAATAACTAATTTTCATAAGGAAATATGCCATCAACAATTCATTCCTGATGATAGCTACAACCAATTATGATTTGCTTGGACTATGCAATGGCCAACACTTGATTAGAAGTTGAATGACTCTGAAATGTATTGAGAGCATGTCGTTTCAGTCGATGGAATAAAATGCAGGGATCCACGACATCACCACACTGAATACAATGGCGAGCTTCAAATTGAAAATTTTGATAATCGGAAAACAAGTCCATGCAGGTCTCTCGTACCATTGTTCCTCCGCAACGTGCACAATGTGGTTGCCGCAATTGTTTTAAAATCAGAGGATACATCTCTGGGAAATCCCTACTAATTGATTGTAAATTCATCATTTTCATAAATACTCCTATAAATATTATTTCAGAAAAAGAATAATGTGCTCATACTTCTCATTGTTGTCTGAACAACCGACCCAAGACTACTGATTAAAACCCTTGATCATTCACGGAATTCCCCTTGGTCTCTTACATCTCGACTAGCTCATATCCTTGAACTCAAAGAGTCCCATTCACATGGAGACCTTGTAGACTAAAATATAGCGTCAGACTCGAACCAAGAATCGACTACCGTTACATAGAAATTCATGTTCAAGACTTGCGCGATACACAGGCGTCTATTCCTACCTGAATTGAATAACTACACATAGACTTTCAAAGCAGAAAATTCTACAAAGCTCTTATAGAATAGATGGGAGCGACAGGCAGGCTAATCGAGCAAAAAGGGGATCATCGTTCAAGACGATCCCCTTAGATTTATCGCCCCAATCAACCTTCCGTGATCTGAACCTTGCGGGGCTTGGCTGGTCCGACTTTGGGGAGCGTCACGCGCAAGACACCATGACTCAAGACGGCTTTAATATTCGCTTGGTCAATGACCTCAGAGAGCGTGAATTGTCGAAAGTACTTCCCAAACTCAAACTCCTGCAAAATCGGCTCTTCTTCCGGAGGCACAGTGAATGAAGGTACCCCGGTTAAGGTCAGAACATCCTCACGAAGATCAATCGTGACATCATCGGACTGGACACCAGGCATATCAGCCACAATCGTCAACTCCTGATCATTTTCAAAAATATCGACGCTCGGAGAAAACGTTCGACCGGGTGTTGTCTGCTCAGAAGTGGTTTTGAGCTCTTGTTTATCCCGAGCTTGAATATCTTGTGTTTGCGTCGTCATAGTTAAAATTTCCTCCTTTTCACATGATCATTCAATATCCCACAGTCGTTAATGGCATGAGCCACAAATGGCTCCGGGTTAACCACTGATCGTGACCTTTCTCGGCTTAGCACTTTCGGCTTTGGGAAGTACGATCATGAGCATCCCATGTCGGTATTTGGCTTCTACCTGCTCACTATCAACATCTGTCGGCAAATTCCACTGTCTTCGGAATTTTCCAGCCTCACGTTCTCTCCGGTGATACCTGGCACTTTGCTCTTCCGATTGAATTTCCCTATTTCCCGAAACCGTCACAGTTCTACCGGTGACGGAGACATCCAGCTCCTCAAGTGTCATGCCAGGAATTTCTGAACGAATATAAAAATTATCATGATCGTGCGTGACATTCAGGAGCGGATAGACTCCGGCTGATGGATCCAGCCCCCTCTCTCCTCGATGTCC
>BQIX01000534.1 GCA_021604145.1 Nitrospirales bacterium
CGAAGAATAGCGTCCCTTCGTGTCTCTGATCAGAACAAACCATCCCTTGATCGTAGTCGCATGACCTACAGCTGGCCCCGTCGTCATGGACATCGTTTTCGTATTTAAGAGTTCCTTGACTAACACCGCTCCGTCAGGAAATTCCCCAGTCTTTTGGTAATGCTGAATCGTTTCCGGCTGTGTATAAACGACATGATGCTCCTGAATCCCAGGGTCCCCTTCCGTTTTCGCATGTGACCATGTCCCAAGCACCGGCCAGAAGGTGTAATCTTCAGGAACATGAATGGTCCCGGTTTTGGAGTCGATGTTTGAGACAAAAGGCTTTTCAGCATCAGTCATGGCCCATCCTGTCCAACTTCCCAACCCGAGAATTAACACCACAACGCTCATTGCCACTCGTTTCATACCTATCTCCTTGACTCAATATTACATAACCAGAATAATGAGGCCTGTCTATTGCTTGCAACAGGCCTCACATCTCCCATTTGTTACAAAGCCGACGGGGCTTTCCCTTTAATGTCTTTCCAATTTTCCTCGGACTGTTCGATATAGCCAGGAATATCTTTGAGCCACTTGTTTTGGATATCTCGATCCAAATTGAGATACAGTCGGCCCTCAACAATCTTCCACGCTTCAGGGTCAGAGACAAACTTCTTCCCCACAGCGACACCATAGGCACAGTATCCTCCATAGGCTGGAACATACTTGTCCGGATTGGCTTCGAACATCTCTTTATGATCTTCATTTGCAAAGACATAGGTCACACCATGATAGTCAACGACATGGTAGCCACTCCCCTTCATGGGTTTGCCCTCGGTAAAATAGGCCACAGGATCATACCCGCTGATTCCTGGAGTACTCTTGGTATAATCTTGCCCAAACGCCGGCGTGGCCACCACGGCCACTACGAGAGCAAACGCTTGCATGAATGATTTGCCCATCATCTTCATGACACATCTCCTTTTTGGTTAAACGATAGTGAAATTTATTATATACAGATCTGTATACTTACAATTGGCTAGTCCGCAAAGAAGACAATTTGTTACACCGTCTGTCGAAATATTTCTGACATAAACAAAGAAACTTCTTTTCACACACAAAAAAGCAACCGTGATGAGCAAAAAACCTCTCAGGGCCTCAAAAAAAGAACAATTACTTGAAACCGCACTTGAGTTATTTGCCAAGAACGGGATACACGCCACTGGAGTGGATAGCATCGCTGAGCAGTCCGGTGTAACAAAAAGAACCTTGTATGCATATTTTGGCTCAAAAGACGAGCTGATCCTGACCGTCCTTCAGCATTACGATGGGTTAGCAAGAAAGGAATTTATGCGGCGAGTTGAGACTGGAGGAAAAACACCAAGGGCTCGCCTGTTAGCCATCTTTGATTTTGCGCAACGATGGTTTCAACAGAAGAACTTTTACGGCTGTTTGTTTATCAATACCATTGGCGAATATTCACACCCGGACACGCCCATTCGCCAGATATGCAAGGAATATAAGAAACTCGTAAAAGGGTATATCTGGGAACTTTGCGAACAAGCAGGAGCGTCTAATCCGAGGGAGCTAGCCGAGGAATTAGCGCTATTATTAGAAGGGGCAACGGTCACCGCCCAAGTCTCTCAAAACCCCAAAACCGCTCAAATCGCCAAACGCGCCGCTTCAGCATTGATTGAGAAGGCCATACCATAGAATGGTTGCCCTGCTCTTTCTGCCAGTCAGGTCTAGCCCATTGAGGGCTCAAGGTAAAAAAAATATTTTCGATACCGTTTTTTCACTCAGGTGATTAAGATGATAAAACTAGATTTAACTCGCACAACAATCCCGTATGTTTCTAAGTATTGGATAGCAGGCTTACGATATGATAGTGAGGAATTCTTTAGTACAATCAGGCATTTAAGGTAGGAGGAATGAGATAATGAAGCCTAGTTCTCAAAAAATCATAGAAGATGCCATGCAGTTAGAACCAACGACTCGAGCTTTTGTTGCCAAATCTCTCCTAGAGAGCTTGGCTTTTGAAGAAGATTTCTCCGTTTCTGAAGAATCGAGCAAAGAAATTCGTAGGCGAAGTGAAACGATCGACAGTGGAAAAGATGTTTTAGTCGATGGTGATACTATGCGCTCGAATCTTCAAACAAAATACCCATCATGATATTACAACGGCAGACCGAAGCGGCCGAAGAAGCAGAGGCTGCTGCAGATTTCTATCGAGAAAAATAATAAGGTTTCGAACAACGGTTCTTGAAACTCTATTTTGGTTACGTTACGCCCTAATTACCTAATAATAAAAAAGGAACATTCTCCTTTTTCTGTCCTCCCGAGCTCTTCTCACGTTGTCTAAATAACTTGAAAAGAAAAGGTTATCAGGAACTTTGTTATCGTTAATTTTCTTTGAAGGAAAGTGGGCTCTACCCCCATCGCTAAAAAGGGTAACGTCCACTTTTTTAAAACTTCTCATCTGCGGATGTGAGGCGCTTCGGCTTGCACGCCCGTCGAGGAGCAATAACTCCCACTGCAGCCCCATAATGGAAATGTTCTTCGTAGAGGTTTAAAATGTCAGTATATGTTGGACCTTTTTTCAGGGAGGATGGTGCGTGCCGATATTATGATCACAAGTACGAGCTATACGGCAAAGATTTTTTGCCCGTCCGAACCTTGACAGAACATGAAAATAAGATGTCTTTTGGCCCATCTTGCAAAAGCCAAAAGGTGGTCCGAGTCCTAAGCGCGTTTTCCAGAAAAACTAGTAGAAAAATTTAGTGCTCTCCACCCCGCACAAGAACCGCAGAAGGGGTTTCAAGAAGCGTTGGAGAGCTACATCCAAGATTCATGAAAAGGAGGGACATATGACCAAGACTACCTTACGTATCGGAGGATTGATGATGTGTTTTGGACTCATGAGCGTCGGGTGTGTCGCGATCGACGCGGGGCATGAAGGGGTATTAGTTGAACAACCGTTCTTCTTCGGACATGGTGGCGTCGACCCTGTTCCAAGCAAGACTGGTCGAGTGATCGCCGCACCAACGACGAAAGTCATCCCTGTCGACATTCGACCTGTTCAATACTCAGAACATTTCGATATCATTTCAGCCGAGAACGCCCCGGTATCTTTCGATGCCTTTCTGATCGCCAATGTCATCGAAGGGCGGTCGCCGGAACTGATTTCAAGGTATGGGCCCGATTGGTATCAGCATAATGTCAAAGAAGCC
>BQIX01000535.1 GCA_021604145.1 Nitrospirales bacterium
AATTTTCCATGATGAAAACTTTCATGATGCTTTGAATCGTTTGGATAACTCGACATCTCTCCGTGTCCGGTTGGTGGGTTCCCTTTATGGGGAGACGAAGAATCTGCATGATGCGAACAGGCTGAGACCAACAGACATGCAGCAATAACAAGAAAATACGCACAACGAGTAGTGACCCAGCTTACTTGATCTTGAGGTTTCGGTGACATGGTGTTTCTCCTCCATTTTGTGGAATGACGCTCAAACATTGCGAGTGCATGATTGCTTTCTCGATCAATCACCTGCTTCATTTTTGTGGTATGTTTATCCGCTATAATTCTCATTGAATTCTACACGCGCAGTCCTCTGACGACGTGTTATCGCAGCATTTTGGTCAAAGTAGGAGGGCCACATTTGGTCTTCACTATATTATAATCTTTATTGTTTATCTACTTTTTTATTTTAAAGACAGCAACACGTCCGGAGATGGTCCAACAGGAAAATCGGCACACAAAAGCCATCCGACGAGCATCCCTAATAGAAAAATTAAACCTTTTCTTGACCATTCCCACAGCATAGACGTCTCATTCATTCAGCGCTTTGAGCAAGGTGTACGTTACACTCAATCTTTGATTGAGACACTCGTCTTCCTCACCCTTCTATGCTCTTACATTATCAACGGTATACACGATTCAACAACTAGATATAACCCTAGCATGAAGAACAATGTTCAGAATTTTGTGATGAGAATAGATTGAGAGGTCTAAACGGATGGGTAGGTCATGGATATGCTCGCGCGTGTACATGAACGCGACAGAATAAAAACTGAGAATCGAGCTTGTCCATTCAATATTCGAGTTGTCGGCTAGCTATGGGCGGGGAGGATTGACTCCGAACGGCTTGATGGATTCAACGGCTTGGAGAATGGTGTTGATCAAATTGTTCACGGGACCGCTTTTGGCTAACAAGTCAATCGCGCCTGCTGCTTTCATCGCTTCACAGCTATGTGCTTCATCCTGCACTGAAATTCCGATCACACTGATGGACGGCATTTCATGTTTTATACAGCGAGTGGCATCGATTCCGTTCATTACAGGCATATTCACATCCATCACCACGACATCTGGTTGAAACTGTCTGGCTTGCTCGATGGCTTCTCGACCGTTTGCTGCCTCAGCGACGACCTCCAAATGACGGTGCGAATCAATTAACGTTCTCAGGCCTTCCCGCACCATGGCATGATCATCGACTAATAACACGCGAAAGGGGTTTTCTTTCCACTTCGTGGACTCGGGAGGATGTGCCTCTGCCTTCCTGATGTCGTCCGATGGTTGATTCATCGGCAACGGTTTTTTCGATATCGGTAAAACCAGGGTCGCCGTGCACCCGAGACCTGGAGCAGACTTCAGCTCGAGTCGCCCACCCATACCTTCCAACCGTTCTTGAATATTAAACAATCCGAATTGCTCTGATGCCGACATAGCAGAACGATTAAGAATGGTGAGATCAAAGCCAACGCCTTGATCCCACACGGTCACATGGAGCTCCTGGTCCGTATTCACGAATACCTCGACGTTTGCCCGTTCGGTCTTGGCATGTTTGACGACATTCATCATCAATTCTCGTACTGCGTGATACATCAACACGGATTCATTTTCCTCCAATTGGAAGTCCTGGGCTGTAATCTGAACATCAACCTTGAGATGATATTGTTGCATTTGGCCGGCCAACCATTGGATGGCTTTGCACAGGCCGAATTCGTACAGTATCGTCGGACTCAACTGCGCAATCAAGGTTCGCGTATATTCGAGCGCCTGATCAAGAATCTCATCAATTTCGTTCAGAGATGATAGCTGCGTGTCTTCTGGAAAGGCTTGTTTTGCTTGGGTGAGCTTGATTCGACAGGCCACCAACATCTGAGCCAAATAATCGTGCAACTCCATACAGATTTGGTGACGCTCGCGTTTCTCTGAAAGAGTCACTTGCGAGGCCAATGACCGAAGTTGTTTCTGATACCGAAGAAGGATCTTGGTTCGGTTCAAGACACGGGATTCTAAGTCTTCAGTCAGTGATTTGAGTTCCAATTCTGTTTGTTTGGTTTTCGAAATGTCTGTCACAATGATACGAACCTGAGAAACGTCCGGTTTGCGTATAATGACCTTGCTGTCAAGTCCGCACCACAATGCCTGCCCCTGAGATCGATGCAATTGAAGTTCGCACCTCTCCGGATGGTCTGAGGCGAAGGTCTTCTGGATATGTTGCATAAATATCGACCGAAATTTCGGTTCGACAAAGACGAGCATATTGTGATCAAGAATGTGATTGCGAGAACAGTTTAAGAGGATACAGGCAGTCAGATTGGCTTCTCGTACGATATGTGCCGAATCCACACTGAGATACCCCACTGGCGCGAACTCGTAAAGATCTAAATATTTGGCTTGCAACCGTGCCAATTCTGTCTGAGTCTTCTGAATCTCTTCCTTCGGCATGTTTTAACTCGATCTGATGAATTCGGAAATCTTCCAGCCACAGATGAAGTGCAACATTCTAGACATCTCCAAATCCCTTGACTTCGATTGTCAAATGTTTTCTGTCCTATGTCGAAAGGAAGCTTCTAATTGTAAATGTTGAATTTTTTCGACTTAGTAAGATGTTCTCACTTTTCTCTCAACTTTTTGAATTATTCGTATCTTCGCACTTGCCGTGCTATTGATATGCTTCGTTCTTGGTTTCTCATCATTCTTTATATTTCGCGAGCAAGATATTCTTCAATTTCTTGATCCATTTCTCTTTGATGTTGCTCAAAATCCGCATCGGCGAGCAAACTATATAACGTATCAATTGCGAACTGTTGGGTAATCGGCGCGATAAGATTGGGAACTTTGCCTCGTTGAAGTTCTTTCCACTGCGAAGAAGACGGTGAGGCAAAAAAGTTTTTGAATCCAGCTTCCTCGAATCGTGTGACCAAGGTATCTGGGTCTTTCAGTTGTTGGTACTCATCTGTCTGACGATAGGTGAGAAGAAATTCTAGCAATTCTGACTCGACATGATAGAGACGTACAATACGTTCGCTATTCTTGTGATGTCTGACAGAGTCAGGAATGCCGAGCTGATTCGCATAGGACGTATTCAGTTGATTTTCGATGGATTCCGGAGGCACGTCTTTCTGTTGAAGAAAGGCCCGAAGGACCTTACATGGGGCCGTATAGACGTCGCAGCCGGCTGT
>BQIX01000536.1 GCA_021604145.1 Nitrospirales bacterium
AACGTGCTGGGATCGCAGTCAAAATGATTACCGGCGACCATGCCATGACGGCAAGGGCCATTGCCAAGAAGATTGGACTTGTGGCCACAACGTTCTCGGATGCAGAGGAGCCAAGAGTCATGACAGGGACTGAATTGGGCAAGCTCTCAGTGAAACATATGACGGAGTGTGCGAACGAAACTATGGTATTTGCGCGAGTGGCGCCAGAGCAAAAACTACGACTGGTTCAAGCCTTACAGGCAGGTGGACACGTGGTCGCGATGACCGGGGATGGGGTCAATGATGCACCAGCACTCAAACAGGCCGATATTGGTGTGGCCATGGGCCGAGGGGGGACGGAAGTGGCCAAAGAAGCTGCAGATATGATTCTCACCAATGATAATTTTGCCTCGATTGAAGCGGCGGTGGAAGAAGGACGAGGAGTTTTTGACAATCTAACCAAGTTTATTGTGTGGACTCTACCGACGAATATGGGAGAAGGGCTGGTGATCCTAACAGCGATTGGTGCTGGATTGGCCCTGCCAATTTTGCCAGTACAGATCCTCTGGATCAACATGACCACAGCAGTGGCGTTAGGACTCATGCTGGCTTTTGAGCCCAAGGAAGCTGGGATTATGAAGCGCGCTCCAAGGAACCCTAGCCGACCGCTTCTGACGGGCGAATTAGTGTGGAGAATTTTTCTTGTCGGGGCACTCCTCCTTGCAGGGGCATTTGGCTTATTCGTTTGGGTGCAGGGAATAGGCGGTACCTTAGACGAAGCCAGGACGGTGGCGGTCAACGTCTTCGTGATGGTCGAATTGTTTTATCTTTTAAATTGTCGTTCGTTAGAACATTCGATGTTTCAGCTTGGTGTATTCAGTAATCCCTGGGTCACCTGGGGGGTACTCACGATGATTGTATTACAAATGCTGTTCACCTATTCACCCTCGATGAATTTCCTATTTCATACCACGCCATTAGATTGGGAAACTTGGATACCGATCGTGGGCGTGGGCGTGGTCAGTTATGTCATCGTCGAGGTGGAAAAATGGATCAGGCAAAAGCTGGGAAGTTCAAAAAATATTTCTCCCTAGTTCACAATACAAGGAGCGAAGTTGAGACTGGAAGGGATGGTCTAAAAAGGAGAAAGAGATGAAAATTTTACTTGCTGTCGATCAATCACGGAACTCTTTAGCGGCGGCTCATTGGTTGCAAGGGCTTCACATTCCAGCAAGCTCGGTCGTGTATCTCCTGGATATCGTTGAAATAAAACAGTGGCCGGAGTGGTCCACCTTAGATGACGCGCGCCAGTTTTGTGACAAAATTGACGCTGTCCGGGAAAAGGTAACCACGAAGGCACGTCGGTTTATTAGCCGTCTGGCAGAATCATTATCTAGACCTAGGGTAGAGGTTCGAACCGATGTTGTGGAAGGCATTCCCGGAGCCGAGATTCTCACGGCGATTGACCAACATCAGATTGATTTGGTTGTCGTAGGTGCGAAGGGGTTATCAGGTATAAAACGATTTCTCCTCGGTAGCGTCAGCGAGTGGATACTGAGTGACGCACCGTGTTCGGTATTGGTGGTGCGAGGTGAGCCGCGTTGGACCCGTCGCAAAGCAAGAAATATGCGGGTACTATTCGCGACAGATGGATCTCAAGACTCCCAAAAGGCTATCGCATTGCTCAAGGGCTTGAATCTTCCCAAATCGACACATCTTCACATTCTTCATGTCCTGGAAACGTCCGACTCTCTGACACGAATGGCTGGTGGAATCACAGGTCATATGAGAGCATCACAATTAACTGCCGCTATTAAAGAAACAGATGAGCAAATAGGGAAAAAACTTCTTCAGGAAACGCGAAGGAGCCTTGGCCGAAGAAAATTTCGTATGGAAGCAGTGGTGACTGAGGGGCAT
Source organism: Nitrospirales bacterium (assembly GCA_021604145.1). GTDB lineage: Bacteria > Nitrospirota > Nitrospiria > Nitrospirales > UBA8639 > JAGQKC01. Next base: position 1,897 of record BQIX01000536.1, read on the forward strand.
GCTGCCGATGAAATACTCAAGGCAATCAAACGAACCCGAGCGGACCTTGTTGTGGTGGGATCAAGGGGGCTCACGGGGTTGAGGCGATTCCTTTTGGGAAGTGTCGCCCACAAAGTGGCGCGCAACTCGTCGAGTTCAGTGTTGGTGGTTCGCTAACAGATTCTACTTGAGGACATCAGACAAAATTTTTTCCAGTTGTTGCCATGTATGTTCCAGTCACACAAGACATTCGCAATGTCCGCCAGTCTCATTAGGAAGTTGGGTATTACCTCTTATTCTTGTATTGACGATTTTGGTGGCCATGGATATCTTTAAAGCGATAAAATGGCGAACAAGAGGTGATATCGGATGAGTGAACCCATGGACAAGAAATTTCGATTCTCTATTTGGTATTTCATTTTGGCTTTTTGGCTGCTGATTTTTCTGCAAGAGATCTATTTTGCCTCTCAGCATCTAGATGAAGTGTCCTATAGTCAGTTCAAGGTCTGGTTGTTAGATGACAAGGTCGCTGAGGTGACAATTACGGATACCATGATTAATGGAAAACTCAAGCCTGATGGACAGGATGAGAAGGGAAATGGGTTCAAGACGATTCGAGTCGATGACCCTGATTTAGTGAAGCTTCTTGAGAAGAAGAACGTCCAATTTTCTGGAGTTATTGTCAGTACCTTATGGAAAGATGTGGCATCATGGGTGATTCCAATTTTGATCTTTGGTGCCATTTGGTTTTTTATACTTCGAAGAGTGAGTCAAGGAGCAGGTGGTAGTTTCATGAGAATTGGTCAATCCAAGGCGAAGATTTATATGGAAAAAGATATCCCTGTAGGGATGAAAGATGTAGCGGGAGTTGATGAAGCCAAGGACGAACTCTTTGAGGTCATCGAATTTCTTAAGACACCAGAAAAATTTACGCGTATTGGAGGTCGAATACCAAAAGGTGTTTTGTTGGTAGGTCCTCCGGGAACAGGGAAGACATTACTGGCACGAGCGATTGCCGGTGAAGCTGCCGTTCCGTTTTTTTCTATCAGTGGGTCGGAGTTTGTTGAAATGTTTGTGGGCGTTGGAGCCGCGAGAGTACGAGATTTATTTGAGAATGCCAAAGGGAAAGCTCCATGCATTATTTTTATTGATGAACTCGATGCCCTTGGAAAGGCTAGAGGCACAGGTCCCATGGCGCACGAAGAGCGAGAACAGACATTGAATCAATTATTAGTTGAAATGGACGGATTTGATCCTCGAGTCGGTGTCATTATTCTTGCCGCCACCAATCGCCCGGAAATTCTTGATCAGGCCCTGCTGCGGGCGGGA
>BQIX01000537.1 GCA_021604145.1 Nitrospirales bacterium
AAATTCTCCTGGTTGGGCAGAGAAACTCAAAGGGCAGACGATTGTCGAGAATTCGGTGGAAGGAAGAGCCGAACGTGCTGCCTTAGTTGAGCTTCAACATCAACGAATGATGGAGCAGATGGAAAAGCAGATGGCTCATACTCCGAACAGCGGAGCCTTCAATTCGATGTCAATGATGCATCAGTATGGGGCAGGCAGGGAGAACGGTCTTCTGATGAGCGCTCCTGGCGGAGAACCTGTCTCCGGCTCTGGTGGGCTGTGTCCCAAGTCCGCTCCGGTCAAGGAATATGATATTTCTGCGATTAACGCAGAAGTTACCCTGAATCAATGGTTGGACTACTATCCTGGGTATATGTACGTCTTAACAGAAAACATTGAGAAAGTCAGAGAAGAAGAAGCCAAAAATGCTGAAGCTCGAGAGTCTGAAGGACACACAGATCCAGGTGCTGTGAAAAACGGTATCCAAGATCAGTGGATTCAACCCTTGGTGATACGAGGGAATCAAGGTGATTGCGTTAAATTCACTTTGAGAAATGAACTGGAGTTTGGCGAAGATGTGAGTTTGCACATCAATGGTTCCGATATGGTGATGAGCAAGACGGGCCAGCCGGCTACCACCACAAATCCTGATGCCATTGCTGTAGGAGAAATGGAAGAAGATGAAGAAGAAGAGGGTGATGCACCCAAGGGGTCCTCTGTTATTGAGATGGAATGGTATATTGATCCCGATATGCAGGAAGGCGCGAAGCAGTTCCACAGCTACAGCAATGACCGAGAATTAACGGTGTTAGGAATGATGGGCACGTTTGTTGTCGAGCCCGCAGGTTCCAAGTACTGGGAGCCACTTGGCGAAGGCGAACCAACTGAAGCCAGAAGTGGCTGGCAAGTCATGATTGACACGCCGAATGGCCCTGACTTCAGAGAGTTTGTTTTGATTTACCATGAGATTGGGGACGAAGCCTTTCGCCCGGTCAACAAACACGGTGACTTCTTGCCACAACGTGATCCATTGACGGATGTGTATCGCCCTGGAGCGCGTGCATTAAATTTCAGAAGCGAACCGTTCGGCATCAACAATATGCACGTTCAACATGAATATTTTGGGTTCGAAGATGAATCGGAAGGCTATAGCAGTTATACCTATGGAGATCCATCTCCAACGATTCCACGCAGTTATCTGGGAGATCCGGCAAAGTTCCGTATTGTTCATGGCGGGTCGGAGGTTTTTCATTCTCACCACCCACATGGCGGATCGATTCGTTGGCAGCGCAGTCCAAGAGCTACGCAAATGCCTGTATGGAATACCGGACAAAATGGGCCGGTGAAATATCCAGTGATTCGGACAAAGTCTGACCGCGTAGATGTTGAAGGTATTGGACCATCTGAAGCCCTTGATCTTGAGACCGAATGTGGGTCTGGGCTGTGTCAGTGGCTTGCCGGTGACTTTTTATTCCATTGTCATGTTGCACATCACTATGTAGCTGGGATGTGGGGATACTGGCGTGTCTACAATACGTTGCAGGTTCCAGGGTTTCACAATGATGTGATGCCGCCTCTACGTGAGCTTCCAGATCGTGTGGACCGTATTCATAAACCAGTGACGTCAGATAAACTTGTTGGGACAACAGTCAACTGGTTTGGTACGAAGTTTAAAATTGTAGAAACCGGGAAGAGTGATTGGAAGTCTGATCCTCGAGTGGTGAATATCAAGGACTGGGTAGAAATGCAGCTTGTGACTCAAGGGAAACCTGGGCATAAGGATGATCAAAAGGGGCAGTTGCAATCCTACGATGGCACAGTTATTGATTGGGTCTGGGACGGGAAAACGGCTATGAGTGAAGAGGAAGCCGACATTGGACCAAACCCCAAGTATCAACCTGAATGGCAGGGATATAAGGCCGGGGAGCGACGACCAATTTGGTTTGAACCGAAAACAGGAAAAGTGGCATGGCCATGGTTGACGCCTCACTTCGGAAAGCGGCCGCCATTTTCGCCTGATCATAATCCTGCTCCATGGCTAGAAATGATCCACGTTGACGATGAGGGTAAGCGGACAGTCAATCCAGCCAAGCCTGGAGAAAATGGCCGATGGAGTTTGTGCCCGGATCGAGCAGGATCTCAAAAATATAACATTCACTTCATCAAATTACCGATTGAGTTATCAGCAGCACAAGGCAAGGAAGAGCCGATCGTCGACCCTCATGGACTCTTATATGTCGTGCATGATGAAGAGGAAGCTATTCGTGCGAATAATGATCTGAAGTTACCACTGGTGATTCGTGCCAACATGTATGATTGTATGGATTGGACATTAACCAGTGAATGGGAAGATGACGATATTACAAATTTTCAATCGTCGAAGATTAATACCCATTTCCATTTTGTTCAATTTGACAATCAGTCGTCCGATGGTGTGATTTCAGGCTTTTCGTATGAGCAATCCATGCGGCCCTTTACGATGTTTGAAAAGAAAACCAAAAAAGGATTGCCGGTTCCAATGAATGCGAAGTTTACCAAGGCGGCAAAGAAAGGTGATAAGACCATTCATCTCACCAACGCCAAGCAGTATCATGTGGGGACCTTAATTTTGGTTGGGGCCGATAATGTGGGGCATGATGAGATCAAGCGTATCGTAGCAATCGGGGGGAGCGGTGCCTCAGCATCTGGGTCAAGCTCGGATGCTGATAGTTATACTGTGAGCCCTGGAGATTCGCTGGGGGCCATTGCCAATTCACTTGGAACATCGGTAAGCGAATTGAAGGCCCTGAATGATCTTGGAGATGCGAATGTCATAAAAGTTGGACAAAAATTAAAAGTTCCGGGAGGGGGAGATAGCTCGTCAGCTTCCTCTGCTCCGTCTGGTGGTGAAACGCTGACGTTTGATAAGCCGTTAGCGCACGATCATCCAGTCGGCGATATCGTCACAGTTGAATTTGTGCGTCAACGATTCTGGGCAGATTCCGATGTTGGTTCGGTGTTCTGTCACGATCATGCATTTGGCGGAACAACTTGGCCTCATGGAGCGGTGTGTACGTTCCTGATCGAACCATTTGGTTCAACTTGGCATGATCCAAAAACTGGGAAGCCGATCCGTACGGGACCAGTTGCAGATATTCATACCATTGAACGCGTTGGACATGACGTGGCTGGAAGTTTCCGTGAGTTGATGGTGCACGTCATGGATACGGTTCCACATACGGTGAA
>BQIX01000538.1 GCA_021604145.1 Nitrospirales bacterium
AAGACATACGGACGAAGGAGCACGGTCTGTATCAGCAGTGAGAAAAATTCCATAGGACAATCGGCAAACAGGATGAGGATAGGAAAAGAACACGGTATCTAAGCATAGCCATTCGTTCGAAACCATTGCACGGCATGTTCCAACGAGCGCTCAATTGGCGTTTGCGGAAGATCAAGTTCACGAAGGGCCTTCGTGCAGTCGTAATGCATATGATACTTCGCCATACGCACACCTTCTAACGGAATTCGTGGTGTTTGATGTGTCACATAATCAGCCAGCCACTTATTCATATGCGCCAAAGGCAGCACCGCACGCCAGGGAAGTTTGACGCGTGGGGCCTTCACGCCGGTCAACGGACTCAATATGTCACAAATTTCCCGAAGCGTGAGATTGCGATTCCCGAGAATGTAGCGTTCACCCACTCGCCCACGTTCCATGGCGCGAATATGGCCAATGGCCACATCATTCACATCAATCAGGTTCATGCCAGTTTCGATGTACGCCAACATGCGGCCCAGCATAAAGTCGACAATGATCTGACCGGTAGGAGTCGGCTTCACGTCTCGTTCTCCGACAGGAGCGGAAGGATTCACAATCACAACGGGAAGTCCTGCTCTAGCCAACTTCAACACTTCCTGCTCAGCTAAATACTTCGAACGCTTGTAGTCTCCAGCCATTTGCGAGAGAGCGACCGGGGTATCCTCCGTTCCCATCCCACCGCCATTAGGAAGACCAATCGCCCCAATCGTACTGGTGTACACGATTCGCTCCACACCGACATCTCCTGCGGCTTGTAGCAAATGTTTCGTCCCATCAACATTCACGCGATAAAAGATATCTGGATTCTTTGCCCACAACGCATAATGAGCCGCGACATGGTACAGATGCTGACAACCATCGAGTGCTCGGCGAAGCGAAGAGACATCTTGTAAATCCCCGACAACGGACTCAACCTTCAGGCCGTCCAGGTTTTTAAGATTGCTCTCATGGCGGACTAAAACCCGAACGTCCGTCCCAGCTTCCAGAAGCGCACGAGCTACAGCCGCACCAATGAATCCCGTTGCTCCGGTCACGAGGGCTTTCACAAAGACATCCTTTGGATAAAAGGATCATGCATCAACAGTCGCGTTTCTTTCATAAGAGTCGATGTGGCAGGGACGTTACGAAGCGTCATGTCGAATGGATCAGAATGCCGAAGCAATCAATCTCGATCGATAGGCCATGGCCGTGTAGCAACACGAAACCACGAAGTATCTTTGTTGGAATGACTCTTTGATATTGTTTTTACTCGAGATACGATACACGAGCAACGAGATACGGAGTTTTTCTAATTTCGTCGACGAACCACATAGTTCGCCAACGATCGAAGCGGATCGGCTCGATCATCAAAATCATCCAATCGTCGCAATGCACGACTGATACAGTCCTCGGCCAACTCCCGTGCCCCATCGATTCCATAAAACGAGGGGTAGGTTTTTTTCCCGCGCTTGGCATCAGTCCCCGCATCCTTCCCAAGCTCTTCCCGTGTTCCAGTCATGTTTAACACATCGTCCGCAATTTGAAAGGCCAGACCAATATCTTCCGCATACCCCGTCAAATTCTCTAACTGAACCTGTGTCGCCCCACCCAACATACTGCCAATACGCACCGCGGCACGAATGAGCTTTCCGGTTTTGTAATTGTGAATCGTCTGCAGTGTGATGAGATCGATATCCTGATTTTCTGCCTGGATATCCATGACCTGTCCACCTACCATGCCATCGTGACCGGCCCCAACAGCAAGTTCATGCATCGCCTTGACTTGCCTATCTGGCGAAATCCCAGATTCCGAAGAAGGCTGGCTGCACAATTCAAATGCCATGGTCAGTAACGCATCGCCTGCCAAAATGGCCAAACCATCTCCGTAGACTTTGTGATTGGTCGGACGTCCTCTCCGATAATCATCATTGTCCATAGCCGGAAGATCATCGTGCACAAGTGAATAGGTATGGATGAGTTCAAGTGCCGCCGCATAGGGCATAATGAGCTGGCCTTGGCATCCAACGGCTTCTGCCGCGGCAAGTGTGAGGATAGGCCGAATACGCTTCCCTCCACCCAGGAGACTGTATTGCATAGACTCATAGAGCGTTTTCGCCAGAGGATTCCCGGGTGGGACAATCTGCGTTAAAAATGAATCAATCTTTTCTTGTTGCTGCTTGAGATAATCTTGAATATCCACAGAAGTCCTAATATACAGTTCGATTGTGTTGTGCCTTAATCATTCATCGCTGATGACATATGGTCATCAATGATACTTGAAGACGTCATCCTAACAGATTGCCGTCTCCAGTCCCGACCTCGAATACACGACAACAGTTCGCCTCAACAGACCCTGCTCTTTATCATAGCCATCCATCAAGATGACAGTCATCCAGATCTCTCATAAAGAGTATTCAAAACACAAAGGATCAATGGATTTTGGGAGGCGTCAAGCAGATACCGAGCGTATCAAAGAGGTTTTTCGGTGTCAAACTGAGAAGATTTTCTCGAAGATGATCTTTTTGTCTTCGTGCAACCACGCTCAATTGTTGAAGGTGATGGCTTATGCCGATGCGTTTAATGTGACAGTCATAAGGGCACCTCTAAAAACGTGCGGGATGGCTCGCATGCCCTGCCGTGGCCAGACCTGGCACAGAATCAAGGACCATAACCCGCAGCAAGAGGGTCCTTAAAAAGAGAACCATGCACCAACTTTAAATTCATTATGATCGCTCCCTCCTTAGATTTCCTTCAATTCCCAACACCGAAATGAACGACATAACCCTCCTCAAATAGATCGCTTCTTACCCGCACCTAATAGAAAGGAACATTCGGGGACACTCTCAGCGTGCAAGAATTTCTTCAACAAAAGTCCGGGCCTTTACCATCCGAATACCCTTATATGCGCTGAGGTCGAGTAAATCCAAATCACCCGTGACAATCCATTTGGCTCTAACGGCCACAGCTGCGGCAATGACATGATCGTCGTCAGGGTCACGGCATAACTTCCCGATCTTTGGAAAGGGCTTGGTCCATAAAGATCCGATCTCGTTTAATTCCGCCAGCCATGTACGCACTCAACATCCGTGTAGCCGTATGGCTTTTTCAAACGTGGGTTTTTGAGGGAACGGGAAACTTCTTCAATTAGGATGGGAGAGAAATGTAGGGCATACAGCCCTTGGCT
>BQIX01000539.1 GCA_021604145.1 Nitrospirales bacterium
TTTTGATGTTATTGTGGTTGTACCAATTGCGACCTTCCGCGTGGTCGAGCATACCGACCCCCGTGAGTAAAGCCATTCCTGTCAGCAGTGATGTGAACGTTGCGTGTGTCATGTCATTCCTCCTTGATAGTGAATTGTTGAGTTGAAATGTTGTGTCTCTTTGACTTCTGTTCAAGAACTGTGGCGTTGAACAGTGTTGTCGGGTAAGTCGGAGGAACGGAAAAAATAGTTGCAATTAATTTCCTATCAAGTTTGTAAACGATGCTGAGGTGTTTACATTTCAAGTGTATGGGGAGCAACTGACAGATGTACTCAGACAGATTTTGACTTCTAGGAGTTGAATGGGTGTTTGGAGTCGAAATGGTGTTATTCGAAAGGTTTGTTGATTGCTCACTGCGTGCTGGTGTTGAGCAGACAATTGTTTGTCCAGGAGTGCTGCCCTAAATGTCGAAATCATTTACCTGGCCAGATGGTGAGGTTATGGTAACGTTTGCTAGATGAGATTCGTCGTGACGAACCTCATCTAGCTCGCGAACTAATTCAACACGTCAAATTGCTTGACACGGACGATTGTTGTCTTCGTTACTTTCGTTCACGACTTCCTCCGGATCGATATCAGCGCAGACATTGATCTCGTCTTTCGGCAACGAAAAGTTGCTAAGCAGAGGAATATCAACCTGGAATGTCTCGCTCGCACCAGGATTAAGTGTCTTCGTGGATTTAATGCGCCTGATTGTCGTACCCGCAATCGGCGTCTTGCTCGCCGTGGAACGAAATAGGCCCACATCGATAACGTAACCGCCGTCGGTGGCGCTCAGGGCGGGTGCAGCGCCAGTATTGATCACCTTGATGTTCACGCGAGCCACTTGATTGCTCATCCGTGTAACAGTCAATTTGCCACTCAAGTCTGGTTTCGGACACTGTTGTCCGTTAGGCAACTTGGACCCGTCCGGACACAGGACTGGCGGGCAAGCTTGACCGTTCGGCACTTCGGTCCCGTCCGGACATTGAACCGGCGGGCAAGCTTGACCGTTCGGCACTTCGGTCCCGTCCGGGCAGTGAACCGGCGGACAGGTTTGTCCGTTAGGGACCTCGCTACCGTCTGGACATTGAACTGGTGGACAGATTTGGCCGTTAGGGACCTCGGTTCCATCGGGGCAGTGAACCGGTGGACAGTCTTCTAGATTGTTTACCGTCGTCCCATCTGGACACTGTATGGGATCCGGGCCAGGGTTTGGTTCGTCAGGACAGGTATCTGTACCGTCTGGTTTTATGGTTTCGCAGAAGGATCCACTATCCGCCATTGCCGGTAAAGCAAGCGCGCCGAGACTAAGGATTAACAAAATTGCGAATAAGGTATGATGTTTCATGATAAGACCTCCGTGTTGTCCATTGACTTAGAAAATTATTCGTTCGCGATCAGTGCTGACTGCAAACTGACAAAGGGTCTATCGTAACGTGAAGCTAGAGCGCGAACTGGCGCTGAGCGCCGTGACATCTTTTAGTGCTTCACTGCCGGTTTCGTTCAGTACTACCACCGGGACCGCGCTATCGCTGAATGAGCCATCGCCAAGCTGTCCGGTGCTGTTGAAGCCCCAGGCGCGTACTTGGCCATCGCCTGTCAGTGCCAAAGAATGAAACCCGCCTGCGTTTATCTCCACGGCATCAGACAAATCCACGACTGCCACCGCCGTGCTGCGGTTCACAAAAGTGCCGTCCCCAAGCTGACCGTGATTGTTGAGCCCCCAGGAAAAGATCTTGCCGTCGGCACGCAGCGCTAGACTGTGATCCTCGCCAGCATCGATGGCTTGTATGTTCTTGAGGCCCTGTACGAATACCGGTGACGTCGTGTGGTGCAGGCTAATATCGCCGTCACCGAGTTGACCCACATTGCTCCCGCCGCAGGTCCGTACAGTGCCGTCAGTTAACAAGGCCACACTCACGGTTTCACCAGCCGCTATGGCCTTGACGTTGCGAAATAGAGATTTTACGGGGGTAGAGCGGTTAAGCCTGGTTCCATCGCAAAGCTGTCCGTCAATATTGCGTCCCCAGGCGAATACAGTACCGTCATCCAGCAATGCCAGACTATGGGCATGGCCGGCGGCGATGGCAATGACTCCGGCATCGTCGGTTATTTGAAGCGGTAACCCTCCAACCGCTTTCGGTATCTCGCTGTTGTCAAAATTGCCATTGCCGAGTTGGCCAAAGCTGTTATCGCCCCAGGCTGCCACTCTGCCGATGCTAACAAGTGCTAGGCTATGGGTTCCTGCTGCCACGGCCTTCACCCCAATGAGCCGACTGACTTCCACCGGTGTGACTTCGCCGCCTGAGGTCTTGCCATTACCGAGCTGACCTTGTTGATTCCCTCCCCAGGCACGCAACGTACCATCGGTTAACAGCGCCAAACTATGGAAGTTACCGCCGGCAATAGCTTTGACATCGCTCAGATCTATAACCTGTTGTGGCAATGTTTCTCCAAAACTAGTGTTGCCTATGCCCAAATCGCCTGAGCCGTTGCCGCCCCATGCCTGCACGGTGCGTGGAGTCTCTGCCAAACTTGGATTCGGTATCAGTGTCGCCAACATAAGTAAGGTCGCTGCCCATATGTGCGGTTTAGGGTTAACGTGTTTTAGTACTGTTTTCATGGCAATCTCCTTTTCAATGTTTGTGCTTTTCTGTTCGTATACGTGAGTCTGCTCTCAGCGATAAAAGGTTGCATTTATTTTGTCGTGGGAGGAATTCCAGAAGTGAGTCCTGCTGGGTATGGTGAGGTGAAAGACCGGTTATGACTAAACAGGTGTCACGCTGTTCGGTCCGCCATGGCGAGTATTATTGACGACTAAACTGACGGGGTAACACGTGGGTTCTTTTGTAGAAGAGGACGTAAAACACTTTTCAAGTAGTGATGCATTGTGGCAGGCCGGATCTGATTACACGCATAGAGTTCGTTCTACATCATGAACGTCGAGAAACACGAGGAGAGCTGAGACTTAAAGAATTTTGTTTGCGCGTCTAGGATGCTGTATTGATGGAGGGATGGAGTGTCCGGCATGTTTGCGGAATCTGAATGAGTCCCCAGCCAAACGTGTCGTCTTTTCCGCGTTGTCCTAAATCCAAGGCATGCTTCGCTAAATGGTGGGTCACTTGTTTAGGTGTCCAGTCCGGATGCAACTGTTTGACGGTCGCTG
>BQIX01000540.1 GCA_021604145.1 Nitrospirales bacterium
TCACTGTATTATGTCCGAACGAGAGGATTCGGTGCTTGTTCCGCTTGTTTTCGTCGGCCACAGTTAATACATACAAAGACCATTAAAGCCATGCCTGCTTCCATGTCGACTTCACGATCTAATATCATCGTGCCTTCACATTTTTCACAGCTACGCATTGACATATCCCTTTCCTTAAAAAACACTAAAGAAATAAATGAATAAATAAGAAATTGTTAATGAAAATAAAGGTCGTATTTTATGACTTCGTCACCGCACCGTGAATACCGCCAAAGCTACCACAGACAGGCTCTCTTATGCTAGCGCTGGCATATTTTGATTGGACGTGTTGCCAGAAGGCTCTGATCGTGAGCGAAAATGAGTGAAATTGTGAGTTCTTTCCTGAGCAAGCCCGCACACCGGGATGATGCTTGAAATGCATTTGTCTTGAGGTGATTTCTCGCATAACATAGTCGTAACGGTGTTTGAATGCGTTAAAATATAGGGGCCAAGACGTCTTGACGATGAACGACAAGAATCATGAACCTGAGTGGGTGAATTGGTCTGATGAACAATTACTGAAGTTGCGTCTCTGTGATCTTCATGTTCAAATTAAGGGTACACCCCTCGCCAAATTGATTAAGCAGCTACATCAGGAACTTGCGGCCAATAAATTACAGTTCCGTCCACATTGTTGGTTGTCGGATGATTGGTATTGTCCCGATGGTATTCCTGGCATTGCCATCCCGTTTTATATGAGTCATCCACGACTAGCCAAATTAGAACAGAGCCAGATGTTGGAGGTTGAAGGCGGTACGTCTGAGTGGTGTATGCGGATACTTCGACATGAAGCCGGTCATGCGATCGAAAATGCGTATCGGTTGCGCCGGCGTCATCAGCGGCAACAGCTCTTTGGTAATACCTCACAGCCTTATCCAGACTGTTATTTGCCAAAGCCCTACAGTAAGAGTTTTGTGTTGCATCTCGATACCTGGTACGCCCAAAGTCATCCGGATGAAGATTTTGCCGAAACGTTTGCGGTGTGGTTGACCCCTGGTTCCGATTGGCGAGAGCGGTATGCTGGATGGCCGGCTCTGCGGAAGTTGAAATATATGGATAGTTTAATGACCGAGCTGGCTGGCGTGGTTCCGCCAGTAAAGGTCAAGCAACGACTCGATCCGCTTCCGGCGCTTCGTAAGACACTTGGTGAGCACTATCAACAGAAACGTGAACGGTATGGATTGGACTATCCAAACTTTTACGATCGTGATATCCAACGATTGTTTTCCAATGCGAGGGAATATCAGCATTTTCCAACTGCCGCGAGTTTTATTCGTCGTTTTCGAAAAGAGATCCGTCGGAAGGTGGCGGATTGGACTGGGGAATATCAATACACCATTGATCAAGTGTTGAAAGATATTATCGAACATTGTCGAGAGCGGCAGTTGCGTCTTACGGTTCCGGAAGAACAGGCTAGATTGGATTTTACCATCTTGGTCACCGTGCAGACGATGAACTATCTTCATGGTGGACAGCATCGAGTCGTACTATGAGAAAGCTTCGCGTTCTGACTCTCATGCATGAGGATTTGGTTCCTCCGGTCAATCTTGAAGGCGTGGACTTGGCCACGGTGGAATGGAAAACGGAATTTGATGTCATTACGACCCTCCGGGACATGGGTCATGATGTGAGAGTGGTCGGGGTACGAGATGAATTAGATGTCCTTCGAGAAGCCGTCGCAGATTTTAAGCCACACATTGCGTTTAACTTGCTTGAAGAGTTCAACGGATTTGGAGGATTTGATCAAAATGTCGTGTCATATCTGGAATTGGTTGGTGTTCCGTATACAGGGTGTAACCCACGTGGAATGGTACTGACTCGTGACAAAGGCTGGTCGAAAAAAATTCTCACCTATCACGGCATTCTCTGCCCGAAGTTTGTCGTATTTTCTCTCGGTCGCTTGGTTAAGTGGACTGATGAGATTCCATTTCCCGTGATTGTGAAGTCCATCTCTGAAGAAGCCTCACTGGGAATTTCTCAAGCTTCCATTGTGGACGATGCCGAGAAGCTTGAAGAGCGGGTGAAGTTTATTCACGACAGTATTGGCAGCAGCGCCATTGTTGAGCAGTTTATCGAGGGGCGAGAGCTCTACGTTGGGGTGCTGGGTAATAAGCGGCTGCAGGTCTTCCCGGTATGGGAATTAATTCTGAAAAACCTGCCGGACGATGTTCACCGAGTCGCGACGCAACGAGTGAAGTGGAGTGTGAAGTACCAAAAAAAATATGGTATTACCTCACAGGAGGCAAAGGGGCTGAGTAAAACGATGGCCGGGAAAATTCAACGATTGGCCAAGAAAGCTTATGGTATTTTGGGTCTCAATGGATATGCGCGGTTGGATTTTCGTTTAGCAAGCGATGGGAAACTCTACTTTCTGGAAGCCAATCCGAATGCCCAGATTGCGTTTGGTGAAGACCTTGCTGAATCCGCTGAACGTGCGGGACTTTCCTATGAGAACTTGTTGCAACGTGTTCTCAATCTCGGGTTACGCTGGAAACCCGAAAACGTGAGGTAACACCCATTTCCTTTTTGAGGCGTACAAATTTATTTCTTAAAGATCTCCTTTTGCTTTTGGAGGACGAATGTGAATTCAGGCTCTGTTCGGCACGTAGCTAATCTTCTCTGTTTAGACTTGTTGGACCGCAAATTATTGTAAAAGCAAACACCGAATAATGAATTATTTGGGAAGGTCCTAGCCTCAGGCTCTTAGATGTTAGAGAGGGGCTTGAGAGTTGTAAGTCGAGTCTGACCCCAAATACCTAAAGGGATTGGTGATGAGCGTAAGGTTTTTCGGCTCGCGAGGCTAGTTAAATGCCAAAAATCGGTCGCAGCCTGTAATGATGTTAGACAAGACTACCAGGCCGCAGAAGGTGACTTCTTTGGGGTAGCCATCTGTTGAAATTTCGTGTTGTTGGCAGCCGTAAGCGCAGACAAAAAATTTGACTCCAGAAGAGGCGAGTTTGAGTAGGGGAGGGTTTTGAAGATTTTTGACACCTTCATCGATGAGATAAAGATAGACGTCCACCCCGGAGTTCAGGGCTTCTTCGCTGAGTCGAGTGACGGTGTGGGCGTTGGCGTTTTCCGGTGGAGTCGAGAGGAGAATGCCGAGTTTCTTCCCTTTCAAGGAACGCTCTGCTGGAAGCTGAAGTG
>BQIX01000541.1 GCA_021604145.1 Nitrospirales bacterium
TTTTCCTGCTCTTGAACGACAATTATCACAACACGTGAAGTCATTTTTTAATGTTCCGTCAGTATTAGACTCGAAAAAATCTATCAGTCAAGACATGCGGTCGGCTATACAGTCTGTTCCTGAAGTCGTCTCAGAAGAAGACCCTCACTTCATCCCTCAACCTGATCCATTCACCGAAAACCCTCGTTCGCCTTTACTGGCCATGGATGTTCAACTGAGTCTTGACCGCGCTCAACGGTTACGTGAAGAGGCCTGGGTGTTTGCGAATGAAGTGTGGCGTCGAGGGTTGGTCATTGAATTGAGAGTTCCGGATGATCAGGTTGATGTTGTTGCAGAACGACATCACGGTTTCAGCGATGAGAACCTATTGATCTCTGTTTCATCGTTTTTTTTACCTGAAAAACTACGGAACATCCACCGCGCGTTGGAGTTTTCTCGTGAAACAGAAAATGGATTGGACGCAGTACGAGGAATGCTTGTTTGGAAGGCAGAGGAGAGTACAACACGTTTATTTGCTGAACGATTCCGTTCTCCTCGCCGTTTGTTTGTGCGAGCGATTTCTCAATCTGGTGAGGTGCTTGCGGTGTCGTCGCCATGGACATGGCGGGTGGATCAGACCATCGAAGTTGAAGAGTCTGGAGCGATACAGATTAGACTTTCACCGGAACCGACAATCAAGGGGAATGCAGAATTTTCAAAGTTTATTTTGAGTCAACATCAGTTGATGCAACATTTCGATGCGGTGGTCGTGCCCGTACCAAAAGAACGTCGAATAGTTTCAGTCGAACCGTTTGAATCTGACAACAAAAATGACTTGAGCGATTCTGAGTTCGGAAGTCTGCGAGTAACGTTACAGGAGAGACTCAAGGATTGGTTGTTGGAAAATTGGAGACCTCCGGTAACAGAGTCTCTTCCTGTCAGAGGCTATTTGCCGGGTAATCGTCGCGCTATTCAATTGCGAGTCTGGGGACATCATGGTGTTGTTGAGGGCGCTCGATTGTCTCAGGTACCACATGAGGAATTATTAGAGGCCGATGGGAAACGTCTTGTTTCTCAATTGATCGGGTATAGTTTATCCGACTGTCGAAATTCAGCCAGCGAATATGGTGAGGCCAGCGATGCGTTTGCATTTCGTGTTCAATTGGAGATCATCAAAGACCTTCAACATGTAGGATTTGGGACTGTTTCGCCAAAAAATGGCGAATAACCGCATGAGGCATAACAGCGGTTTTTATAGGGTTTCGGCTTATTTTTTTGATCATCCGTTGCATCCTTTTGTTCTAGACAGTTTACCCTTCTTCTCCTAATACATATCGGGCGGCTTGGGCAAGTTCGGAGTCGGCTTCATGATTGTGGGCGTATATACGGAATTGCACTATTCGTGCCGGTAGATACTCAAAAAAAGTCTGCAGACTTTCTTTGGCGACATGATGTGTTGATGGTTCGTAGACAAAAATTTGAAATCCACCCATATTCAGAAGATTGATAGGACGTGGGTCTTGATGTGCTATATCAATACAGAATTTCATTGTACGTAGGCGGCGTGGTAGAGCTTTCCGAACCTGATCTTCGAGGCGCTGAGACTGAACACGCTTCCGAGTTCTCGAGTCGTTTGGGATTGAAACG
This sequence comes from Nitrospirales bacterium, assembly GCA_021604145.1. Lineage (GTDB taxonomy): Bacteria > Nitrospirota > Nitrospiria > Nitrospirales > UBA8639 > JAGQKC01. The sequence goes on from BQIX01000541.1 coordinate 1,627, forward strand.
AGCGTTGTATACGCCATCTTCCATTTGACGTTTCGCGTTAAGATTCTTACCCATTCCCGTCCGAGTCGCTTCTTGATGCGATGGGTGTCCTTTTCCCATTTCCGAACTGATTCAATGATGTGCCAATCGGTGAGTGCTAGATAGGTGTCGAGCTGATCCAGTGGATTGTATGGGTAAAGATACCGCATAGTGTGAGAAAAGATTTCCTGCAAATGGATGTCGATCGCTCTTGTGGTGCGATGATAGTACACGTTGGAATATAAATAAAGTCGTGCGTTTAAAAACATTTGTAAGGCTGGCAGTCCTGATTTATGAATAGTCAGGCCTTTCTTCGTAAAAAATGTATAGTGTATCAGTCGTTCAATGTCGACCGGTCCAATAGCAACCCCACACATGTAAGAATCGCGAAGTATATAGTCGCAGTTATCAGCCGTGTAGACTCCGCCCAAAATGGGTTGTAGGGCGGCTAACCATCGAGGGTAGCCTTGAGTTGACTTATGGGGATCTTTCAAGATGAGAAAGGCTACATGGTCGGGGTTGAGTTGCTCGCCTGGCATGAAAGGGCCGGATGGACTGCGAGTAATCTGTTCAATCATAGGTGCCAGTTTGGTTCGGATAATGGCCTGTCCAATTTGCTCATGTGTGAGATGGAATTGGTTTAGGAAATGATGATCAAAAAAATGGCAAAATGGTCCGTGCCCCACATCATGGAGAAGCGCGGCGACTCGGAGCAATTCTTCAATGTACGGTTGAGAGGGAACATTGCGAATTATGTGAGAAAGCGTGGGGTATACATGATTGGCGAATCGACCGGCTAAATGCATGGCGCCTAAAGAATGCTGAAACCGAGTGTGTTCGGCTGCCGGGTACACCCAATGGGCGCTTTGAAGTTGATAGATATAACGTAATCGTTGCAGCCAAGATGAATCGATCAAATCTTGTTCTGTGCGTTCCCCTGATGAATGATCTGAGCGCGGGACGGTGAACGTGATATACCCATGAATCGGATCAGCAATGAGAGATGTTCCATCATGGGGCAACCGTCGGTCCGTACTCATCAGTCAAGCCCAGCGATCTGCAAGAAATTACCGTTGACTAGAAAATGCTCGGTTGAGATGACTTGTGTGGGCTGGTCTTGGAGTTTTAGAGGGTGGCGAATTTTACACATCAGATGGTGAGTCATCCTCGCGAGATTTTGCTGAGCGGTAACGGTGAATAACAAATAACATAATTGGATAAGCAACGAGCGCCCCTAAGATCCCGAGAACGCAACCTCCGAGTATGAACGGGAGTAAGTAAGGCGTGAGGCTTTCAAACAGATTATCGAAATGCAGGTTCGAGAAATCGAATGCCGATGTTGGAGATGTTCCAATGACGGCGAATCCAGTGTAGAGTGTGCCTCCTAAGATTGGGGCGATGGTCCATGGATTATTGAGGAAGGCTCCCATCAGCATTGCCAGGTAATTGAGCCGAAATGCCCAGGCACAGACAACCACGCTGGCAGTGTGAAATCCGTAATGAGGGGCAAAAGCAATAAAGACTCCAAGT
>BQIX01000542.1 GCA_021604145.1 Nitrospirales bacterium
CGTATGCTTTTCCATATACTCGGACATGTCAATCCGAATCATATTGCCTTCGTCATCGAAAAGAATACCGGCTAACGCCCTGGCGAGTTCTGTTTTCCCAACTCCAGTCGGCCCAAGAAACAAGAACGATCCAATCGGGCGCTGAGGATCTTTCAAACCCGATCGTGCTCGCAGCACAGCATCCGCGACAGCTTGCACCCCTTCCTCTTGCCCAATCACCCGTTCATGAAGCAAATCCCCAAGCCGCAGTAACTTTTCCACCTCTCCCTGCATCAGACGACTAATAGGAATTCCGGTCCACCGACTCACAACTTCAGCGATATCTTCTTCATCAACTTCCTCTTTTAATAAACGATGTTCTCCCTGCTTGGCACCAAGATGTTCTCCTTCGGCATGGAGTTCCTGCTCAATACGAGGCAGCGTGCCATAGCGTAACTCGGCAACTCGATTCAGATCATAATTCCGTTCGGCTACTTCAATTTCTCGTTTCACGTCATCCATTTGCTGGCGAAGGTCCTGGAGCCGTCCAACTGACGCTTTTTCGGTATCCCATTGAGATTGGAGCTCTTTAAGCGCCTGTTGCTTTTCTGCCAGTTCTTGATTGAGATTTTCGAGTCGAAGCTGGCTTCCTGGGTCAGTTTCTTTTTTCAGGGCCTCACGTTCAATTTCCAACTGCATCACTTTCCGGGAGAGTTCATCCATCTCCGCTGGCATACTATCGATCTCCGTCCGTAGATGTGCAGCAGCTTCATCGACCAAATCGATGGCTTTGTCAGGCAAGAACCTGTCCCCAATATATCGGTGTGAAAGCTTGGCAGCGGCCACGAGCGCCGCGTCTTTTATCCTAACCCCATGATGGACTTCATACCGTTCATTCAGACCACGTAAAATGGATATCGTATCTTCCACCGAGGGTTGATCAACGAGCACTGTTTGAAACCGTCGCTCAAGGGCAGCATCTTTTTCGATATGTTTTCGATATTCGTTTAGCGTCGTCGCCCCAATTAAATGAAGCTCTCCCCTAGCTAGCATTGGCTTTAACAGATTCGCGGCGTCCATTGAACCTTCGGCAGCCCCTGCCCCGACGACGGTATGCAACTCGTCAATAAAAAGAAGAATTTGCCCTTGTGAAGCCTGTATTTCCTTCAAGACGGCTTTGAGTCGCTCTTCAAATTCACCACGAAATTTTGCCCCCGCAACCAACGCTCCCATATCCAGCACCACTACACGCTTTTGTTTTAGTCCTTCAGGGACATCTCCCTTCACGATCCGTTGTGCCAGCCCTTCGACAATCGCCGTTTTCCCAACACCTGGCTCTCCGATGAGAACGGGGTTGTTCTTTGTTCGTCTTGACAAAATCTGGACAACCCGACGAATTTCTTCATCACGGCCAATCACAGGATCAAGCTTTCCCTGCTCCGCAAGCTTCGTCAAATTTCGTCCATACTTTTCAAGCGATTGATAGGTGCCCTCTGGATCCTGATTCGTGACACGTTGATTCCCGCGTACATGCTGAAGTCCTGCAAGTAATTTATCGCGCTTGAGACCGATAGAGCGAAAAATACCCCCTTCCTCCACCATCGCCAGCAGAACATGCTCGACACTTAAATATTCATCCTGGAGTCCGTTCATTTCATCTTCGGCACGAGACAATACCGAGGCAATCCTTGGCGTTAAATGAATTTGCCCAGGGCCGCCTGTACTACCTTGCACTTGAGGGATTTTATTGACGGCCTGCTCGGCCGCTTGCTGGACGGCCACCGGCGACACACCCGCCTGCTCAAGAATGGGTTTCGTGAGTCCGCCCTGTTGATCGAGTAAGGCCAGCAACAAATGCTCGACATCCACGCCTTGATGATTTCTCCGCATGGCAATGCCGGAAGCCGCTTGAAGAGCTTCTTGAAGCTTTATCGTCATTTTATTCATATCCATCATGTGACCTCTTTACGTTCATGGTTCTTCCTCGTGCTCATATCATTGTCACCTTTGGTCTGCTCTCTAGATAACCATAAAAATGAACATTTCAAGCCTTGAGATCTAAAGCCCGATGGTCTGTTGATAGAGACGATGAACGACTGAGGTATGATGGCCATAATCATTTAAAAATGCTTGAGCCGTTTCGGCATATGATTCACCTTTAGGATATCCCATACGGACGGCACATTTCGCCACCTCTTCGAGATCACGGGGAAGGACATGCGTCTGGAGATCATTCACCATTTGGAGTTTATGTTCGAGGTCTCGAAGAAATCGATAGGCGCGACTCAGTTGCTCAACCGATTCTTCAGACAAAACCCTCACTCCACCTAATAGCGTCAGGGCTTTTATCGTATTTCTTTCCATCACCTGTGGAGATTGATGAACATGCAATAATTGAAGCGCTTGAACCAGAAATTCGATTTCTCGAATGCCTCCAACTCCCAATTTGACATGCCGTGTTTCTTCACCTCGTCGAAGCAGTTTCGTATGAATTTTCATTTTCAATGACCGAACCGTTTGCAGGACATGTTGGGACGGTGCATTCTTTTTTCCCATAATAAATGATCGAATACGACGAAGAAACAACCTGCCAATTGGCTTTGCTCCAGCAATCGGATACGCTTTAATAAAAGCCATTCGTTCCCAGTCTCGTCCACGAGTTCGGTAATAATGCACTGAATCCTCTAATGACTTGGCTACAGCTCCAACCTCTCCCTCAGGACGTAAACGTAAATCGACACGAAAGATCGCGGCTTCATCCGTCGTCACATCAAGCACACGCGTGATTTCGCGAGCGAGCTTCTCAAAGTATTCATCATTAGAGATTGAAATTTGCCCGTTCGTCGACTGCGTTTCACCATCGCCCGTTTCATATATATAGATAAGATCTACATCCGAACTATAATTCAATTCCCCTCCGCCAAGTTTCCCCATTCCCATGACGGCAAATCTCGTCAGAGTCAACTGTCCATGTCGGTTACGATGAGATGGCGTCCCATGTTGTGCGCGAAGATGTTCATCAACAAGTTCATAAACCGCTTGGATCAGGACATTGGCCATATCCGAGAGAGAGCCCACCGTTTCTGAGACATCCGCCACACGCAACATGTCTCGAATTCCGATACGCAGCATTTCTCTCCGCTTAAAGCGCCGAAGCGCGTCCCCCTTCAGGGCATAACGCTGAAAC
>BQIX01000543.1 GCA_021604145.1 Nitrospirales bacterium
ATCGTTCGGTCCTTCAAGTTTTTCGATTTGAGCCATTTCCACAAATAACGTCAGATCTTTTTCACGAACCTGACGAAGCATAAACTCTCGTATCGGTGTGATCGCCCGTTCCATCGCTACATCTTGTTCGACTTGCTGCTCCAAATATGGATTAACCGCCTGAACACGTATCTCTTCCCACACTGGCATCATGATAAACATGGTCATAAATAACGCCAGACCAATGACGACTTGATTGGGAGGCGCATGCATCGTACCCATGGCCTGACGCAGCAAACCCAAGACGATGACCAAGCGGGTGAAAGAGGTTAACAACGTCAATAGCGCTGGAGCCAAAGACAGCACCGTGAGCAAAACAAGAATTTTAATCCCGATCGTATAGGGTTCGGCTCCCTCCCCACCCGATAATTGGAAACTTAAGAGCGGGTCTTGTTTGACCTGTGCGTACACATCCGTTCCCACGGACATCATGCCAATACAACTCAACATCAGGAAGCCCTTAGAGACATTCAGCCTGTGGTAGATTAAAGAGATGTTTCGAGCATTATTCATCGTGGTACCGTTTAATACTTCAAGTCGATGAGCACGGTCGGGCCGCAGTTTCAGGGTTGTTCTGTACTGACGTCGAAACAGGACTCACACGTTTCCACAAGCCTAGAGACGATAATGTAAGCCCCTCAACTGGATTACCAGAAGTCGTTCGAAGCTGTTCAATCTGATCCTTATTCGTCACCCGTGACAATAACGTCAAATCACGCGCTGTCGTCCCGAGTACAAGGATTTCTCCTGCCACCTCCACAAGCATAATCGCCTTACCCTGACCTAACCGAAGACCACCAAGCAGTCGAAGCATCGACTTACTCAAATGGCCAGGAGATTCCCCCATTACTCGCTTTAAGAAATACATACCACCAAGAAGCAAAGTAATGACGACTGCGAGAGCCCCTGCCATTTTTAATGCCTGATCAGCTAGATCCATGTAAAACCTCGTTGCTGATTCTCCACCACTCGACGTGTTGTTCACGCAATTTCTTCAACATGTTCAATTGCCTGTGTGCTATCGCACGGTTCAAGAAAGATTATTCACACGTTCCGTTTGGCTCACCACATCCGTGAGTCGGATACCAAACTTTTCATTCACCATGACCACTTCACCTCGTGCCACAAGTTTTTCATTGACTAAGACTTCCAACGGTTCACCTGCCAACTTATCCAGTTCAACCACAGAACCTGGTCCCAATTGAAGAAGTTCTTTGATCAACATTTTTGCACTTCCAAGTTGTGCGGAAATGACTAACGGTATATCCAGGATTCGATCGAGACTTGGATCCATATGCTCATCAGGTTCAAACGCAGGCATCACCCCGGTTGCTGCAGGAACCGGAGATGGTGACGACTCTGATGCCGCTTCCGCTTCAGCCATGGCCTTTGCCATTTCCGCTTCTGCATCCATGTCTGGATCAAACGACTCTTCGCTCTCTTTGTTCTCTTCACTCATACAAGGAATTCCTTTTTATGACATATGGCTGAGGCTGAACATGCGGCATCAACGTTACTCTTTCGGCATGATCATTGATCTAATCTGAAATGATTGAGAGGCTTTGGTCGTACCTGGAAATCCATAAAATTTTGGAACACCTTCAATTGTTCCAACTAGGGGTTCATCTGTTGGTTGCTCTAAGACAATGACATCACCCGCCGAAAAGTTCATCAAGTCTTCAACCGATATTCTTGTCGAGCCTAAATGCACCGACATCGTCACTGACGTTTCTCGAATACGTTCAGAGAATCGATTGACCCAACCTTGATCGACTTCATAAAAATCACTTTGAAAGCTCACTTGCAAACGTTCACGAAGCGGTTCAAGCATGGCATAGGGAATACAAAGATGAAGATCACCGACGGCGTCACCCAACTCGATTCCGATTGTAATCACAATGACAATATCCGATGGAAGAACGATTGAAGCCAGTTGCGGATTCATTTCCGACCGGACAGCTTTAATATTCACTTTATGCACCGGGTCCCATGCCTTTTCTAAATTCGCCAAACCCATCAACATGACTTTTCGCATAATACGTTGTTCAATTAATGTAAAATCCTGACCTTCCGGTTTGACATGCGTCTGGCCAGCTCCACCAAAAAAATGATCAACGAGTAAATACACGGTCGCGGCATCAGTCGCAGCCATCGCATACCCACGTAATGGTTCCATTGAGATCACTTGTAAATACGCGGGGACAGGTAGTCGACGGGTAAATTCACTGAATTTCAACACAGATTGATTGGTCACCGTCACTTCAATCGTTTTCCGCAACACCTCAGCTAACGACAGCCTGAAGAGACGTGAAAATTGCTGGTGAATGACGTCAAGCGTGGGCATCCTCCCACGAACAATCCACTCTTGATTCCCGAGATCATACGGAACAGGCCCTTCTTGCGGCTCCTCCGGTTCCTGGACAGACTCTTCAACTTCTCCGCCCGTTACCCCTCGAAGGAGAGCATCGACTTCATCCTGAGATAAAATATTTTCCATAATGACTCATTCAGGAGAGCACAGTAAGATAGACAAGACGTTCTCACACAACCTGGAAACATCCAGGACGCACGACTTTGACCGTTCGTTACTGAATAACAAAATCTGTGAAAAAGACATTTGCGATCTTGCCTTTATTCATGACCCCATTGGCACGTGAAAGAATTTCATCTCGAACGCGACGTTTTCCATTGGTCGTGCGTAGCAAATGTGAATCTTTACTCGAGAGCAATACCAATAACGCATCGCGAATCGCGGGAACTTTGACTGGGTAATCTGTTTGTTCTTCAGGACGGTCGAGCTCGAGTTTAATGGAAATCTTTAAATACCGTAGCTCTTCACGATCGGCCAGATTCAACACAAAGGGATCAAGTTCGACAATAGGTCCAGGCTCATCTCCGTGTGCTTCACCGGAATCTTTCTCATATTTTTTTTCGGTCGTATGGGTCTCTTCTTCTTCACCAGATCCCATCATAAACCATGCCGCACCCCCACCAGCTCCTAACACGGCTATTGCAAGAATAATAAGGATCATCAGTTTTTTACTTGATCCTCCCCCACCTCCCGACTCATCAGCATTTTGGTCCTCGGCCATGTCGACCCCTCACTAACAGATGACTATTTTATGT
>BQIX01000544.1 GCA_021604145.1 Nitrospirales bacterium
GTTTTTTCCTGCAAACACACAACTCCAGGAAGCCTCGCTGGTCTATTCGGCAACCGTACAGACCCAACAACAGTTGAAAGCCGCGCAAGATACTCAAGAGACGTTAGAAGATATCTGGAAGAGCCTTCCCATTCCAAAAGACTTTACGCGCTTAAGTGTATCAATCGCTTCATTAGCGAAAGCCCATCATGTCCGCATTCCAGGAATGGGATATGACCTCCAAGAACTTCGGCATCAGCTTGCAACCAAAGGAATTCTTTCGTTTGAAGCTTCAGGGGAATATAAATCCATTCGAACATTCATCTATGAACTCGAGTCAAAATGGCCGTATCTGTTCATAGAGAAGCTTTCGGCTGAACGAGCCAAAAAGTCATATGAAGTCGGGTTTAATATTAAGGTGTCCACATTTCTGAGACAACCTCCCGGTCGGTCGACACGCAATCGTCAGGAATTATGACTAACCAAACCAAAATACAAATGCTCGTCGCCTTACTGTTATTGTGGGGAGGCGCGGTCGTGTTTCAATTCTTAGAAGACACGGAATCTCCCGAGACAGCATTGAATACCCTTGCCACCGTCAAAGGGAGCAAGACAGCTCAGGATTCGCTGGCATTAGCAAAATCATTTAACAATCCCCGACAAAGCGTGACACTGGCGGCACCTCGTAATATTTTCACACCATTCAATCTCCGTAGAGACCAACATGCATCTTCTTCCAAACAACGAAAGACTTCACAGAAAAAAGTTCAACAGCCGGCAAGCGCTGAACCAAAATTCGTGTCTCCTCCTGGCCCCTCCCCGGAAGAATTAGCGTTTCAACGAGCACAGCAACAACTCAACAAATTTCGTTTTCTGGGATATCTGAAAAAAGGTGGAGAAAGTCAGGCGTTTCTCACGAAAGGAGAGTCCATCTATATTGTGAAGCAAGGTGAAACCGTTGAAGGTCGCATCGTCGTGAATCGTATTGACCCCACATTAGTCATTTTATCAACAAGAATCATAGAATCTGGGAACCTGGTGCAAGCTGAAATTCCTCTAACGAAAGATGCCCCAGGCTCGTCACCTTCATAACACAAGCCTTTGACTCATCAGATCATACTCATACCCATGACGATCATTATCCGTAAAAATTTACTATCTAGAACAGCCTTACTTTTCTCATTGCTTATCGGCATGTCTTCCTTGCCAGTACTGCAATCCACATTGGCTGCGTCGACCTACCGCTGTGAAGATTCATCTGGCCTGACTGTACTCACGGATAGTCCTGCACAACTTGAACATTGTACCGTCTTATTAGAAGAATCATCTTCGAACAACTCAGGGACAACGTCTCAGCCAAAATCCACGATTCAGCCCATGTCATCAAAGACAGAACCTAATACCCTTGAGCCCAACATACCCCAAGAGTATCCCTTCATTGATGAGCTGGGCCAATCGTCGCAAGATGAACAGTCAGAAGCGATAACCATTCCAGTCACATCCTATGGAGGCTCACTCTTGGTTACCGTCCAACTCAATCAAACCCGAGAAGTGCAGCTCATTCTCGATACTGGTGCAACGATGACTGTTCTTTCCCAAGATGTGGCCCTTGACCTTGGACTTATTTCAAGTTCGAAGACCCAATTGACAACCGTTTATACAGCTGGAGGACCGATACAAGTCAATGTCAGCACTGTAGACTCCATTCAAGCCGGAACAGCTCAAGTCCATGATGTGGACGTCGCCATCCATGATCTTCCTGACGGTCAAAAAGGCATAGATGGTCTATTGGGCATGTCCTTCCTCAATCACTTCCTCGTGACCTTAGATACCAACCAAGGCTTACTTCATTTAAAACCGCGTTCCTGAGCCCACGACGCAGCGTAAACTTTTGGCTCGACACGGAACGGTGGCTTTTTAATCATTGCAGAAAATAGAGTGAGATGAGCCAGTGGGAACTGGCCATGATCAGATAAGAAATCTCTCATCACGACAACGAAAATGGTCGTGATAAGAGATTATTGGAGCAGCTACGAGACGACAACAGAGTTAGTAGGGGTAATAACGTCCGTGATACCGATAATAGTGGAGACAATTCCGATATCGAGAAAAAGAATATCTGAGGTTATTACAGGTATACCCTCGTTTCCAATCCTTCCCAGTATACTCTTGAGGAATTTGATTTTTCTTCAGCGCATCTTCAACAAATCGATCGACTTCCGCTTGATCTCCTGGATTAAAAGGCCGCTCCATGACTTCTTTGTTCAATGCCCGTTGCATAGCCGCTAGATCTTCCTCATCATCGGCAAGAACAACGTGCGCTCCCACGAACACACAAGACAGAACAACAACAAGACTAACCAGGTGCTTGAGATATCTGCGATGTACCATACATTGCCTCCTCCAGATAATTGAACAACCCAAAACCTCGGTGGTCCACTCACGACATTCTTCTTGATTGTAACCATTGACTCACACCATGAAAAAGGTAAGGTTAAAACACATTAGCGAGTGAGCGAGTCAGTCCTTTTGTCAACAACTCTTGAGCCTCTTCATATTCCAAATTCGCCTGATTCGCCGTACTCACAACTCGTGTACGATATTTTTTGAGTTTGCCAACTTCTGAAAAGGTTTGCCGTTGCGTGCCAGCCATACCCTGCGCTAAATTTTGCTCACTATCCGATCGAACAATCACGCCTTTTGGTGCCTTTTCAACGACCTGCACATCTGTAACGGCCATAAACGTCACATCTTTGACGAACGCATCCGCCACAGTCTCAGTCAGTCCTCCGACAACAGAGCCAATCAACCCCCCAGCCGCACCCCCGATGCCACCATGCGTAGCAAGACCCACTCCAGCGCCCGCAGCCCCACCAGCAAGCACTCCTCCGTAACCACCACCTAACGCGGCTTCAGCAGCTGTCGGACTGGCTTTTGCCACACTTAACACATTGGCTTGCAATCGATAGTGAGCTTCATCGGGATCATCGGTCACTCGATAGCCTCGTTTTTCAATCGCGGCTTTAATCGGTGTTTCAATGTCAAAATTATCTTTGTCTGAGGTATTTCGAACTTCAATAAAAATCACTTTTTTATCAGGTCCTACTGGATCAAGAAAAATAGTGTCACTCATTTTGGTTTGAACATCCAGATCCTTTTTCGCAATAGACGTATGTAAC
>BQIX01000545.1 GCA_021604145.1 Nitrospirales bacterium
CGACGTTGATATCGATCATGTGAACAATTTAGGATGGACTGCGCTTTTAGAAGCGATCGTGCTGAGTCAAGGTGGTCCTCGTCATCAAAAAATTGTCCAATTATTAGTCGATGCCGGAGCTGATATCCATATTGCTGATCATGACGGAGTGACGCCGTTACTCCATGCCAGACAAAAGGGATTTCAAGAAATTGTCAGTATTTTGGAGGCAGCCGCTGCACACGATCATGAAAGTTGAAAGTGAAATCAAAAGAATATCAAAACCATCGCTAAGGACATAGGGAGGAAAAGATGAACGGAATGGAGAGTCAACGTAATACCTCATACCTGTTTTGCGCAAAACTTGGTCTTCTCACTTGTTGTCTAATTGGTCTGGTCACGTCAAATGGGTGGGCAGAGGAGTTGCCTCGTGAGCGTGTGCTACCGCTGTCTTTGGCGACAAAGGCCGCTCATGCCACTGTCGAGAAATGTCTAGCTGACGGGTATCGAGTGAGTGTCACCGTGGTTGACCGAGGAGGAAATATCCGTGCGGTGTTAAGGCAAGACGGAGCTGGCACGCATACTCTCGAAAGCAGTCGAAAGAAAGCCTACTCCTCAGCCAGTCTGAGACAACCGACCGAAAAGTTAGCCGGATTAGTGGCTAAGATGCCAGCGATTCAAGGTCTTCAGCACATGAATGAACATATACTTCTTCTGGCTGGTGGTCTGCCCATTGTGTTAAGTGGTGAGGTTGTGGGTGGCATTGGAGTGGGTGGCGCACCTGGAGGTCATCTTGATGTTGCCTGTGCGCAAGCCGGGTTGAACAGTATTGGTGCGGTTTCAGCTCTGGAAACCGACAAATCAGGACAATAATCTCTTCAGTCGTGTGTCCGTTCGGTCAAACGTTGTGGTACATGGCCTGCGAGCGAACCGTACGGCTATAGTTTCTTGATTTCAATCGCTTTGTAGGTCATTAACCCGCCGTCGCTGATTATATACTCCTACAGTCCAGACGATTGTGTTGGAATGATCGATTCTGGTTGATTTCCCCTCCATTTTGGCACGATCTTTTCCTTGCAATTTTGGCATTTCATCTGTTTCTCAGAATTCCGTTGCCTTTCGTATAAGCAACACGTAACAGATCATGGGATTGACGCGCAGATCTTGTTATGATTTCATTGGGATCGTCAATGAGTAGATTTCAGGTTCCCAGATGTCTACAATGATTAAGTTTACGGATGCCTGAGTATGATGAAGTAGGGTATTCCCGTGAGCCTTCTAATATTTCAAGTGCCATTATTCACCCTGTCTTTGAGGAATATTGTCATGATGAATTTATTTTCATTGCTCGTAACAGCTCTTCTCCTTACCAATTTCATTTTTGTTGACTATGCATCGGCTCAAACTCCTACAGGGGAGACGGCAACTCCAGAAGCGATCAAGGGGTTTAATGAACAGACGGTCAAAGATGATCCGATTTGTGATTCAAGTCGGCGTCCTGTGATCAAGTCGGTGGAACCCGATGAAGTCGTGCCGGGTGACAAAATCATTGTCACCGGTGATTTCGGAAAAAGCAAAGAATGCTTACATCACGTCACCATTGGGTCTCAGGAAGGAAAAGAGACAGTCTATGTTGATTCGAAACATGTCGAAGTGACCGTTCCTGATTCAGCAAGACAAGGTATGACGTTTTTGAACGTTCAGACGGGTGGTGGGAGTGCACGTGTGGCCATTTTAGTGCAAAGTAAAAAATAACAAGCCCCAAATACCAAAAATTCTGTGTGTCCTTAGTAAGAAAGTACAATTTCTTCAAGTTCGAGAAAACGTTGTCACTAAGCTTGTCTGCTACCTGATCCTGTGTGAACCCGTAAGGGTTTGCACAGGGCTGCTATCGTTTTATATCTCTTTGTTGCCCATGACCATCAGCCTCGGAGATGCGAATTCTTCACTTCCCTTGATTCAATAAGATCTTCTGCCTGTTTCCTGTTTGTCCTCAATCAAAGTGTGAACCTTGCACATAGGACGGTTCATGATTGTCGTAAGACTAAATTATTTATGAATTAGAGCAACAGTGGAGAGCGGAATTTGTTATGAAACCGTTAAATGTCGTCGTGGTCGGTGGAGGTTTTGGTGGCTTATCGTTCGTCCGTGCTCTTAAAGGCGCGCCTGTCAATATCACGTTAGTCGATGTCACCAACCATCATTTATTCCAACCACTTTTGTATCAAGTAGCCGTTGCAGCACTATCTCGTGGGGATATTGCCACCCCTCTCCGTGAGATATGCCGTTCTCAATCCAATGTGAGAGTCGTCATGGATGAGGTACAAAAGGTCGATTGTGAGCAGTGTGTCTTAGAATTGACTGGCGAAAAAATTGTATTCGATTCTTTAATTCTTGCTCCTGGATCTCAACCTTCCTATTTTGGACACCCGGAGTGGCAGCAATATGCGTGGAGTTTAAAGACGTTATCCGATGCTCTCCACATTCGTGACCGAATCGTCCGTGCTTTTGAAAAGGCAGATCGTTTGGCTCCTGGCCCAGAAGTCGCGCCGTATCTGACATTTGTCATTGTCGGTGGTGGACCGACTGGCGTTGAACTCGCAGGGGCTATAGCCGAGATAGCTCAGTACAGCATTAGGCCAGATTTTCCTTCACTCAAGGACGAAAAAATTTCCATTATCCTTGTTGAGATGCACGCTCGACTCTTAGACGATTTCTCAGAAGAATTATCTCAATACGCCAAAATGTCGTTGGAACAACTAGGTGTTGAGGTGCAGTTGAATTCCCAAGTCACCGACATATCTGAACAGGTCGTGACGGTGGGAACGAACCGTATTGAGTCGGCAAATGTGATCTGGGCTGCAGGAAATGAGGCCTCTCCCTTACTTCAAACTCTTGACGCACCTTTAGATCCAAGTGGGCGAGTGTATGTAGAGAAAGATCTATCCCTCTCTGGACATCCATGGGTATTCATCATCGGTGATGCGGCGTGTTGTTCTGATCAAGATGGCCATCCTCTTCCCGCTTTGGCGGCTGTCGCCATGCAACAGGGCCGTTATGTCGCCAATGTTGTCAAGAATCGTACTCCGTTTGGACAGCGTGAAGATTTTCATTATCACGATAGAGGGAAAATGGCCACATTGGGGCGAGCCAGAGCGGTGGCGGAGCTCCGAGGAA
>BQIX01000546.1 GCA_021604145.1 Nitrospirales bacterium
ACGATTGGACCCAGATCTGTATTTTGAAGGTGCGGGGGATCTTTTGGGGTTTACTGACGTTTGGTTTGGAGGGTATCGGCAACGCAGCGATGTTCGCGCGTATACGGTATTAACCGAAATTTTCCATAAAGAAATTCTTCCACTTGAACTGGTCAGTACCAAGTTTTATCATCTCGATACCTGTTTTTGTCCTCTCAGTGGCGGTGAATTATTATATTTCCCTGACGCGTTTGATTCTTACGCGCAGACGGTCATCGAATCACGTCTTGAGAAAACACGACGAATCCCGGTTCCTCCTCAAGAGGCTGAGCGTTTTGCTTGTAATGCCGTGTGTATTGAGCGTCATGTCGTCCTTCCCACGGGATGTCCAGAAACCATGAGGCTGCTGGAAGGAAAAGGCTATCATGCTCATCAACTTGAATTGGACGAGTTTTTAAAAGCCGGCGGGTCGGCGAAATGTCTGACGCTTGCTTTAGACTGAGTTGTTGCTTGTGGGAAAAATGTCTCTCGTCAAAGATAAAGAAAGTAGGATAGAATTCCACAATCATGTCCAGCCATGAATCGTATTACGAACTCGACGGTGACCCGGCTTTGCAGCGGCACATCAAGCTGGAGCGGGAACGTGCGCGAAAACTCCGAAAAACTCAATGGTGGCTGACTCTGCTCAATAAAGGGATTTGTCACTATTGTCAAAATACTTTTCTGTCCTCTGAACTGACGATGGACCATAAAATCCCGCTCGCTCGAAAGGGGAAAAGCACCAAAGGTAATGTGGTTCCAGCCTGTCGACCCTGTAACCAACAGAAGCAATTAGATACCCCTGCCGAAACTCTCCTCAACAAATTAGATGCTCTTTCATCCCAATCAGCTTCCTCTTCGTGATTCTCTTCTCTCAATACGAAAATCATTGCATGAAAAATCTTAGATTCTGATCGAATGTTCTTTTCTTGTCATGAAATAGGAATAATCCAGAACAACGACTGGAAACAAAAAAGTTTGAGCATGTCATGATATGTACGCACCTAGGTTCTTCGGCATGACCACTCTCGAAGAACTTCCCGTTTTATCGCTGATTGACCGAAACGAACCCACAACTCCTTAAAAGTCATACTCTTTTCCTTCAACTTCCGGCACCGATTGTCCGATAAAAGTCATTATCCTTTGTGCCAATTTGCTTTCTTAAGGATGGCGATTCTATCGGTGAGATCTTCCAGGACAAATTCGATATGGAAATGATGACACGCTCAACTTTTACAGAAGATAGAAAAAGTCATTTGGAATTCATAACTCTCTCTTCACTGCGCAATCACAGAGGAGGCTTCCTCGTATTAGGAGCAGTATTTGTTGTCTTGCTCTTCGGGTTTGCCGCGCTGGGCATTGAAGCTGGTCGATGGTTCGCCGTGAAAGCAGAAATGGCCAAAGCCGTCGATGCCGCATCGTTGACTGGAGCTACTCATCTCACGAATCCCAATATTCCAGATAAAGTGTTGTTTATGCAGCAAATGGCGAAAGCGAACTTTCCCGATGGGCTTCTAGGGACCGATCAATACACCACGTTTACCGTAGATAAAAACGATGTCACGAACAAAGTGACCATTAGTGGAGAGGCAAATGTGTTGAACACGGTCAGCCGAGCGCTAACGTATGCCGGTGATAGCGTAGCTGTTCAAGCGTTAGGAGCCGCCAGGCTTGGAGGAGCTGAAGTGGTGTTGGTTACAGATATCTCTGGATCCATGAGTGGCACGCCAGTCGCAGATCTCAGAGATGCGGCGCAACAATTTATAGACAATTTTGAGGATACTCAAGACCGCAGTCGGTTTGGGCTTGTCTCCTATGCCTCTGGTGCAGTCGTTGACTATCCATTACAGACGAATTTTCATGTGGACTTGACGAGTGCCATTAATGGTCTGGCTACAGACAATGGTGGTACCAATACATCGGAGGGCTTAGCCAAAGCTCGAACCAGCACGGGGTTTACGTCCTATACGACTGAGCCTTTGAATGAACGGGATGATCAGTATGTGATTCTGATTTCCGACGGTCAGCCAACGGCTTTTCGTGCGAATTTTACCAACAATGGAAATGTTCATTCTGCAGCTGTCGAGAGTTACAATAATACGCACAATCTTATAGATACAACACTGTTCGACCCGGATGCTAGAAAATCTCAATATCTGGGAGGAGGCATTGATCCCTTGCCGAGAGGTGACGGATTACCTATTGGGTCGTCTAGTTGTCCATCGCCAGAGACAACGAAATGGTGGATTCTCGAGGATTTGACGTATGGTCCGTCCAGCGCGAGCAACTACTATGCACCACTGGCGGGAGGAGGGTCTGAAGATTGTATGGATGATCCTGCCGCTTCTGCAATTGGCGGCTATGTGATCCAAACGGCTGAAAAACGGGCTATTGATGAAGCGGCATTGATCAAAGCTCAAAATATCAAGATTTACGTGATT
Organism: Nitrospirales bacterium; assembly: GCA_021604145.1. Lineage (GTDB taxonomy): Bacteria > Nitrospirota > Nitrospiria > Nitrospirales > UBA8639 > JAGQKC01. Next base: position 2,460 of record BQIX01000546.1, read on the forward strand.
GGATTTGGATCAGTCAATCAGTCATTTTTGAATCAAGTCTCGAGTGGGCCGAACTATCGTTTTTATGCTGCCAGTTCGTCTGAATTGGAAGGGTTGCTCCAAATTATTGCCAATCGTTTGAAGTTGAGACTGTTGCAATAGTCTTGTGTCTGACGAAGAGATGAACGTACCGATGATAAGGAATACACAAGGTTCAACGGCTCTTGAGTTTTCGCTTGTTCTGCCGTTGTTTTTACTCGTGGTGATGGCGGTGACGGAGTTTGGCTGGTTCTATGTGCATCAACATGCGCTGCAATTTGCTACGAGAGAGGGGATGCGTGTCGGGCTTCTGGGCGTGACACTCAAAGATGAGAATAATAATACTTTGTCGCGAGAAGCTTCTATTGCCAAAGCCATACAAGATCAAACCTTCTCGATCATGGAGATTGATCCGGCTAAAATATGGGTTTTCCCGGTCGGCTCTGATTATTCGGATCCAGCTTCTTGGGACACGAACCCGTCCAATGCTGGAGGCAGCGGGTCATACATGCGGGTGCGAGTGCATTACGAACATCAGTTTTTGACGCCGTTTCTTGATACATACTTCACGAATAACGGATCTGGAATTCTCATGGCGGCGGAAGGCACGTATCGAAATGAAGACTTTTAAGAACACAAAAAAACATTGCACAGATACAGGAAT
>BQIX01000547.1 GCA_021604145.1 Nitrospirales bacterium
GTTTGTGCCAGGGACTTGGCATCACAACATGAAAGTCAGTGCTGCCCTTCTCGCTATCGGATTCGGTGGGTATTTTACCTGGTCGCTTCTTGGATAGTCGTTCCATACTTTTCTTTTCTTCACGCGACAGACAACAATTAAGATCATTCTTCTCTCTTCCCTAGGGGTTTCACCTTGAGGAACATCACGACCGTAGATCTTGGGGGTACTTTTCTCTCCGACACAATGCCTATAATTTAGGCAGTTAGGTGAAAAGGATCTCGGTATCGGTGTCCGGTGATTTCATTCCAAGGTTATGCACAACCTTTTCCCCATTTTTAGGGGATATAGCGAAACCAAATAACTGTTACCCGTTTCAATCTAGCTTTCACAGCGCGAAACACTACTTCATACGTACGAGGTATAGTGGAACGGCTATATTCTGTTAACGATTTTACCTTTGTAACAGCAATGAGTTTTCTGGAGGTGTGGTCAATGCCAAGAATGGCTTGACGTTAAAGAATGAGAGAACCCAGAAAGTCGCGTTGAGCTCATCTTGGCAAGCAGAAAAACTATATGAGAAAACTCCATCATCAATATTATATTGAGGTGAACCTTTAATAAAGTTGATTGTTTCCAGAGCCGCGTTCATGACTGCTGGTGTTTGCTCCATTGTGTCTGACGAATGAATTGAAACAGAGTGATCAGTCATCCTCTTTAACGATGTACACGAACTTGGGATAAGGATCTAACAGGTTCTTAAAGAGCTTCCTGAATCGGAGGGTAACATTGAGAATTCTATCGAAGGGTTTCCTGCAGAGTTGCTGACTACTCTCATCAAAGATTGTCCAGATGGGCTTTGCTCAAAACGTGACGAATTACCCAAACTTTTAGAGATGTTCCCTAGTCACTCAAAGGAAGAGATACAGGATGTTAGCTATGATTTGGAAAGCCACGGTCTGTTGGAAGTCCTAGAGGCAATTAATGCCTGGGAGATAAGGCTTCGGCCAGAAGCTTATAAGCAGGTAGATCATGAGATTATGGGATGCGATCCAAGGGAGGATGCAGCAAACCTCGCCAAGTTAATGATTGAAAAAAATGAAGGCGACTCTGCCACCCTGCAAAACCAACTAGGCTGGTCAAAACGTCGCTTCAATCCAGCACAGCGCATCATCGTGGATGATGGCTGTGTTAGCGATCATCTTCAGGCTGACTACGTGGTCAGTTGGGTGGATCTTACACCAGAGTCTCGAGCAGCCTTAGGGCGTTTTGTGAAAGGCCACTAAGTTATGTATCTAATGCGAAAAGAATTAAATTGATGAGCCACGAGCGGCCAGTAATTAATCAACAACAGGAAGAACAAGAAGTGAGGGGTATGAGCGAGAACGATAAATCGTAAAAGTAGGATTCTTTCCGGGCAAGGTTGCGAAATGGTCCTTATCCACACCAGCGATCGCAAGGCGGATTTGATGGCCTTGTTGAAATTGATAGGACGTGGGAAGAAGATCGAAGGAAAGCTTGGCGACTTCACCAGGAATGAGAGGCATCGCGTTCTGACGAGTAAACGTTCGGTAGGGAATGTCCTTGGGGAAGTATTTGGGTGAATCAACGACCTTTCGGTGCAGAGCCCGTAATTGACCTTCCGTCACATAATGTGCTGTTCCTGTTTCGTCAATATCTTCAAGGTACGCGAATATTGTTGCGTCTGTTGCGGAAGCGCTCAGATAGAGAGTCACAATCGGATGACCGGTGACTTCTATCGGGCGATCCAGCGGTTCAGACATATAGGACAACATGTGATTGAGCTTCTGAGGGCGATCAACATACGGCCGTTCCAGAGGTTTTCCAATTAATGAATCCCAACGGCTTTGGTGTCCAGTTCCAACGGATGGGTTCACGACATACTGATCTGTGGTTTTGTCCGTATCGATTGGGTTTGTGTTGAACTGATGATTTGGTGCTAAATAATAATGGACGTGTTGTGCTGACGGCGGCCATGTATCAGTAGATTTCCACTGTTCTTCGCCCATCGTGAAATAATGGATGGGAGCTTCCTCCTGAATTCCGGTGCTGACGTTTTGTAGGTGGTAATCAAAAAACTTTAATAGCTCTCCTTGGTGATCAAATTCTGATGGTCCAGTATTTAAGGGACTGATGTTTTGCTTTCCGCCATGGTCCCACGGTCCTACGATAAGTTTGTTGTCCGCAGTGTTGTGTCTGAGGTGTCGTTTGATCGCGGCTAGTTGGTAGCCTCCATCAAACCAACCGCTATAGCTATATATGGCGGCGCCTGAATCTGCAATGGCGTCAGCATAGGATTGTGTACTCAGACTCTCGATGCTGGGAATCGCAGGTGACCGAGGAACATCATCACGGAAGGTCAGGCCAAGGGCTTGTTCGTGCGGACTCCAGTTTGCTTGATGTTCTGTGAGTGCCATTTGAAGAAGGGAGCGATCACCGTCGTCATCGACTGGACTGACTCCATGAACAAATGCTTGTGCGAGCCAGCCGCTGAACGGCAGCTGATTGTGGTCAAGCTGATGATTAATGTATGTCCAGGTTTTGGTGAACCAGTCCAGATGAATACCGCCGGGAAAGGCTATTTCAGGATACAGGTCGTATCCTGAAAAAAGCGGAGCCACGGCTTTGACGGCGGGATGTTTGTTGACGAGCAGCATTTCGGCTGCAGCTCCCGCGTAGGAAATCCCGAGTGCTCCGACGCGACCATTCGACCATGGCTGCTGGATGATCCAATCGACGATTTCTGATCCATCTTGAATTTCTTTGGACGAATAGGCGTAGGGTCGGGATCCGAACGACGCGCCGGAGCCTCGGACATCGATATCAACCCACACATAGCCGTTGGCAAGAAAGCGTGTCGCGTAAGTCCCCATTAACCCGCGCGGTAGATCTTCTTTAAACAGAGACAATGGCCAACGGTATTCGATGGATCGCCAGTAGCGGGTCTGGTGCAGAATGGTTGGGTGGCGAGTGCGGCGAGTGCGGCTTTTTGTCTTGTTGGGTTGATAAACCGTGATCGCAATCTTCACGCCATCTTGCATGGTGAGGTAGCGTGAATGCCGTGTATAGTCGGGATCGTCTGTGGCCGAGCGACCGTGATACGGACGAGGAATTGTTTGTGCGGCATCGGTGTGCGCAA
>BQIX01000548.1 GCA_021604145.1 Nitrospirales bacterium
GTCGGACGTCGTCTCGTCCTAGGCGAACGGACCGAAGAAGAAGTCGAGGCGACGCTGGATGTTCTTCCGCACGGGACGACGCAGATTGGGTTTTATTCATATGGCGAACTTTCACCGTTCACGAATGGGCGTTGCGATCTCCATAATCAAACCATGACCTTGACCACCATTACTGAATTGTAAATTTTGATGCATGCACTCCTTCAGAGGCAATTGAAGAGGCTGGGTCTGGCAGATCCGTCTCTCGAGATTTCAACAACCGATTGGCAGGCGTTCCTTGCCAAAGTCAGTCAGACCTATACGGAATTTGATCAAGGTCGAGCCTTGCTTGAACGATCGTTGTCGATTTCTTCGCAGGAAATGCAGGAACTGCTTCAAGAAACTCGAAATATCAGTGAACGGCGAATCAAGGGCGAGCAGGAGCAAACCCGCACCATTATTGACGCAGCACTAGACGCAATTGTCGGGATGGATCGCGATGGCCGAATCATTGAATGGAATGCTCAAGCGACGAAGACATTCGGATGGACTGAACAGGAAGTCCTCGGTTCTCCGTTGTCGGAGGTGGTTGTCCCTGAAGAGCATCGGGAGGCGCATAATCAAGGGGTCAGTCGATTTTTACAGCGGACTGAAGATCGTATGGTGAATCAGCGCGTTGAATCCTGGGCGGTTCATCGTGATGGGCATTGCTTTCCAGTCGAGATTGCGATTATTCCAATCTACAAAGAAGAGACCCATCAATTCTATGGATTTATTCGAGATATCACGGAACGAAAGCAGGTCATGGCCTCTCTTCGGGAAGCCAAGGAGGCGGCCGAGGCGGCTGTGCGAATGAAGAGCGAATTTCTCGCAACCATGAGTCATGAAATTCGGACGCCCATGAATGGGGTGATTGGCATGACCGGTCTTCTCTTGGAAACGGAGTTAGCTCCTCAGCAGCGCCAGTTTGCTGAGACGGTGAGAAGTTCTGGGGAAGCTCTCTTGACGATTATCAATGATATTCTTGATTTCTCGAAAATCGAAGCGGGCAAACTTGAATTTGAAATCATTGATTTCGATCTACGTGTGGCATTGGAAGAAGCCTTAGACCTCCTGGCTGAGAAAGCAGGAGAAAAGCGTCTCGAACTCGTGGGGTTAGTATCTGGAAATGTTCCTACCGCCTTGTGCGGGGATCCTGGTCGGTTGCGGCAGGTGATCCTGAATCTCGCGACCAATGCCATAAAGTTCACTCGACAAGGCGAAGTGATTGTTCGCATTCATTTACTGGAAGAAACCGACAATGACGTGCGACTTCGTGTTGAGGTTTCGGATACCGGGATTGGGATTCCCAGCGAGGTTCAAGCCCGACTCTTCCAGCCGTTTAGTCAAGCCGACAGTTCAACGACACGTCAATTTGGAGGGACTGGGCTTGGATTGGCCATCTCTCGACAACTCATCGAATTGATGCATGGAGAGATTGGAGTCAATAGTGTACCCGATGAAGGCAGTACCTTCTGGTTTACGGTTCGTCTTGCCAAGCAACTCTCGATGTCTCAGCAGGAATTACCGGTTTCAAGCAATTTGCGCGGGCTCGGTCTCTGTTGTGTCGATGATCATGCCACCAATCTTCAACTGCTTGGGCAATATGCAAAGGATTGGGAAATGGAACCTGTGATGGCTTCAACGCCTGCTGAAGCGCTGTCGTTGCTCCAAGAGCGAGCAGCGCAAGGACAACGTACCGATCTGGCTATTCTTGATATGGAGATGCCCGGCATGGACGGTTTGACCTTAGCCAAAGTGATGAAGGCGGATCCTCGTCTGGCTGAAATCCGTCTCATTCTTCTGACATCTTTAGGACGTCGCGGCGATGCCGCGTTGGCACAAAAGGCTGGATTTAGCGGGTACCTGACCAAGCCGGTCCGAAAAATCCAACTTCACGATTGTCTGCTTGCGGTCATGAACCATACTTGGCAAGACGATCAGAAGCGTCAATCGTCATTGTTTGTCACACAACATCGTCTTCATGAGGTCAAGGTGCGGTCGCAAACGAGGATTTTAGTGGCAGATGATCATCGGGTGAATCAACAGCTTGCGGTATTGATGCTTGAACGTCTCGGGTATCGCGCCGATATCGTTGCAAATGGGAATGAAGCGGTTGAAGCCGTGAGTCGAGTTCCGTATTCCCTGGTGTTTATGGATTGTCAAATGCCGGAAATGGATGGCTATCAGGCGACGACTGAGATTCGTCGCCGTGAAGGGGAAGACGAAGAACGAGCGATGAGCGACGACCAACGAACGACGAGCAACGAACGACGCGGCACGCTTCGCGTACCGATTATCGCGATGACCGCAAATGCCATGCAGGGTGATCGGGAAAAATGTCTCGATGCAGGAATGGATGATTATTTAAGTAAGCCGATTAAATCTGATCAGCTACAACTGATCTTGAGTAAATGGTTATCGTCACAAGAGCCCGTAGGCATGACGCATTAAGTAACAAAGAGGTTCATTCAACATGCTGAATCAAGAATTCATAACTGGAACGTACGACGTTGGCTTGGTGGTGTTTTCCGTCTTGATCGCGCTTGTGGCCTCGTATACGGCATTGGATCTGGCTGGAAGAGTCTCTGCGACGACAGGACGGTCTCAGTTGTGGTGGCTTCTTGGTGGTGCCTTGGCCATGGGGACAGGGGTTTGGTCTATGCATTTTGTTGGAATGCTTGCATACAATCTTCCCTTTCAGGTTTTTTATGACATTCCAATGGTTATTCTTTCACACCTAGCCGCAACCTTCGCCTCTGGTGTGGCGTTGTATGTCGTCAGTCGAGGTGCGATGGGAACTCAACAGTGGTGTATTGGCGGTTTGTTGATGGGAAGCGGGATCGTTGCGATGCACTACATTGGCATGTTTGCTATGCGGCTGAAAGCGATACTCCATCACGAGCCGACCTATGTCATCCTTTCCGTGATGGTGGCCATCACTGTCGCGTTGATTGCGCTACGACTGGCATTCTGGTTCAGAGATGAACAACAGAATGCTTGGGGAGCGGCGAAAATAAGTAGTGTGGTTCTTATGGGGGCCGCCATTCCTGGTATGCACTATACGGCAATGACTGGGGCGAAGTTTACGGGTGAACCGCATATGGTCGG
>BQIX01000549.1 GCA_021604145.1 Nitrospirales bacterium
GGCTGGACGTCTGGCCTTCACGATGCGTGAACCGATTGGCCCGGTGGTGGCGGTGTCGGCCTTCAATCACCCCCTGAACCTGATCGTGCATCAGGTGGCTCCGGCTGTGGCCGTGGGATGTCCGGTTCTGGTCAAGCCGGCCAATGATACGCCACTCTCGTGTAAGGCGTTTGTCGAGATGCTCTATGAAGCCGGGTTGCCAGAAGAATGGTGTCGTTTTGTGGCTTGCGATACTTCGACCGCGGAACGGTTAGTTATCGATCCACGAGTCGCATTCTTTACGTTTATCGGCTCTTCCAAAGTCGGATGGATGCTGCGTGGCAAACTGGCGCCAGGTACACGCTGTGCGCTGGAGCATGGTGGTGTCGCTCCCGTCATCGTCGATCACAGTGCCGATCACGCGTCCATGATACCCAGCCTCCTCAAAGGCGGATTTTACCATTCAGGACAAGTCTGTGTGTCTGTGCAACGGATCTTTGCGCCTAAGAAGCAGGCGAATGCACTGGCACAGGCCTTAGCCGAATGCGCATCAAAACTTGTGGTTGGCAATGCGATTGAAGAAACTACGGAATGTGGTCCACTGATCCGACCGCAAGAGGTGGATCGAGTGGCTGAATGGGTCAAAGAGGCCGAAGCCGATGGTGGAAAAATTCTCTGCGGAGGAAAGCCACTTGGCAAGACCACGTATGCGCCAACTGTGCTGTTGGCCCCACCAGCCACAGCCAAAGTCTCGACCATGGAAATTTTTGGACCGGTCGTCTGTGTATACGAGTATGACGAGATGGATCACGCCATTAAGAAGGCAAACGCTTTACCGTTTGCCTTCCAAGCAGCAGTTTTTACCAACAATCTTGATGTGGCGATGAAGGCCGTGCAAGAACTCGACGCTTCGGTTGTCATGGTGAATGATCACACCGCGTTTCGTGTCGATTGGATGCCCTTTGCAGGACGCCGCCAATCTGGCTATGACATCGGAGGGATCGGCTATACGATGCAGGCGATGACTCAGGATAAAATGGCCATCATGAAATTTTAGAACACGAGATGGAAAACATGTAGGTTTTTTAAAAGAGGTAAACCTGCTAAGAATTTTTCTTGAAGTTAAAGCATTCGTGATCCTCTCCATTAGATTGTTTCCATCACTGTAGAATCTCACGTTCAGCCTTTAGAAAAGGCTTGTCATCGAGCATGAGATTTGCGACAATTTTAACTCAGTTCTGCTTGAGCTGCACTTGATACTCACTATCCGATTCCGTCCTCAGAACAAGTCCTTTTCCCGTATGAAGCGGATAGGTGGAGAGCCAAACCGTGCCGGAAACATTTATTCCTCACACATTTCTTTCACAGGTCGGTAGTGGCAAAACGAGTCTGAGAATATCTCAGAAAGAGAGTATCTTTTCGCAAGGGTTTAAGGCGGATGCCGTGTATTATATCCAAGAAGGCCAGGTCAAGCTTTCCGTGGTCTCGAAGCAGGGCAAAGAGGCCATCATCGCAATTGTAGAGCAGTCTGGGTTTTTTGGGGAAGAATGTCTCGGTGGGCAACGGGTATGGATGGCGACGGCGATAGCTCTGGAAGACTGTACTCTTCTTCGCATTGACAAGCAGGTGATGACCCAGGTGCTCCGCGACGAACCCACCTTTTCGACGCTGTTCATGGAGCATCTTCTCACTCGGAACGTGCACATCCAAGAGGATTTGGTCGACCAATTCTTTAACTCCGCCGAGAAGCGGCTTGCGCGTGTCTTGTTGTTATTGGCGAATTTTGGGAAAGAAGGCAAGCCGGAGCCGGTCATTGGGAAGATCAGTCAGGAACGACTGGCCGAGATGATCGGCACCACGCGCTCTCGCGTCAGTTTCTTCATGAATAAGTTTCGCAAACTGGGCTTCATTGAGTATAACGGCGGCTTGCATGTGCACAGTTCCCTCCTGAATGTCGTCCTTCACGACTAAGGTTTTCACCCTTTTCGCAGCTTCAGTCATCCATTTCCTTGATACAGCTATAGGCACGAAGTCAATCCTTGATGCGAGCCGCATCACCGGTGGGAGAAAGGTGCTATGAGACAGAACATTGTGGGTTGATCAGACGGTTCTTCCACAAAGGGACGCATTTCAATCAGTTAAGGTATAGAATGTTCCATCAAGAAAACCAATGACCAAATTATTGGCTATGAAAATATTGCCTGTATCACCCGCCCATCTTACGAAGTCTTTTGGAAATTCCTTGATCAACGTCATAATGACATGGCAGTGTAGATAGAGGAGATTTTTTTCAATCCAGTGTAGATAGATAAAAGAGAAATCATGATGGAAAGAAAATCCATTGTCCTTCTGGTAATGGGTTTAGTTTTTCTTGTGGGTATTGCCGTGTTATCTTGGCGGGAAGCTATGCTGCCACAAAGCACCATTATGCTTCTTGGTGATTCTCTTACGAAAGGTTGTTGTCAGGTTCCCCCCGCATGTGATATTGGATACCGACATACGCTGTATCATAAATTGAAGCAGGCAGATTATTTGGTGAATTTTGTTGGAAGTCTGACACATCCCCAAGACGATTGTGCCTTACCTGACATCCTATTCGATTTTGACCGTGAGCACGAGGGGTATTATGACAAGACCGCTGACTGGATAAGAGATAGGGTCGAGGGTTTTCTTCAGACGAATCCAGCTCAAATCGTCCTTCTGCACATTGGGACCAATGACCTGAGGTCTGGCCAAGATCCCAGCGAAATTGTGACGGAAGTAAGTCAGATTCTCGATGAAATTGATCAGTATAGTCGAGACGTGACCGTGGTGCTTGCCCGCATAATCAATAAGGTACCAACAAGCTCGCTCTACAATCACTATAATGCTCTGCTTGCGGCGATGGCTCAAACTCGTCTCGCAGAGGGGGATAAACTCATCGTCGTGGACATGGAAAACGGCACAGGCATAAATTATCATCTTGACGATGACGGTGGAGATTTTGTCGATGCATTCCATTTGAGCAAGACCGGATATGCTAAGATGGCAGATGCGTGGTATGACCACCTTGGCAAGTTATTAGACTCCCAATCATTACAAAACCAGCCGCTTCACAATTAGCCTCCTCGCCACATCAAAGATGTCTCTGTGTCCTGTTCTCGAAT
>BQIX01000550.1 GCA_021604145.1 Nitrospirales bacterium
TAACCCCTCTAGATGTAACACTTTTGACCATCACGAAAGGAGACAGCCTATGGATGGACTTGCTGCCCTTAATGCTGCAACCATACAAGCACAAACGACTCTTCCCTTAATTGAGTCTGCGACCAATGTGCAATCAACACGACAACTGAAAACCCCAACGTCGGTTTCGATTGATGCTGTGACGATTTCTCCTGAAGCTGCTGCCCTTCAAGATTCTCACAAATAGTTTTTACACCCTGAAATACAGGGTCTTCGTTAGCATAATGGATTCTTCCCTTAGGCAGACTTGTCTGTCTGAGGGAAGAGCAATTTCCCTATCCTAACAACCTGACTTCTTCCCAGTTTCTTTTCTTATAGCCGTTTCAATTATAGCGTAACCGGATATCTCTAAGCCGAATTGGCATCACGTAGACAGCGCAACCACCCATGCCGTACAAGTAAAAGGTAACAGGAACGGCTATAACTTCCGAAATTTGATGCGTCTTATTTCGCTGTCTAGACGAACTCAATCGACACTCCAAAGGGGAAAAAGGGCTCAACGTAGTCTGCCTTTCAGCAATACCTATGATAAGCAGCAATCGTCGCCTAGGTCTTTAACTGAAAGTTAATTGGATTCGCTATAATTGTCCACTGATGCATCTGAAGGCTTGAGTTGAGATTTCCAGCGGAGTCTATTCTTATTCATCACTAATCATGTTGAACCATGCATGTGGCATGTCGTGAATCCTGAATTCTCGGAAAAAGTATTAGCAGAATCATCCTACACACATCCCAGAAATGATTAATGATATAGAAAACAAATAATCACATCAGACAGATTCCCAGAAAAGCAATCCCCAGCCTAAATAACAATCAAAATAGTTCTTTCCCAAAGAAATAGAACACCTTTGAATGCCTAAAACCACGACCTCTTCGATAAATACTGTCTTCCAAAAACACTCGCAGACTCTTGTCATGATGCGTAAAAGCTTTAACTGACCCACTTCTCTCGATTTACGTCTCACATTACCATAGGCCCACTAGAGATACTGGCACCAAGTTAATGACAAAGGCTCAAAGAATTTCAAGCGTTTTTTAGCATGCTCAAGCCATCTAACAGTTCGAGATAAGATGCATTGGTATCAGGCGTGAATCGTACTTTTTCTGTATATAGATCCCAATATGTTTTGGTTACACATTAGAATAAATGAATAGGCTCAATGTCGTCTCATGAGTCACTGTAGTAAACGGATTTTTTGTTGGACATGCGATCTTTCTTTCAGTTTGCATTGCCCATAATAATCTAGCCAAAGTCGATAACAAACGTGGAATGTAACTTGGGATTGCCGAAATTTTTGAGTCACAAATTTGAACATGATTGATTAAAGATGTGTCAGCTGTGATATGTTCAGAAAATCTTGGCCGTCACCCTAGATCAGTCTGACCACTTTACTTTTTGTAAAGAAATAAAACCTGGAGGCCTAGTGAGGAAGAGATAACTAACCTGCCCGCCGAGGATTCTGTGTACGATAGGCGGAATATCTGTTCAATAGGGTGCAAGGAATGAGGAATTTCACATGACTGAGAAGTTTATACGAGATGCCTTGATTTTATGGACGACGATTGACCCGATCGGGACCTTGGCAATTTTCACGGCGATTACCAGCAAATTGGATGCAACCCAACGTAGAAAAACAGCATGGAAAGCCATCATGTACAGTGCAGTCATCCTGCTAGGAGCAATTGTGCTCGGGCAGATTCTTCTTTCCTCTATGGGAATACGACTTCTTTCCTTACAAGTAGCGGGAGGAATTATTCTGTTTTTATTCGGCCTTCAAATGGTTTTTGGGAGCGGAGTTACGAGTAATCAAACGGCAACAGAGCCCGGACATGATATTGCGGTGTTTCCATTGGCCGTGCCATCTATCGCAACTCCCGGGGCCATACTTGCCGTTATCTTGTTAACAGACAACCATCTGTATTCCATTCCCATACAGGCGACGACAGCCGCCATACTTCTTGGCATACTCGCCATCACACTGATTTGCATGCTTGCAGCAACCTCCATACTCAAAGTGATCGGCATGAACGGGGCTTCGATCATGGTTCGAGTCATGGGAATGATCCTGGCGGCGTTGTCGACCGAATTTGTCATGGAAGCCTTACAGGTTCCGCAGTGGATGGGAGCCGAACCGTAGCTCCACGCATCTCATGTGAATCTACCGAAATCACCTCATGAACTTCATTTTCGTTTCTTTGACAAACGCATAAATTTTCAGCATATTGCTCATGACATGTCATTTGATATCATCGAGTACATTATTGCGAGAGCACACTGATGATCACATGGATGATACCGGCGTTAAAAGCCGTCCTTCCACATATCGGCACAATCATTTCGGCCACAGCACCAGCGTTCACCAAAAAAGAATCTGATGCGTCCCGTCAGACCCATTTGTTTGAACAACAAATCAGGGAATTACAATCAGCCGCATCCCAAAACGCGGCACACGTCAAAGAACTTGCCGAACAATTAGCAAACACGGCATTAGCCTTAGAGCAAGCCGAGTCATTAGCCAAAACACATTATCAGCGTTCATGGCAGGTAAGCCTTGGGGCATTAGTCATATCGGCCATATCACTCTGTATGGTTATATTTTATGGCCTCATGCTCTAAGTTCTCCCCCCTCCTCGGGCAATTGCATGGACACCAGTGCGCTCCACGAATCATCTGGGACCCACCATCCACAAGTCTCAAATACAGAATTCCCCTACGCAATTCGAACCGTGGAAATCCGAGACAAGAGACATCAAGTCAATACACTTGTGGGTTTCAGAGAAAGAAGTGGGAAAAGATCAAGCACGTCCATGGGTTGACGACACAGGAACACCCAAGCGATTACAGGTCTCTCGCTGGAGTCATCTTTCTACCCCTTGCTCATGTTCTTGTTGCTTGTTAAGCTCACCATACACCGAAATCATCACTCGTAATTTTCAAAAAGGAGTATCCCTATGGGAGAAGTCGATACAAGCGCAGCCCCACCAGCACCGATGATCGACTTAACAGCCGTTGAGGTCAATCCCGCTATAGGTGAACGGTACTATAAGGCAGCCATTGTGCATTCAA
>BQIX01000551.1 GCA_021604145.1 Nitrospirales bacterium
CCCTTGATACACATGCTCATTAATGCCGTCATCCCGTGGGATCTCAGCTTTACCTATCGACTTCAGAAAACGTGCAAACACTTGGAAACCACACTTCCACGCTGGATGGATCAATTGGCCACACTCGATGCCGCAAGTTCATTGGGAACGTTTGCCTACTTGAATCCTGATTATGTCTGGCCAATTCGTGAAGAACCTTCATCCCGGCAAGCCGATACCGGCTTTACGGCCAAAAATATGGGACACCCACTGATTTCGGCACAACAACGTGTTGCAAACAGCCTCGGGTTTCGCGAATTAGGCCAAGTACTTCTCGTAACCGGATCAAATATGTCTGGCAAAAGCACCTTCCTTCGAACTATTGGTATCAATATCTGCCTAGCCCAGTCAGGAGCCCCCGTCTGTGCACAGAGCTTCTCCTGGACATGGTTAAGACTATTTTGCTGTATTCGCGTGACCGACTCGTTAGCCGAAGGACTTTCCTATTTTTATGCCGAAGTCAAACGCCTCAAACTTGTTTTAGATGCTGTCAATGAGAGAGACGGGCACGCTGTGCTTTTTCTGATCGATGAAATTTATAAAGGAACGAATAACCGTGAACGGCTGGGGGGAAGCCAGGCTTTCATTCACGCACTACAGAAAGGCTATGGACTTGGCCTTTTGTCCACACATGACCTGGAGTTGGCTCAACTTGAAACCAATGGATCACGTGTCAGCAATGTGCATTTTCAGGAAACAGTCGAGCAAGGAAAGCTGCAATTCGATTATCAGCTTAGGCCTGGTCCCTGCCCAACGACCAATGCGCTTCGCATCATGGAACAAGAAGGGCTACCGATACCGAAAAATGAGAAATAAAAAGAGAGATGGAGAGAAACGTCAGGTGCAAAATGAAAAAGGCAAAACGAAATGAAAAAGCTTCATCTTAGCTACTTTTCATTTTAGATTTTACAATTTGCCATTCTGCTACGAATACACCATTCAATAAGGTGACAACCATACCCTTGCATCAGCCTAGCGTTCTTTGCCAATTTCACCATTGGTAGGATTCACTTTCATGACACAGTGGAACATGAAACGTGCTGCTGATGCGTTCTTGCACCTGAACCTCGATGCCATCAATTGAACAGGCGAATAGTCATCAATTTGGTTGGTGTATTAGTAGCTATGGCGTGAATAACTGAACGTCTTGCTGGGCTTGATCAGTCTTCTCTCCAGTCGTCGTCCCACACTCCGAACACAAATACTCATACAGATTTCCGCTTGGAAGCACCAAAAGCAATCGCTCACGTGCTGGTGTCGCAGATTTACACTTTGGGCAATACAACAAGGACGCACGGAGCGCGCCAAATTGTTTTTGTGGGGAAGGCGGCGGCGATGCGGGTTGTCGCATGCCCATACCTGGTGGGATAGGGGGAGGGCCTGAAAAAGGTGATCTTGGCATGAACTGATCTTATCCAAGAGCGTGGGCAGCGTCAAGAAATTTCCTGGACATTCGCTTCTTGTTACTTTTATTACATCACAAAAAATTCATCGCAACGACATACAGGCCAATCAAAGAAAACAAACCAATAGCTGCGCCCAAGAGAAACCACAGCACATCAGCAACCATTTTTTGCTTTTTGCTTCTCTTCGCTTTCCTGTCTGGCATTTGTCTATGATATCGTGTTCCCTATCTACTGAGCTATGCCCCTTCCTCCATTTGCTCATTTATTGGCCTAAAACCATCACATGTCTACCTAGAATACGTTAAGAATCTTGAAGGCAGAACCTAATGTATTACATGAATATCCACAAGCCTTTGCATTCTCATCTCATACAGTGAAACACCCGTACAAATACACGATACCTAGCTTTCTCATGTCAGGCATCGTGCACTGATCGACCAGATGCTACATCCACCATCAAGCCTTCACTAGCTTATGAATGTGGGCAGGCCGGATGATTTGGCGTGTGAAGGCTTCTCAAAAATTTCAAGACGCCCTCTTGCTCACTTTGCTCCAAGGCAAAGTAATTCGCACGAGCAGCCACGGCTTCACCACCATGCCAATCAATAGCTTCAGTTAATGTCGTCGCGCGACCGTCATGCATGTACGGGGCAGTATCGGCAATTCCCCACAAACGGGCCGTAATGAACAGTTGATTTTCCACATCGGTCGCCTCATGAAGCGTCTCTTGAAGGCGTGGCCCCATATCATGTCGCTTTAAATCTGAATATAACTTGATCTTAATCCCGCCCTTCAAACTTTTCTTGAAATTTGCAGGCTCTTGAGTCAGGTCAACATTATAATACGGCTCCTTGAATGGATGAGCCGGATCTTCTGGCTGTTGATAAGGTAACATATTTCTGGAGGTCTTCATGACAGGAGTGTGACAGCTCGCGCACCCAATCTTGCGAAAGAGCTGCCGTCCTTGACCCTCCGTCTTCGCTTCGCACGGCGGCGCTGTCGTTGTATTAAATATGGCCAAGGAGGACAACTGACCAACACTGATTTCATTCTTCACGCCATCGCCATCATGGTCAACATCTTCCCCGACGATTTCTACGGGCTCCATCCCCATATGAAACCGTAGGGCACCACAATCAAAATCACGTGTCGTGACATTATTGCCTTTTCGCCCAAACGGCCGCACAACGAGATCTTCATCAACCCCGACAACATTGGATGTGTCCAGGATGACTTCTGGCTTCGCATCGGTTCTTTCAAAAAATGAACGCATCTGCATTTGACGGCCGACACCATAGAACGATGTCCTGGATGGTTGAATCGCAATAAAATGCATTAATTCTGAATCGGCCTTTTGCTTCAGATCTGCCGCGTCCCTCATCTTCGCCATTCCTGCTTCATTGCTGCAATTGGTCGGAATCAAACTATTACCAGAAGAGGATTCGTCAGACGGCTTTGCCTTGAGTTCATGAAGCTCATGCGGAGTGAGATTTCGAGAAAAGACTGATCCAAAATGTACATCATTCGTCACCAGTTCATATACTTTCCCGACATTTTCCGGCAGTAAGGCTTGCTGAGCAATATCTTGTAAATCTTTCGTCATTTCTTTGGCCAACAATTCCACACCACCCGAACCAAACACAAAAGGAGGATTAATAAT
>BQIX01000552.1 GCA_021604145.1 Nitrospirales bacterium
CCCTAACGATGTCAATAGGACCAGCGGAATCGTTCCTAAGGTGGCATCGCCTTTGATGGTCCGGGCCAAATCCAAGCCATCCATTTCCGGCATCAGCATGTCCAAGATCGCGAGGTCATAGGGGCGGCCCGCCGCTGCGGCCTGCTGTAAGATCGCCAATCCTTCCGACGGTCTCGCCGACGTCGTGCCCTCAATTCCCCAATCCACAAAATACTGGGCCACGAGCCGACGATTCGTGAGGTGGTCATCCACATAGCACACACGAAGCCCCTGTAGGCTGTTCACCGGGTCCACCGCTAACACCGAGGAGGCGGCCGGTTGCTTGGGTAAGCGAACCGCGATCCAAAACGTACTCCCGATTCCTGGCGTACTCTCCACGCCAATCTCTCCCCCCATCCGTTCGATCAGTTGCTTACAAATAGCTAACCCCAGACCCGTCCCGCCGAACTTCCGCGTGGTCGAACTATCAGCTTGCGTAAATGGAGTAAACAACTTGGCTTGCACCTCAGAAGCGATACCCACTCCCGTATCGGCCACCTCGATTCGAAGCAGTACCGATTCGTCCGTCTCCTCCAGGCATTGTATCTGGACCGTGACCTCCCCCTGTTTCGTAAACTTAATGGCATTGCTCACGAGGTTCATAAATACTTGCCGCAACCGCCCCGGATCACCCCGCAGGGCCGTGGGCACATGCGCGGAAACAAGGCCCACCAATTCCAAGTGTTTTTCGCCCGCTCGCCCGCCCAGCAATTCGAGGGTTTCTTCCAGCGCCGTACGTAGATCAAAATCGATGATTTCAAAGTCCAGCTGTCCGCTTTCAATCTTGGAGAAATCCAGAATATCGTTGATGATGGACAAGAGGGCTTCACCCGAACTGCGCACCGTGTCGGCATATTGCTGCTGTTCCGCCGTCAATGCCGTCTCTAAGAGCAGCCCCGTCATCCCAATCACCCCGTTCATCGGCGTCCGGATTTCGTGACTCATCGTCGCTAAAAATTCTGATTTGGATCGACTCCCATCTTCTGCCATGATTTTGGCTAATTTTAGTTGATCTTCAGCCTGAGTCCGTTCGATTACCCGCCCAAGCTGTGTGCCAATAATTGTCATCACGTCTAATAACCGCGGATTCGATTCTTCCATATCTTTTGAAAAGAAGGCTAAAACAGCAAACAACTGATTTCCAATTGAGACAGGGAAGGCAAATCCTCCTTTAATGCCAATCGTCTCGGCAACTTTCGTTCTCAAGAAATTTGACTCTTGAGTGAGATCGGTAATCCATACCGCACGACGTGAGGCCAAGACCTGCCCCGGTAGTCCGACACCTGGAGTGAAGTGAGTACGTTCTGAGATTTCTCGAAACACGTCGAACTCTGGAGAGTTGAGATGCCAGATTGTTGTCGGAACAAGCACCTCTTCAGATTCATATTTATACATATAGACATGCCCAACTGGCCACTTTGTATGCGTGCACACGAGGTCGAGAATTGCCTGAAAGGCTTCGTCAACAGAATGGGCTTCATTGGCAGAAATCGCCGCTCGTTGGAGCAATTGAACCATCGCGGTTTCACATCGTAAGGCTTCCTCTGCCTGTTTACGCTCCGTAATATCTCGGATGAAAGCATTAAACGTCCAGGTTCGATCTGCAGCGCACAAAGGAGAAATCGTCAGTTCAAGAGGAAAGACTCGCCCCTGTTTATCACATCCCGTAATTTCAACCCGTTTGCCTAAAATAGCTCCTTGTTGGGTTTCAAGGAACCGTGCAAGGGCCAATTCATGAGCTTGACGATGTTGGACTGGAACAATCGTCTCGGAAAGCCGTCTTCCCACTATCTCCTCTCGAGACCATCCGAAAATTATTTCGGCCTGAGCATTCCAGTTGGTGACGAGTCCCTGGCTATCCATTCCGACGACCGCATCCAAAGCCGTATCAATAATTTGACGATTTCGCGCTTCACTAAATCTCAGAGCATGAGACAACCGTTCAACAGCTTTTCGCACAACATAAATAGCTAGGAGAAGCACCAAGAGACTAATCAAGATCTGTTTGACGATCGCATTCACGGTTGCCGACTGTTGTTTTTTCAGGGAAAGTTCAACGCGAATCCATCCAACAAGGTCATCATTTGCTCGAAGAGGTTGGAAAATAATGAGATGCTCTCCCTCGACTCCTTCATGTGGCATAGTCAACGAGGCAATCCCCCGGCCTGAAGACTCTCGAAGAGCCGGAGAGGTCACAATTTGTCCAATCTGCTCAAGCTGGTCGGAGGCCACGACCATACTGTCCTTATCAATGACCACCACGCCTAATATTTCCTCATCTTGTTGAACACGGGTCATCAACGCTTCTTGAACCACAAACAGGTTCTCCAAGACAGCTGTCGCCCCAATCAGAGACAGTCCCTCGGCAAGGGCTAACCCCCGCTGCTTGGATGCACGTTGCAACTCTTGTTGTTGCTCGATGACTTGAACAACGCCATACACACCCATGAAAAGAGCAATGATTGTTGAGAGGACAATCGTTAACCACTTTTCAGGATTGTTCATGATAAATTCCTGGAGTCGAAACTTTGAAAAATCCATCAAGAGAACCTATTGCTTCAGTTCAACATCAATCGTCTGTTGATCTGTCTCCGTCACGTGAATCGTCTGCGACTGCACACCCAAATACTGATGCCAAAGGTTCAACTGATATGTCCCAGGTGGCACACCGCTAATCTTGAATGATCCAGACTTATCGGTCTGTGAAAAAAACGGGTGGGTGAAGACATGAACCCACGCTTCCATAAATTTATGGGCATCACAACGCACATCGAGAATGCCAGGTCTGGCTAGTCGTTTTGAAATGGCTCGGTTATTCGGGGGGACTGCCACATTTAAAAATGTTTTTCCGTTTTGATGGATGTGTGTATTGTGCAAGACAGGATCAACGCTCGTAATCTGTAACGGACTTCCACTGGACGCGGCCTGGACGCGAGGAAGGAACCGGCACTCGTGATTGACAAGTTTGACAGCCTGTTTGGGTAAGGTCACTCGGCTCTTCTCAACTCCCTCAATACTCACGATGACATCCTGGACACCATGAGAATTTGAG
>BQIX01000553.1 GCA_021604145.1 Nitrospirales bacterium
GCTGATGCATGGATTGATGGATTTACGTATCGGCAAACTCAGTCCGGAAAGACCAAGTGGAAAGTCGCAGCGGTGCGTGCGCAAGTATTTGAGTCTGAGCATCGGGCGAATCTGGAAACCGTCCACGTCGAGCTTCTTGGAAATCAAGCAGATAAACGAGAAATGACTGTGGATGCCGAAAAGGGTACGATTGACACTGCCACAAATAACTTTGATTTGGATAATGAAAAAGAGATGATGGCCGTTCATCTTGCTAGTGGATATACGATTTACTCAACCCATCTGACGTGGATTGAAGCGTCTCGAAAGATTACGACTCAAACGCCTGTGGTCATTCGTGGGCATGGTCTTACCATCACTGGAATAGGACTTGTCGGGACGATTGATAACGAAGAGTTTAAAGTCCTGCAAGATGTCCAGGTAGAGGTGTCATCATAGCAACGCTGAGGGTTTGCTGTTGCTGTCTTTTGGTTGTGCTATGGATAGGTACCGTAACCCCGAGGCTACTTTTAGCACAAGAAGAAGAGACACATATTCAGTCTGATACGATGACCGCTCAGAGTAAAGAGCGGCGAGCGATATTCAGAGGAAATGTCGTGTTGACTCAGGGCGAATTAATCGTGCATTCAGACTTGATGATTATTTGGTGGAAACCATCACCAGAAACATCGGAAGAGCCACAGTCTGAGGAGCAAGGGGGCACAAAAAGCCGAAATGAAATTGAGAAGATGGTGGCAAAAGGGAATGTCGTTATTATCAAACCAACAGGACGAGCCACAAGTCGTCAGGCCGTCTACTTTAAAGACGAAGAAAAACTTGTGTTAACGGGCTCTCCGATTGCCTGGCAAGATGGGACACGAGTCAGTGGTTCGAAAATGACGATGTATCTGAAGGAAGATCGGAGCGAAGTCGAGGGGGGAACGCGTGTGATCATGAAGGATGGGGAAGGTGCTTAGGTGTGCACGAGAGCGTCTAGTTTAAGATGACGGTTGATACGCAGAAAAAACCTCGGCACCGAATACTGGCAGAGGGGCTTAGGAAAAGTTTTAAAGGGCGGGAAGTGGTTCAAGGCGTCAGCCTTGACTTAGAAGCCGGAGAAATTGTTGGGTTATTAGGCCCAAATGGTGCTGGCAAAACGACCATCTTTGATATGGTGGTGGGTTTATGTCAGCCGGATCACGGGACCATATCCCTTAACCGTAAGGCGATCACTCAACTGCCGATGTATCAGCGAGCCCGACGTGGTATTGGCTATTTACCGCAGGAAGCCTCAATTTTCCGTCGATTATCTGTTGAGGAAAATATTCTGGCCGTTTTAGAAACATTGAAATTTAGCAAGCAAGAACGATATCAACGCTTAGATGAATTACTCAACGAGCTCTCGCTTATGCCTTTGAGGAAAAGTAGTGCGTATGCGCTTTCAGGTGGTGAACGGCGGCGATTGGAGATTACTCGAGCGTTGGCCATGGAGCCTCGATTCTTACTGCTGGATGAGCCCTTTGCCGGAATCGATCCGATTGCGGTCGGGGATATTCAGGATATTATTACTTCTCTCAAGAACAAACATATAGGAATATTAATTACTGATCACAATGTTCAAGAGACATTATCAATAACGGATCGGGCATACATTATTAATGAGGGAACGATACTGGAGGCAGGGACACCTGAAACCATTGTGTCGAGCGAAAAGGCGAGAGCCGTGTATCTTGGCGAGCGGTTTAGGCTCTGATGGACTTGTTGTCCTGGAGACTTCATGTTTGCCAGTTGCTCTTATGCTGTGTTACCGAATGGTTTGAATCGCTGTTACATTAACAGTGAGAAACGTTGGGATATTCATGAATGACCCCTATGAGTTCCTCTGAATATGACAAGAATTTGTCGATTCCGAAGACTTTCCGTATTGACGATTTGGTTTGGCTTTTTTGAGTAAAGGCGAATCTTTATGGATCTTCGATTAGACCTTCGACTTAGTCAGAAGTTGGTGATGACTCCCCAGCTTCAGCAGGCCATTAAGCTTTTGCAGCTGTCTCGCTTGGAGCTACAGCAAACCCTGTCGCAACATTTGGTTGAGAATCCGTTACTAGAAGACTTGACGAATGAAGTGCAAGATGAAGAAATTGCTCAGAATGAAGAGGGAACGCTTGAAGTCAAGGACTCTGGCCAGGAAGGAGAGAGTGTTGCTGAGGGAGGTGAGCCTGAACCAGAGAAGGATGTTGAACCTCTGACATCAGAAGAGTGGGATAGTGTCTTGGATGGCGATTGGCGATCTGGACCAATGGAACAGACGGCCGCTTCAGATGATGACTTTCCATCATATGAGCAGACACTGGCGAAGCCAACTTCTCTTGAAGAACATTTAGAATGGCAATTACGGCTGTCTTCACTTGAAGGCAAAGATCGAATCATTGGCCGAACGATTGTCGGCAATCTTGAGGAAAATGGGTATCTCAGCGTTCCGATTGAGGAAATCGCTGAAGATAGTCATGCCACCGTCGATGAGGTGGAATCCGTTCTGCGTCAAGTTCAAACTTTCGATCCACCAGGAGTCGCGGCTCGTGACTTGCGAGAGTGTTTGCTGATTCAGTTGGGCTATTTGGCTTGTGATCCAATTGGTATCGGTAGTTATCTTCACTCTCATAGTAAAACTGATCTTGTGGCCGCGGTGGTCTCTGAGCATTTACCGGACTTACAAAAAAAGCGCTATACCAATATTTCGAAAGCCTTAGGTGTCCCTGTTGAAGATATTTATGAAGCCGTTCGAGTGATCGAATGTTTAGAGCCGAAGCCGGGACGTCCATTTTCGACTGATAGTAATTCCACTATTATTCCAGATGTGTATGTCATGAAACATGAAGGGGAATGGGTAGTGTTGTTGAACGAAGATGGGCTTCCTCGACTACGGGTCAGTCCGTATTATCGACGATTGATGACCAATCAATCGGAAGGCCAAGAGTCAACTAAGACCTACCTGGAAGAAAAACTTCGGGGAGCTCAATGGATCATTCGAAGTATTGATCAACGAAATAAAACTATTGTGAAAGTTGTCACGAGTCTCGTGAAGTTTCAAGAAGCCTTTTTGGA
>BQIX01000554.1 GCA_021604145.1 Nitrospirales bacterium
TTCCACCGCAAGAAGCAGAGCCTTTTTCATTTCCTCAGCAGAGCTCGTTTCTGCAGCCGCTTGCAACCCGCCAAGATGCATCACCATTTGTCGATCGGTTTCCTGGTCATCGAGCACCGTCTGGCCAAGGGTTTGGGTAAAGGTTAATAAGACCTCTCGCAGATCTCCCAAACTTTCCAAAACATATTGTTTTTCATGTTGTCGATGAGCGTTGACAAATTGATTGAGCCCTCCCCAATCCCGTCGGCCCTCGGGCAATGGCTCTCCATCTTCCTCGACCGAAGTTCCCACAAGAACGTGCATCGCCCACCGTTCGAAATCTTTTTCAATTTCGTCAACAGCCATGTGTTCAAGATCGAAGGAATGCCGGCCTAATAAACGCAAAACCTTGGCTAATGCCTCAGAAGCCTGAGCTGCCTGATCGTGCTCATGGACTGATGATGATGTGGCCCTGGACAGAGGATTTTCTGGCGTTGTTGGACTCAGCTTTTTCTCGTTTCCAGGCCACAATTTAAACATCCATCTCTCCCCTGACGAAAACCATCATTTCTTCAAACGCGTCAATGTCCTCCTCGACAAAGACTCATGGCCAAATCCCGTGAAGTCAACGAATTGACAATCATGACTCTATAGGGAATCCCGTGAAATTCTAGCTGCCGCATTCAGACAACTGTCGCTATAGCATACGTTCAAACAGCAATAGATATGCAGAACAGCTATAGGTCTCTATCGGCTAATACCCCAGTTTCTGAATGCTGGTTCTGGTAGAATATTGTTCATTGTTGTCCTTGATCATGAACTCGAAATAAGACGGTCTTCCCACATCCATGGCTCCTCGTATTCAGACTATCCCCACTCGGCTCCCACAAACTTCAAGCAATCGTGGACGACTCATCACGAGTACGAATAATAGCCACATCAAACGTTGGATCTCGTTATTGGACCGTAAAGGGATTAAGAAGCATGGGCAATGTTTGGTCTCGGGGAAAAAAATTGTTCTGGAAACGTTGACTCGTCATCCAACTTTTTGTCAGGAACTTCTCTACTCTCCAAAAACTCCAGATCCGCCGAAACTCCCAAGACACGTGATGGCGTTCGAACTAGCCGAAGCACTCTTTCAAAAGATTGATACAGTCGGAACCGCATTTCCCCTCTTAATCTGCCAAACTCCTAAGATCTCTTCGGCCGACCTTTCCGCACCCCCGGAAGGATTGGAAGTTCTTTGCCCGCTAGGCAACCCGATGAATCTGGGAATCGTCATCCGCAGCTGCTCGGCTTTTGGCGTACAGAAACTCATATTGTTACAGGAAGCGGCCAACCCGTTTCATCCAAAGGCAATCCGTTCTTCAAGTGGCGCTGTCTTCAATCTATTGATAGAGGAAGGACCGGAAATTCAAAATCTGACTGATCATGAACTCCACAGATGGGTCGTGTCGCTAGACCTCAAGGGTAGAAACCTTTCGACGTGGGAATGGCCTCAACACGTCAGACTGCTTATCGGAGAAGAGGGTCTGGGATTACCAGATGTGACGTTTCCTCACACCCTCATGATCCCCCAAACCAATACTGTCGATTCATTAAATGCCGCAACGGCCGCAAGTATTGCCTTGTTTGCCTATCGACGGCAATTTCCACTTTCAGAATAGATGAACCTACAAGGAGAGACTGAATGGTGACCAACGGGCGGTATCGTCATTACAAAGGGAAGGACTATCAAGTGATCGGATGTGCTCGACATAGTGAGACTGAGGAAGAACTCGTGGTCTACCGTGCACTGTATGGGGAGCACGGCCTATGGGTCAGACCAAAACACCTCTTTGAAGAAGAGGTAGTGAAAGATGGAAAGCCAATTCCACGCTTTCAACGGCTTGAAGAAGGACCGGAAGCTTCAAGGTAAAGAATCAATAAGAAAGCCTCGGTCATTTACGCTCAACTCACGAACTGATCAGCTAAGACTTTTTTCGTCTGTTCTTCTCGAAATGCTGTCAAGCGGTTGCGAACATCCTGATCAGATAACGCTAAAATAGCTGCGGCCAACAACCCGGCATTGGCTGCCCCGGCCGTGCCAATCGCCAATGTCCCGACCGGTATCCCTTTGGGCATTTGCACAATGGACAGTAAAGAATCCATGCCCTGCAACGCTTTTGATTGCATCGGCACCCCCAAGACTGGCAGCATCGTTTTCGCTGCAATCACACCGGCCAAATGCGCGGCTCCACCGGCTCCAGCAATAATCACTTGAATTCCGCGTTTTTCTGCATCCCCGATATACTCCAAGAGCGCATCCGTCGCTCGATGCGCGGACAGAATTCTCACTTCATGAACAATCTGTAGTTTTTTGAGCATGTCGCTCGCATGATTCATCGTTTCGAGATCACTTCGGCTACCCATTAAAATTGCGACACGAGGCGTTAGACTTTGGCTCTGCTGAGTCATAATGGTCTTCTCACTGTTAGGTTGATCAAGAATAAAACACGAAGCGATACCATACCTTTTCTACCCATAAGAGGTCTACAAAAAATTCGATATATTTATCATTTGCACGACACTGACAACACCATTCAAATAATGGTACATATGTCAACACGAGAATCACCCTTAGGTACACTCACACGAATAAAAGACCAGTCTCAAGACCGTCACGTAAAGGAGCACAATTCGATGCACAAAACAGAATTCCGAGTAGGATTTGTCGGAATTGGGCGAATGGGGGCCAACATGGCTCGACGGCTTCATGATCATGGCTATTCACTCACGGTCGTCTTTGATAAAAACCCTGCCACCATGAGCTCGTTATCTGAAGAATTAGGGTGTGGAACCGCCACGTCGCCTGCTGAAGTTGCCCAATGCTCCAATACCGTCATTACTGTTGTCAGCGATGATCAAGCCATGCGGGATATATTCAAAACAGGCTCACAAGACAGCCTTCTCGCTCATGCCGAAAATTGCTTGTTTATCAACTGCGCCACCAACACTCCAGCCGTCCACATCGAGGTTGAATCGTTAGTTGAGCAACACGGAGGGCAAAGCCTTGAAGCTTGTATGGCCAGTAGCATCACTCAAGCTCGCGAGGGCACACTCTA
>BQIX01000555.1 GCA_021604145.1 Nitrospirales bacterium
GTGCGCAAAATACACCCAATGATTCGGAGAGGCTTGCGGCTGATCCAGCAACAAATAGACAAGTGAGACAGGTTGGAATTTCAATTGAATGGGAATGTTCAATAATTGCATAAATACGGTAAGAGGGAGTGTCGAAACCACAGCGTCGAATTCCTCAGTTTGTTCTCCATCTTCTGTCTCATACGTGATCGCCACGATCTGATTGCCTTCAACATGAAGAGCCTTGACCGATGTAGACAATCGCACTTCCTCTTGGATGTCCTGGTATAATTGCTGGCAAAACGCTCCGTACCCCCCTTCTTTGGGATAATAAAAGTGACGAAAATACGTTCTGCTATTTCGCTTAATCATATCGAAAATTCCAGAAACACGAATTTTCTGAGTCGCCCATGTCGTTGAAATTTCGTCCGCCGATATACCAAATAATTTTTCCGTGTAAGGTCGAAAGAAAAACTCTGTCAATGACTGACCATAATGCTGCAAAGCAAACGAATCAAAAGAGGCCGCCGCGACACCAGATGTTGACGTTCGGGCAAGATAATCCCAGACAAAAGACAGCCCTGGTTTTGGAAAAAATTTTAGGGCTAACTCCAATGGGTTGACTGGATCAGTGATCCATTTGCCATTGATGAAAATCTTACTCTGTCTGATATTTCGAACAAGAGGAACCAGTGAAGAAAATGTTTTCAATGTAGTTTGATTCGTGGTATAGAATCGGTGGGCGGCAATATCACAGTGAAACCCATGCCATTGAAAAGAACGCGCCAACCCGCCACAACACGATTGGCGTTCAAAAATCGTTGATGACCAACCGGATTGCCTCAATAGCCACCCGACACTGAGGCCAGAGATCCCACCTCCCAATATCGCAATTTTCATAACCGGACCTGACATTGAACTTGAGAATCGACTATGATTGCTTCAAAACACAAAAGACGTTGATGATAACATACTTAACGCTTCACAGAGACCAGGCAGACATGACATCTCTGAATGAACACTATTCTCCTGCGATGTCACTCTCTTCGTAATTCTTTCTTCAGCACATCCTCAGGGAATCATGGTCACACTTTCAAGTGATATCAATTCCGAATTTCTCCACCTCTATACTTTTGCTTAATGGTTGGGTAGCATGCCAACAAAGCATTGATATGAATAAAAAACAACGTCGCACAAAGCCCACTACGCCGCAAGCGAGACCAGGGACAGAAGATCCTATCAAGAATAGGATCTTAACCATGCGGAAAGCCAAGGGATTTTCACAAATTAAACTGGCCAATCGTGTCGGACTGACGCGCCAGGCCATGCACGCGATTGAACAAAACCAATATCTCCCAAACACGTCGATGGCCCTACAATTAGCTCGAGCCCTAGAATGTACAGTTGAAGACCTGTTCTCTCTTTCACCGGATGGACAGAAAATGGAAGTGGAATTATTGGGAGCCAGACCAGTCAAAGGACAACCGTTGCGAGTGAACATCTCGCAAGTCGGTACCCGTGTCGTGGCCAGACCTTTATCGCAATTGGGAGATATGCTGAATTATGTCGTCCCTGCTGACGGAATCGTCACAGGAACCCATCCACACACAAAAAACAATCGTCACGCTTCTCAAGTCCACGTCAATCTTCTCCATGATCATGAACACATCAAGCAGAACATTGTGATAGCCGGATGTGACCCTTCGCTGTTTTTAGCAGGAGAACATGTTCGGCACCATCATGCCTTCGCTGGGGTGACGAATTGGACGATGGGGAGCACCAAGGCCCTCAAGGCACTCCTTCAGAATGAAGTTCATATGGCAGGCGTGCATTTAGTGGATGCCCAATCCGGCGAAAGCAATCTTCCGTATTTAAAGCAACATGTCCGAGGATCAGATTTTGTCGGCATACGCTTTGCCTCCTGGGCTCAAGGATTCATCGTGCGCTCAGATAATCCAAAATACATTCGAAGTGTTGATGATTTAGCAAAACGCGGGATTCAATTGGTCAATAGGGAAACAGGTTCTGGAGCCAGAACTTTATTGGATGCCGTCCTGAAAAAATCCGGCATTCCGGGCAAACAAGTCAAAGGCTATGAGCACGAAGTTCCTTCGCACCTGGAAGTCGCACGGCATATTCGGGATGGACTTGCCGACGTTGGAATCGGTGTGGAATCGGCGGCTCGACAGTACGGACTCAGATTCATCCCCTTACGCGAAGAACAGTATGATCTGATCTTGCGAAAAGACATATTGGCATCCCATCCCACGATCTCCCGCCTCTTCGATGCCATCGTCAGTCGTCCATTTCGTCAAGAATTACTCGCGCTTGGGGGGTATGACCTTTCGGAAATCGGGAAATCCCTGAACTGGTAGCTGACAGCCAGCGCTACACATCATGCTCGTGACTAAAGGATACTGCCTTAATTTGAGCATAGACCTGTTGCCCAGCGTGCAGGTTTAATGTCATAAGCGACTTTCGAGTAATCGTCGCAAGTAGCGGCACCCCGACATCCAATTGAATATCAACAAACGGATGATTCACATCAATCGTTCCAATATCGGTGACGGTGGCTTCAAGGATATTGAGCACACTACTTTGAAACGTCGGGGCTCGTGCGACAATACTCACATCACGGGAAAGTATTTGTACCCGCAAGCGATTGCCGATCGATTGCGCTTGATGTGGAACGTACAAATGCCGTCCTTCAAACATCAATTTTGTGAGTCCAAACTCCCTATCATGAGCCGCAATGGTACTATCAATGACGGCTCCAATATGACTTTCTTCCATAAATGATCGTGAATCGACTTGCGCAAACACTTCACCTAATGGACCGACGCCTGTCACCTTCCCCTCTTTCAACATGACCAACGTCGTGGCCAATTGCAGCACTTCCCGTAATGAATGACTCACATAAATAATAGGGATACGTAACTCCCTATCCAACCGTTGAATAAACGAAAGAATTTCTCGTTTTCGTTTCAGATCGAGTGAACTGATCGGCTCATCCATCAGCAAGAGTTCCGGACTCGTCAGTAACGCTCGACCTATGGCCACCCGCTGTTGTTCTCCTCCAGAGAGATTGTGTGGACGCCG
>BQIX01000556.1 GCA_021604145.1 Nitrospirales bacterium
TAGACGAGGCCATGGTCCGCGTTTCCGATACGGAGGCGCCCTCGTTCTTGTCCGCGTTGATCGGTTGCAACAATGCTAAACATGGGTTGAGTTAACCCATATTGGTCGAGTGCGGTTTCTTCTTTAGCGATACGATGTTCTGCCGGTAAGTCTGCCAAGCGACTGACTAAGAGTTTTACGGTTTTTTGGTTCAGCGGTGTGGCAGGGTCTTCTTCCCATAGCCATGTCTCATTTTGATTGATGAGCCCATAGGTTTCTTTTGGAGTCGTAACACGGACAATGGTCAGTTCATCGACTGGAATGCCTAATAACCGTTTGTCGCGTAATCCAAATAGTCCCTTTGAGACTTCTTTGACAATGTGTGAGTTCACGACGTACAGCGGGTTCTCCTGAGACGTTTGAGCATAGGTTTTCCCGTCGGTCTGATAAAATGCAATAGGATGGGTTCGTTTTCCGGTTTTCATCATGGCCTTGGCGACAGGCTTTCCGAAGGTTTGTTTGAGGGCGTGTTTTTCCTCTTCTGTGTCCACAAACTGTTCCGCTTTTAGATCTTCCAGTGTCATTAATAAGACGCCCATGGTTGTTTTGTCGGCTGGTCCTTCAATTGGCTGCTGAAAACGCCAATTGGGGCCCATTCCATGAACGCCAGGAACGCGGTAGAGCACTGTTTTTTGATCTTGAGACTGAAGTTCGAGTTGATCCACCTGGGCGTGGTTGAAAAATAGCACGTCTTTTAACCGAAACGTGAACAAGTTTTTTTTTGCGAACGTCAAGACGTCAAGAGTGGTGAGGACGACGCTATTATCCGCTTCTTTGCGCACATACAGAGAAGACGAAAACGGGCCGGGATTTCCTAAGTCGAGTGTCATGGTTTGTTGCCCGTCTGTGACGGTGACGGTCATATGGGGAGGTTCAAGTCCGTATTGTTTGATATCGGTTGCTTGCTCTTGAATCACACGTTCAATTTTTCCAAGAGTTAAGGCGCGAAGAATTTTTCTGACCTCCCGCCCATCAGCCGGAGCCGTAAGT
This sequence comes from Nitrospirales bacterium, assembly GCA_021604145.1. Classification (GTDB taxonomy): domain Bacteria; phylum Nitrospirota; class Nitrospiria; order Nitrospirales; family UBA8639; genus JAGQKC01. The sequence goes on from BQIX01000556.1 coordinate 1,030, forward strand.
GGTGTGGTAATCAGCCAGCGACCACGTTCGCCTCGCTCAAAGATTATGTGCTCTTGGTCGGTCTTTAAGGTAAGTTGAGTGATGTGACGGTCGTCAAATGGAATGAGTTGCCGTTGTTCTCGCTTGACTTGAATGGCTTGTTCGGATGCCGGAACATCGACAAAATAAACGTAGCCTCCAATTGCCAATAGGATGACGGCCAATATGATCGTCAATCGGTAAGAGCTAGACATCCTGCTGGTACTCCAATGACTGAGTTGATACGCCTCCTACTTCGATAACATGCATGCATATCCGATATGAAGCTTTTATGTATGCTGAAACTCACTTTGATCATGGGTGAACGAATCGCCTTGATTATGATTTCCTATGCCAGAACGTGGTGATGATTGGACCGAAAGATGTATTGTGTCATAAGAAGGCGTCGGGTTGCATGGGTTGTTACAGCTGACGGCGCTTTTTCCAGACTGAAAAACCAAGGAATAGAGTAAATAACGGCAAGAACAAGACTTGGAAAAAAAGCAGAGCTTGTTCCTGAGACGGATTGGGAACAAATGGACGAAAGGCCGGTTCCTTGGGAGTGATGGAGACTAGGTGTCCTTCATCCGCCAGCCAGGCAACGGTTTTTAAAAAGAAGTCGGTGTTGCCGGGATAGGTCAAATAGCCATTTGTCGCAAAAGATGAATTGCCGACAATCACGATCTTGGCCGGAGTCTTATCCTCCTGGAGTGAAGTCTTCGCTGTTAGCGCCGCGGCAATGGTGAGCGGTCCTTCGACATCCGCATCGGTGTTCAGTTCTGGAGTGGTCTTCGTCGTATTCATTTCTGCCCAACTGCTTTCTGATGTTTGCGCGAGCGACACGAAGTCCCAGTCTTGATCTTTTTCCATGTCAAAGTCAATGTATCGAGAAACAGGAAGCAGGATGGGAACGGTAAACTCGTCGGTAATGTCGTGACCGGTAAATGTTCGAATCTGCAACGCAGTAGGGCTGCCGCGTCCAAGCCGATGTTCTTCATCGACTACAATCCCTTTTCCCAGCGTTACGCCCCAATGCTGAGTGAGGCTATCGACTGAGTCCTGATTCTGAGGGTCAACGAGTAAGAGCAGGTGGCCTCCTTGCTGAAGATACTGTTGGAGGTTGCGTTGTTCATCCTCCATCAATGGTTCTTGAGGGGAGGCTATGATGACGGTGGCTGTTGTCTGGAAATGTTCACTTGTCAGGTGGGGAGTAGTGTCGATCTGATATCCCTGCTTTTCTAACGCATCTTGAGCACGAGAGAGACCAGACGATTGTTGATCGGTCAATCCCTTTTCTCCATGGCCGGTGAGAAAGACTAGACGTTTTTTAGCCGTTTGGGTCACACGGAGCAAGGCATTGGTGACTTCATTTTCTGAGGCTTCGTTGAGATAGATTTTTTGTGTTGTGCTTTCAACGACCGCTGTATCAATCTGCGTGATGGCGTATGTTTTGGCCATATCTGGTTGCCGCTCTGGATCGATAAATTCTACAGAGACCTTTGCCGTTTCCTTGGTATAGGTATTCAGTAAATCACGAAAGGCTGCAAAGTTGGGACTTCGCTCATGAGCAAAGACTTTAATGGCAACCGGTTGATCTAATTTTCGTAGGACTTGGTAGGTTTGTCTGGAAAGGGTGAAGTGCTGGGTTTCGGAATAGTCCCATTCCGGGGCATGACGAGCGGCGAGGAAATTAAGAATTACGAGAATCGCTCCAACTATCACCACCGCCACGATACTGTTGAGTCCCATTCGTGTGGAGCGTTGCTGTGAGAAATTTTTAATGGATTTAATGTGATAGAAGCCAACAATCGTTAAGCACAGCAATGCCACGATTTCACAGACCGTCGTGATCCAATGGGTTTGAGGGAGAAGAAGCGGGACAATTACGCCTGCAAGTGCGAGGATGATCCCGAGACCACCGAGAATGGGGATAAAACGACTTATTTCCATCGATGAGCGTCAATCACTTGATGGGCCGCAAACCACATAAAGGCCATGCCTGAGAGGTAATACACAATATCTTTCA
>BQIX01000557.1 GCA_021604145.1 Nitrospirales bacterium
CAAGCCCTGCAACCGATCATGTGACTCCTGCGCCGTTAATGAAGAATTAAGAAAGGTCGCAGCAATGCCATTGGCTTGAAGCGCATCCACTTGATCTTTCATGAGGGCAATAAGCGGTGAAATTACCACGGTGAGTCCTGGTCGGAGCAAGGCCGGTAATTGAAAACACAGTGACTTCCCCCCTCCCGTTGGTAAAAGAGCCACCACATCTCGCCCGGCTAAGGCATCACGTATGATTTCTTCTTGTAACGGTCGAAATGATGTGAACCCAAAATGTTCTTTTAGCAGAGAGTGTAGAGCAACCTGATTTGATGCATTCATGCGCGGCTATCCTTAAAAATGACTTGAGCGTGACTCAGCGATCATCGTTCCGAAATTCTGACCTCCAAATTCTGTATGAGAATTCTAAGTCTTAACTAACGCAGTCGTCCGGGGGTCGAAATATTGATATCCAAATGGATAGTCATGTTATCCATTTGGATACGTTCCTCCTCACCATTATGGCATCGGAAAAGGATCTGAACAAAGGGTAATCGTAGTCAACCAAAGAGAGCAAGAATATGACGAATATATTCTTCCTGTTCGTGCGTAATCGCACTTGGAAAGATAAGGGTCAATTTTGATTCGTCCTATGTTTAGAGGACTTTAATCAATTTTTGACATGCCTGAAGAATGAATTTTTATGCTGAATACTATGCCAAGGAACATCATGTTGCTCATATGTTCTTTCCTCCGAAACATAATGCTTTAAAATCGACAGATCGAGAACGACTGCTTGGCGACTCACAACTAACGCACAAGAAATGATGGTATAGAGTTTGCGTATTGCCAGAACTATCCTCTTCATGTTTTTCATTCATCTATACGATACATATTTTTCTGGGAGTCAATTCATGAAACGTTCATATCAACAACACATTTTTCACGTTCCCCTGCTCAACATCATTGTGCTTTGTTCGATCCTGCTGGGTGGGTGTACATATAGAGTCAACAACATCATTGATCAGCCCGATGCCAACCCTGGAGACTTTCGATGTGAAATCGCGGTGAATGGAGGTCCTGATGTCATTACAAATAATGCAGGTCGGTGCACATTGCGTGCAGCCATTGAGGAAGCGAATGCCACGATTGCCAGCGATACAATTGAAGTCCCCCCAGGAGTCTATGAATTAACGCTTCCATTTAATCAAGGTGGCGGCCGACTTCAGATCACGGAAGATGTGGACATTAAGGGTTCAGGAGCCAATGTCACCGCAGTGGATGGGATTCATGAAACACGAGTTTTTGCGATCGGTACATCCAATGACTCAGCTGACGTCACAATATCAGGACTGACCATACAAAATGGAAGGGGCGGCAGCATGTTATCTGGAGGTGGGATCAATATCGTGGAAGGGAGCACCTTAGAACTCAGGGACAGCATCGTCAGAGACAATGAAACAAGTGCTCCAGGAGGAGGCATTGCGAATGACGGAAGTCTCTATCTTTTTAGAAGTACCGTCCGAGATAACAGAATTCCCAACGATTCAACTATAGAGACTCCTCCTTCGGCAGGTGGAGGTGGAACTCAACATTCCGGGGCTGGAATCATGAACTTTTTGGGAGCTGACCTGACGATCGAAAACAGTACGATTACAGGAAATTTCACCACGCGTGGGGGAGGGGTCCGGAATGCCGGAGGCACCATGGAAATTCGTAATAGCACCATCAGTGGAAATACTGCGAGAATTCGCGGTGGTGGACTCATGAATTATGGGGACGCCGACATTTCATTCACCACGATTACAGATAACCAAGCCAGATCAACACCCGGCAATGCTGACTCCGAAGTTCACGGCGGTGGAGGCATCTTCAATATAGGCGAGATCACATTAGTCAACTCGATTCTTGCAGACAATATCGATACTGAGGGTAGTCTAGGCTATTCACCTGACTGCCGAACCGATACGCCGAACCCACCATCAGATCCCGTTCCTGGCCTGATTTCCTCTCAGGGTGGAAATATCATCGGCGTATTAACATCAGATTGTAACGTTGAGACCAACTCTGATCTTACGGGAACCGAAAATAATCCTCTTGATCCCAATCTCAATGTTCTCTCGAACTGGGGTGGAACAACTCGAACGCACAGAATACAATTAGATAGTTCAGCCATCGACCATGGCAGTGGATTTGGCGGCTGTCCTACCACAGATCAAAGAGGGTATATACGGCCTGTGGACGGAAACGAAGATGGAAATGCCGTTTGTGATAGTGGTTCGATTGAGCGGGGAGCCGTTCCACTTGTTCTCCCTATCACCGAGGTTGAAGCCAGTAGCCATGAACCGCCTAATGTCCCTAATAACGTCATTGATACCAATCTCACATCACGCTGGGCAGCAAATGGCCTTGACGAGTATATTTCCATAAACCTCGGCAGCACCCGCGTGATTTCTTCGATTTCTCTCGCCTGGTATCGAGGCGATGAACGAAGAGCACGCTTTTTCATACAATCATCAACAGACAACCAACATTGGATCACCATAGGAGATCCAAACGTGCCTAGAGAAAGTAGTGGGGGAACGTTGAATCTTGAGGAATATGATTTCCAAGATCAAACTGGGCAATATGTGAGAATCGTGGGTCGCGGAAATGACGAAAATGATTGGATTAGTCTCACTGAGGCGGAAATTCGAGGTGGGTTGTGAGAAGACTCTAGGATGGGGAAAAAGTTAAAAAACAATTATTGTATTGACTCAGCATCTGCTGAAACTTGGCGTATCTCTATTTACCGCCTAACAACTTCCTCATAAATCACATCATGAATCATGGGACGAAATGCGCGAATTTTTGTGTTTTCTCGAGAAGGATTCACACGGTTGGTGAGGAAAATTACTTCCAATTCAACTTCCGGGTCAATCCAGATTGATGTTCCGGTAAATCCCAGATGGCCAAAAGCAGAAGGGGAAAAATATTTTCCAGAGGATGAAGGTTGAGACGGTGTATCCCAGCCAAGGGCCCAGCTCGAACCTTGGGGTTCTTCTTGTCGCGCAGTGAATTGGCGAGTAAGTTTGGAGTCAAAGAACGGATGG
>BQIX01000558.1 GCA_021604145.1 Nitrospirales bacterium
GGCCATCAACATGGCACATGTGTGGAGACATTCAGTGCCAGGATATCCAATCGTGCCGAGCCCCGTCCGTCGAAATACCACATCACTGAGCGTCTGAGCCATTTCTTTCCTTACTCCATGAACGACTTCCGCTTTGGTCACTGGCATATGCGCGATTACTTGGGCACCGAATTTCTGATCTTCTCCACTGTACTGAAAAATTTCAGAGAAACGAGACCCGTAGGTACTCACGATATGTGAGACACATTCAGGAGGTAGACTGTCAGGCTTTTGCTCCATTGCTTCCCGAACAAGCGTGTCTTGACAAAAAATATCCCCACCGTAAACTGGCACGATCCCAGTTGTACATGGAATTGATTGTTTCCTTAATTTGAACAACACCAGATCAACCGTTTTTTCGGCTACCGCTCGCGCAGTCGTGAACTTCACACCACTTACTGAAAGCATTCCTCTGATGCCTGATTTTTTTTCATGATCATAAATCACAGCATGCTTGGCTAATTGAACATCTTTGTTGACACCTAACGCATCACTTCTCGGCAGGAGACCCCAGTTGACCAACTGGACATCATTTCGTGTAATCCTAGCTTCGGGAAGACTCGCGTTTATTTCTTCTAGCTGAGCCTCGATCTCCTCATCGGTCACACATGCATCATCAGGATTTCCATCATATCGTGCTTGAAAGGTCCCAACTAATGATCGATTGCGCCACGGAGTAATAAAGAAATACCGACTTCCTTTATTGATGATCGCGTCAGCATCAACGTATGAATATTGACTGGGAACTCCAAGAGCCACACCATCAACAAGGGAATTGGTGACCAGAACGACAGCCTTGAGTAGCGGGATTCGAACGGGGACAGCTGAACCATTCCCCGATGACATGAATCGATCCAACCATGGGCCACTACAATTGACGACCAATTTTGCTTGAATTTCCATGAGATTGCGGCTCAAGATATCCTCTGCTTGTACCCCCATAACTGAACCACGAGCCAGGAGAAGTTTAGAAACTTTTACATAGTTTAGCAAATCTGCCCCCTGGTCATGAGCTGACTGCAACATAGCCAGCAAAAGACGTTCAGAATTATGAACTTGAGCATCAAAATAATACGCCCCTCCGGTCAATTTTGATTGATTAATGACTGAGCAACGCTTCAGGGATTGTTCATTGGATATCACATGGCTTGGAGGAAACTGGACGGCATCAGGTAATTGGTGATTTCGATCAAACGCAATGAGATCATTGACCTGCAGCGCAATACGCAGCAGAGATTTTTTGGCCCCAATATGCTGGTAAGTCGGGATGAGAAACGGCATAGGCTTCACAAGATGAGGGGCAATTCGTACGAGAGTACTCCTCTCTTTAATCGACTCTCTCATTCGAGTGAAATTCCCATGCTGCAAGTAACGTAATCCCCCATGAATGATCTTGTGGCTATTACTGGATGTTGCATGACCGAAATCACCTTTTTCTAAAAGAAGGACTTTCAAGCCACGAAAAGCTGCATCTCGTGCAACACATGCACCGTAAATCCCTCCCCCGATAATCAGCACATCATATTCTGTTCGAGAAGCTTCTTCTGGTGCTCGATTCATCTTTTGCTCAACAAGTCCATCCTAGTAGGTACGGAAGGCCTCATATAGTCAATAAAAAATTTCGCATTAACACGACAAACGAGGGCAGAGCCTATTCCTTTAATCATGAGGAACAATGTCGCTATCTGTCAGGTCTTGAGATATTTGCTGCGCCTGTGATAGAGACAAACTCATTTCCATGTAACAGACGCACCACGAGATTTCCTGTTTCAAAGAAATAAATAATTACGCCTTTTCTCATACTGAGAGTCGGGTTCGAAATGAGTCAAAGAAAGATTAGCGTTTCCGCTTGAGACGGACACTGTCAAACAGAAATAATCAAACAAATAAGAAAGACACCCCTGTGAAGCTCAACGAGCTTAGGCCCATAGCATCTTCAGATTTCTTCGGCGGAACCTGCCGAAGCCTCATCCTCCTTCGCGCTCGCCTCTGAAGCTTTGGCGCGCAAGCGGTTTAAGCTTCGGAGGATAACCCGTTTCGCATTCATCTACGGATTGAGTCTACTCCACCGAAGTCGCTTTGCCAACAAGGCCGAGCACACGGCCTTTCTGCGGAGACGGGTGAAAAGTGTGCCAATAAAAAGCTAAGATTTGAGCGAATAAAATGCCTTGCCCAAGTTATTAAACCTGACAGTTGAATACCCAAGTGTTAGAAATAAAAATCGATCTCTTCTTCATATCGGATATAGACGGGCTATTAGAATCAGGAGTAAATCAGAAGCCATCGATAAACCACTCGGTCGATTGAGTTACCAAAAAACAGCGGATAGCCCAGAATTGACTAGGTGCTTTGGTCGTTATGTATGTCTAGGGTTTCAGCGCTTCTCCCTGTTGTGAGTTGTACCCCAGACCCTCTCTTAAGTAAAGAAACCCTCCCGGTAAAACAGCTAGGATCAAGAGGAGTCTCAGAATGAATGCCATAGTAAGGATGATTGTAGGATTCGTTCCCGTCAATGAAAAAAAGTAGACAAAAGCGCCTTCCTGAACACCTAGACCCGCAATCGATACTGGCATCATGGATATAAGCGTGATGACTGGAATAAATAATACATAGTAAGCCAACTCCACAGTTATGCCCAATCCCAGGCCAATGAACCAGGCGCCATAGACACGAAACAGTTGAATAATAAAAGAAAGGAGAAAGGCTAGACATAATCTCACTTTTATTCCTTGATAAAAGAAAAAAGACTGACGTAACCGTTCAACCAACACAGTGACTTTGCTATGCGGCTTTAATCGTTGTTCAATCCAAGGAATAGCAAAATAGCAACCAATGAGTCCTCCAACAATCAAAGCAAATACGGTCATAAAAACCCTACTAATCGCAACTGAATGTATTTCATCCAGTTGAATGTTTAAAAACAAAAATCCTATCAAGGCCGTTCCTAAAAGTGAAATGAGTCCTAATAACCTTTCCATAAATATAGAAGAAAATGAATCTATGGCTCCCGAACCAGATTTCATGAGACCATA
>BQIX01000559.1 GCA_021604145.1 Nitrospirales bacterium
TTGCTGATATCCTGTTTTCTGAGTTTACGAAAAATCCATCGATTCAGTAAGAGAATTGATAATCTTCAATGGATGAGCTACTACGCGTCGATGGTCGAAATCAGTTTTGTGGTCTATATGATCGTCGGAACATTTCTGGACGTCGCCTACTTTGACGTATTTTATCAATTTATCGTCGTGGTGATTCTTTTGAAAGAACACATGTATCAGATGGTGAAGTCCTGGCATTTGAGTCCAGGAGAAGAGCGTTTGAGACGGTCGCATGTTCGAGCGTCGTTGGCTGGATCCAGATGACCTCTATAGATGGCCTTGCCTTTGATGCTTAAATCATAAATTTTTTCTTTAGTGAGTGACCAATTTACATAAAAATAGGGTATGATACGACCATCCCATGATCTGGGAGGTGGTCAATGTGAGGCGTGAATCTTGCCGTCGCGTAAGGTTGGGGTGCGTTATCCCTCATCTATTCATGTCCTAAGTCTTTAAGGATGGTGACTTATTAATTGGGTTATGGATCGAACTATCTTCTGGGGTTCGTCTAGGTCTTAATGAGTAATCTTTGTGACCAAACCCTTGATTTACTGTGGTAAGGCATAACGGTATATGATATGAAACACATTAGTCTCGGTATCTCGGCTTATTACCACGATAGTGCTGCATGTCTCGTGCATGATGGTGAAATTATCGCAGCGGCTCAGGAAGAACGCTTTACGCGAAAAAAACATGATGCTGGATTTCCGCATAATGCGGTGAAGTTTTGTCTGAAGGAGGGCGGATATACTTTGTCCGATGTCAGTGAGGTTGTATTCTATGATAAGCCATTACTCAAGTTTGAACGATTACTTGAAACATATTTAAGCTTTGCCCCAAAGGGGATTTCTTCCTTTCTTGCCGCGATGCCTGTATGGCTGAAAGAAAAACTGTTTTTAAAGGATCTTTTGCGCAAAGAATTGGTGCGAATCGGGGAGTTGGCCTCCACAAAAGAGGTTCCGCCAATCCTCTTTGGGGAACATCATGAATCTCATGCTGCCGCGGCATTTTTCCCTTCGCCGTATCAGGATGCAGCCGTGTTATGCATGGATGGTGTGGGGGAATGGGCGACAACTTCAGCCTGGGTCGGGCATGGGAATCAACTGACCCCGTTATGGGAAATCCCCTTTCCGCATTCAATGGGGTTGTTATATTCCGCATTTACCTACTACACCGGGTTTAAGGTCAACTCTGGAGAATATAAAGTCATGGGACTGGCGCCTTATGGTCAGCCTACCTATGTAAAAGCCATCTATGAACATTTGCTGGATGTGAAGGATGATGGCACGTTTCGCTTGAATATGGAGTATTTTGATTATTGCACGGGTTTGAAGATGACCAGTGCAAAATTTGACGAAATATTTGGAGGGCCACCACGCAAACCTGAGTCGGAGTTGACGCAACGGGAAATGGATTTGGCGAGATCGGTCCAAGAGGTGACTGAAGAGGTTGTTCTGCAGTTGGCCAAAGGACTTCAGAAAGAAACAGGCTTAGACTCGCTCTGTCTGTCCGGCGGTGTCGCACTCAATTGTGTCGGAAATGGTCGCTTACTTCGTGAAGGACCATTTAAACGTATCTGGATTCAGCCTGCCGCCGGGGATGCAGGAAGTGCGTTGGGGGCAGCGTTATCCGTACATTATCAATATCACGGAAACTCCAGGACGACCAACGGAGAATCCGATTCCATGCGAGGCAGTTATCTGGGGCCAGCCTTTTCAAATGACGAGATTGAAACGCGCTTGCAAAATCTTGGGGCTCGATATGAACGTTTGGATGACGAGACTTTGTCTAGCCGTGTGGCTCATGAGCTTGCAACGGAAAAGGTGATCGGATGGTTTCAGGGACGAATGGAATTTGGTCCTCGTGCGTTGGGAGGACGAAGCATTCTTGGTGATCCTCGAAGCGAAAAAATGCAGTCGATCATGAACTTAAAAATCAAATATCGAGAATCCTTTCGTCCCTTTGCTCCATCGGTCCTTCGCGAACGGGTTTCTGATTATTTTGAAATCAATGCCGAGAGTCCCTATATGTTGCTGGTGGCACCGGTCTCCAAGGACCGACGATTGGCCCTGACGGATGCACATAAAAACTTATGGGGGATCGATTTGTTGAATGTGCCGAAATCAGATATTCCGGCGGTGACCCATGTGGATTATTCGGCGAGAGTTCAGACGGTGACTCACCAGACTAATCCGCGGTATTATGCGCTGCTCAAGGCCTTTGAAGCTGAAACGGGTTGTGGTGTGCTCATAAACACGTCGTTTAATGTGCGGGGTGAACCAATTGTCGGAACACCTGAGGATGCCTTTCGATGTTTCATGCGGACGGAAATGGATGTCTTGGTTCTTGAAAATTGCGTGTTGCGCAAAGAGGATCAGACTCCTGTGGAGAAAGACAGTAGTTGGATGCAAGAATTTGAACTTGATTAACTGGAGCCCAAACAATGAGTTTTGATCCTTCAACAGTCACAACAAAACAGTTACGGAGTTTTGGGTGGCTCATGGGTGGGCTATTCTTGGTCATTGGCCTGTGGCCGCTGGTGGTGCATGGGACTGGAATTCGTATCTGGAGTTCCATCGTGGCGGGTCTATGGGGCACCATGGCCCTGGTTTGGCCAACTGGGTTAATGCCCCTCTACCGGGGATGGATGTGGTTTGCCGAAAAACTCGGGTGGTTTAATACGCGAGTGCTACTGGGAGTGATTTACTATGTACTTGTGACGCCGATTTCTCTGCTAATGAGAATGCTGGGAAAGAAGCCATTGCACTGTCATTTTGATTCAGAGAAATCCAGCTACCGTGAAGTGAAAGCTGCGCGAACGCCGGACCATGTCGTGAAGCCATTTTAAGGAGGAGAAGCGTATGCAGGAATTTGTATCAGAATTGTGGGCGTTTATGCGGGAGCGCAAGAAGTTTTGGCTGGCGCCTATTCTGATTATGTTGTTGTTACTCGGCGGATTGATTGTGTTAACAGAAGGCTCTGCTGTCGCACCCTTTATCTATACGCTGTTTTAATTGT
>BQIX01000560.1 GCA_021604145.1 Nitrospirales bacterium
GACGTTCACGAAGCATGCGAAAGAAGTCGGAGCCGATGGCGCACTACTCATTACTCCGTATTACAACAAGCCGATGCAAGAGGGACTGTTTCAGCATTATTCCGCTGTGGCAAAGGCATCCGACATCCCTTTAGTGCTGTACAATATTCCAAGTCGAACAGGCGTGAACATGACGCCGGAGACGATCGCAAGGCTCGCAGACATTCCCTCAATCGTCGCGATCAAAGAAGGGAGTGGATCATTATCGCAAGTCTCTTCCATCATTGAGCAATGCGGCGAAAAGATGACGGTGCTCGCCGGCGATGATCCCTTAACGCTTCCGATGATGGCCATTGGCGCCAAAGGCGTGATTACCGTCACCGCCAATATTGCCCCAGCGGATATGGCCAATATGGTCAACTTGGCATTAAAAGGGAGTTATGAAGAAGCTAGAACACTTCATTACAAATTAACCCCGTTGTTTTCAGCCTTGTTTTATGAAACGAATCCCATTCCTGTCAAAGCCGCATTGTCAAAGATGGGAAAACTTCAGAATGAACTGCGGCTTCCACTGACTCCCATGTCAACTCAAAATCAAGATCAATTATTTCAAGTCATGACGACCTGCGGTTTGGGCTAAAGAATTTCTTCGCTATGGTCAACACGATTATCATGGGCGCAGCAGGGCGTATGGGCAAACGACTGGTTGCCTTAGTCCAAGAATCAGCAACCATGCAACTGGCTGGCGCTATAGAAAACCCTGGGCATCCTGCATTAAACCGTGACGCAGGAGAAGAGGCGGGGAGTGGACGGGCAGGGGTCATCATACAAAATACGCTTGGTGAGGTTCTTCAAGACGCCCAAGTCATCATTGATTTCACTGCGCCTCAAGCGACACTGTTAAATCTGCAACTTGCCGTGAGTCAAAACAAAGCCATGGTAATAGGCACCACCGGATTTGATCAAGAAGAACTTCAACAACTAAAAGAATTAGCTAAACAGATTCCGTGCGTTTTTGCCCCGAACATGAGTATCGGAGTGAATGTCCTCCTGAGCATCGTTGGAAAAGTTGCGAAAGCCCTAGGCGAAACCTACAACATTGAGGTCATTGAAGCCCATCACAATCAGAAGAAAGATGCACCAAGTGGCACGGCCCTGAAAATTGCTGAAGTGCTAGCAGAGGGAATGGCCTGGAACTTAGAGGACGTCGGAGTCTATGAACGGCATGGAATCATCGGTCAACGAAAGACCAAGGAGATCGGCATACAAACCGTTCGTGCTGGAGATATCATCGGCGATCACACCGTCTTGTTTGGCGGTCCTGGAGAACGAATTGAAATCACCCACCGAGCCCACACTCGTGATACCTTTGCCATGGGGGCTTTACGCGCTGCTGAATGGGTTGTGTCACAACCCCCCGGCCTGTACACCATGGCCGACGTTTTAGACCTTGCCTAAGTTGTATAAGGGTCAGATCCGACCTACAAACAAAGTCAGATATAGCCCTCACCTCAAAACGAACATTCAAGCCGCTATTATGATGAAACAGGTCGCTTTCGACCCAAAGCGGAAGTTTGCAATAGTGCCGCAAAGGGGACGTTCACCCGATGTAGACTTTATCAGGCTTGTCATTGCTTGATCTAATCCTTTATCAGATTAACCTTCCTGTAACGCACTACATACGGTCATGGCAGGAAAACGGAGAGCCCCCGCCATGAACGCCCAGAAGGAGTAATTAGGACAGATGTCTGATAACGAGCCCAAGACCATTCATCTGTGGGTAGATCCTCCTGAGACGCCTCTGCCCCAAATTCAGTCCCCGCTGAGAGTTGCGGTGGGTACTCCAACTGGCCCAAGCACCAATTCATGGAGGGTTTGGGTACAAGGCCAAGATGTTTATGTCAAATGCAGAGACAACCTCCGCGAATGGAAGGTGAGCCTACATGCTTCCGGTACTTGGCGGGTGGGATTCACAGAAGAGTTCATCCGGACACGACCAGACTTCCTCCGTGAAGGACAAGACCGGGTATGGAAGAAGTGGCGTCCGAGTTTCACCGAAGAGAAGCAAGCAATTATTGGATTTCAGCTCGTTGCCCTGACTCCAACCCTTTGCGTTGGCCCCAAAGACAGAAGGTCGTGGCCTACATCAGTCGTCTTCATCGAACCCTCGGCAAACCGCGACAGAATGACAGTCTTGTCTGTGGCTGTGGTTCAAAGTCGTAATCGGCTTCGCATAAACGAGGATACCCACGGGGCTGTTGTTGCTGTCCTACCTCTTGGAGAGGAAAGATCTGTACAGTTGGTAGCAACTCACGAAGAGCCGGGCAATGTCCAGGAGCTAATCGAAGAGGCATTCGGACGTGCAGCCAGTCAACTTGAAGGGTCCGATATCCCCGATGAGGGTCTCTTTTTCGTGCACGGCAATCGTGGGGACATCCCCTGGGTGACGACAGTGCCGTTCCGACGGAACACCTAAACGATTCCCTATGGATACTCTTGAGTCGGTACTGATCTTTTGATGTACGTAGATCTAACTGCGTTTATGCGTAGCATATCAATGGCGGTTTTTGGCCGATCTGAGCCATTCGCGACGTGAACCCAAAGATCTATTGAACGTCCGCTTTCGAGAACAGCTTGATAAATTCTGACACCGTCTGGCAGGTCTGATCTCGACTATCACATCTTAAGTATACAGTTATTTGTTCTCTCTCATAGACAAAGACCCATTCGTTTCTCCTCATGGAAGCAGGCAAACTCCTGCATTTAATAAATAGATTGACAAATTCGAAAGGCGCGTGCTTTGATGCCCCCGTGCATCATAAAGCCCGTTCATAAGATCTTAAGACATTATCGCATTGGTAGTAGGAGGAAGTTGTTATGGATATGTTTGGAAAGATTCCGTTAATCGAAGTTCCACTCCATATCACCCCAGATCAAAAACAGTGGCTGGACAAGATGGTGGAAGAAGGCCGAATTGCTGTTCCGCCTGGTGGAAGTTTAGAAAAAGGGTCCGTCATCTCCATGTTTCTTCGCATGCTCATCCACAATGCGATGGAAGAGCAAATG
>BQIX01000561.1 GCA_021604145.1 Nitrospirales bacterium
TATGATCAAAGTATTGAATGGAAAACGTTTCGATATGTTCAGCCAGCGGTTGTCGCCCTCCACCGGTATCACGACGTAAGGTCAATGTGGCCTGATCGTGTGAGTATTGAATAGATTCGTTTGCATCCGCCGGAACTCCATTTCCATTAAGATCGGCTTTGATTTGAAGTTGTGTGGGGTGATAGGCAATGCCGTTAAAGTCATTGTGAGGATTGTTGTCTTGATTGACCTGACGCGGATCATAGCCGGCCATCTTGAGTTCATGAGCCATTACATCCATGGCTGCCCGAACATGTTGTTGCATATCAAGAGTGTCTTCTCGTACGACTTGAGCACTCACTTGACTTGAATAAATGGCGTAAATCGCACCGAGCGTCAGTGCACTCAAGGCAAACGCCATGACGACTTCAATAAGCGTAAACCCTTGATCGTTCCTTGCCATAATCTCCAACGCCTTACTCAGCCAACATCGTCGAGAACGACGTCGAATGCGAACCAGCATCCCACGTCACAGTGACCGTTACTGTTTGCAAACCCTTTCCTGGTGTTTGGGCTTCAAGAACAACGGTTCTTTGAAAGAACGGTGTGTCTTTCATGGAGCCATAGGGTTCCGTACTTGTAACCACTCCTGATACTGACGGCCGGTATCCAATTCGACGTATATCTTCGAGTTGATCTTGCGCAAGGGTGGCCGCTATCGTCATTTTCTGACTGAACGTCATGCCATGAATTGACACAGTGGAAAATCCAGAAATTCCCAATATCACAACCGAGACAAGGACCATGGCCATCAAGACTTCCAAGAGGCTACTTCCCTGGTTCGTGACCATTGTAGATGGAACCTTGAGGCCTTGCGGTATGAAAAATTTCTCGTTCATGATTTAATTGTCACTCGACCGGTAATCCCAACCGTCACACGTTTAGACCCTGCAGAATTGGAAAGGGTAACAGTTGCAAGATTGGAGGCAGTCCCACGTGGATGAAAAATTGGGTGGTTCGTCGCGGCAAGACTCACATCCTCATAGTCAATACGAATGTCGCGAATAGCAAGTAACTCCCTTGGATCAAACTTCCCATTGTTGTTGTCGTCATCAAGAATAGAATAGCGGTGAGCATCAAGAAATGTGATCCGTTGCTTGTTTCCTTGCGTCACGGCCTGAGTCTTCGCTGCCATTAAGTCTGCGACGACTTGTCGTACAGCTCCATTCAATCGCCATTTCGGTAGCTGGGAAACGAGCCAGGATTGACTGAAAAGAACCATGATGGACAAGAGTCCTAAGACAGTCACTAATTCGATGAGGCTGTATCCATCCCTTGCACGCGGCTGAGTTAAGTCAGAATTCATCAAAATCGTCCAAAATACCAAGCCATCATGTCTGTTCCAAAAAATAGCGTTAACACCGCCCCAAGCGCCAAATACGGACCAAACGGAATATATTGCCCTCTTGCTACTATCTTAAAAATTAAGAGCCCAATTCCAATAACCGATCCAACGACCGAGGCCAACATGAGGGTCAATAAGGCCGCTTTCCAGCCGAGAAATGCCCCGACCATCGCTAAGAGTTTAATGTCCCCTCCCCCAATCCCTTCCTTGCCAAATAAGAATGGACTGATCCAGGCCATAAACAATAAGACCCCTCCACCCACTAATACCCCAATAAGAGAATTCACAAAACCAGTTGGCAGGACAGTTGATGCCGCTGCAATCCCAAGAACGATTCCTGGAAGAGAAATCACATCGGGAATAATCTGATGGTCCCAATCAATCCAGGTAATTGCCAAAAGTGCAGAAAACACGATCGCATAAACCACCGACTCCCATCCCCATCCAAATCTCCAGAGGATAGCCATGTATCCCAACCCATTCGACAATTCGATGATTGGGTAGCGAGCGAGAATCACGGCTTGGCAATGTCGACAACGTCCGCGCAGAAAGAGAAAACTCAAGACCGGGATGTTGTCATACCAGCAAATAGTCTGGTTACAATTTACGCAGGCAGATCGTGGAAATACAATGGAGAGATTTTGTGGTATGCGGTGGATACAAACAGTCAAAAAACTTCCGATAATTAACCCAAAGAAAAATACCGATCCATACTCCAACAGCAACGGTATCATGTCCATCTCCCATTCACGTTGGATATTAGTCGAATCTACGTAAAATCATTAGTTTACTTTCAGAAAGTGGCCTGCTACGATCCCCTACCTATGGCCGACTCAAATAGCTATCCTGCATTGAAGTGTTTGATTGCGCAGTGAGAGTCTGATGAGTCACCCGGATCGTATTTTGATTCACCATAGTTCCATCTGCTGAGTAATTTGATGCATCCATGTTAGGGATTCCACCAGTGAAAAAACGTGATCTTCCTCCAATCAAGCGTAAGCGACCAGAAGCCTTAACGGATAGGGAACAAGAAATTCTGCAGCTTATTTGGTCTGGGCTTAAGAATAAAGAAATTGCCCAACGGCTGAAAATTAGTGTGAAGACTGTTGAGGCCCATCGGGCCAATATGATGAAGAAGGTTCGCGTATCAAATGCTGCTCAACTGCTGAATGCGGCTATTCAAGAAGGTCTCATCCAGGTAAAGTAGGACTTCCCTTCCCTCCTTCAGCCACACGTCTCTGTCGCATTGCTTCAAACAACACAATCGCAACACTCACAGACAGATTCAGAGAATCAATTCGCCCATGCATTGGAATGAAGGCGCGCTGATCACACTTTTTTAACACCCCAGGACGAATACCTTGGCCTTCTGCGCCAAAGACCAACGCCGTCGGACCGGCAAGATCTATGTCGGTGTAAGCGACGTTCGCCATTGGATCGAGCGCAAAGGTCATCACATTGGCCACTTGAAGTTTCTCCAAGAGTCGATTGGTATTCCCAGCCCTGGCCACACGTACATACTCTATTGCTCCGGCGGATGCTCGAGCGACTCCAGCGGTTAATCCTACCGATCGATGTTTGGGAATAAAGAGACCTTGAACGCCAGCCGCATCAGCGGTTCGGAGAATGGCACCAAGATTTTGTGGATCCTG
>BQIX01000562.1 GCA_021604145.1 Nitrospirales bacterium
ACCCCGGGAGCGACTAAACGGTTTGTGCTGGAATCAAAGACTGCGGCACCAAAGGGACCTCCAGTACGATTCTTCACATTCAGACGAGCCAGCTCCGTGACAAAATCCATTTTTTGATCAATGGTGCTGATATATGCAGGGATGTTGATCAGGTATCTGAGTAGCCAATCGGGTAGCTGAAGTGTGAAGGTCGAACATGATGAGATGGTTTCTTGATTCATATAGAATCCGCCTCGCGTCGAAATGATTCGTGATACCGTTTCGCTTCAAGGCGAAAGCATGAACGATATGAGGGACCTGTGGTCTTAATAAAGATGAGAGTAGAGATGAATAATCATGATGACGGGAATGTCTATACTCAAAAAACGGGCTCCCATCACCCCGGAGATGATGGAAGCCCATATTTCGCACACATTGTGCTGTCTTTCTTGTGCCTTCGATATGTCTCGTCCCATCTGAGGTCGAACAAGGCTTTTTCGTTTACATCATGGCCAGTTGTTTCTGCTATCAAATCGAGTCCTCTTGGTGAGGTACTCTATTTCCATCATCCTTTTCACATCCTCTGCATGAGAAGAGCTGTGAATGTCAGAAATATGAACAGTGTGCTTTAGAGCACCATCTCTTGATCAGGATGGGAACATCAACTTGGCAAAAACGATAAAGGCCGTTGTGGTTGGAAGGCAATCATTACCACAGACGGGGCTAAGTGGCCAGGCGGCGTAGCGTCATCCATGAGAGACCTCCTTTTCATGTAGGGGCTTGTGTGTGAATCGCAATTGCTTGATTTCCCCTGCGACTCATCCGCATGCCGTAGAAACATTATTAATGCTACGCTTATCTTGATAGCCTGTCAATATATAAAATTGCTCGAAATTAAAATGTTTTGACCTCTCACTAGTCTGAGGATGGAATGCTCTTGCATCCTTAGTAGAAACATCGTACAAACAAAGACTCCAGAAGTAGAGCGTTCGGCTTAACCTGGCTTGAGAGCACTCGAAGCCCATAAGGCATATATGTCCATTTTTTCAAAAAAAGTCATCGTCATTACAGGAGCCTCCGAAGGCATTGGACGAGCCCTAGCTCTTGCGTTAGCGCCACAACAGCCAAAGCTTGTTCTCGCTGCAAGGAATGAGCAACGACTCTTAGACTTAGCCGCTTCGTGCGAGAAGGCCGGAGCCGCTACGTGTGTCGTGCCCACTGATGTCTCAGACAAGCAGGCCTGTCAACGGCTTGTTCAGCAAACAATTGAGACATTTGGTGTTCTGGATGTTCTTGTGAATAATGCTGGAATATCGATGCGGGCTACGTTGGAAGAGATTTCAGATCTCTCGATATTCGACCATGTTATGAAAGTGAATTATTTGAGTAGTGTCTATTGTACAAAATATGCGTTGCCCTATCTTAAGCAGTCAAAAGGACGAGTGGTCGCAGTGGCGAGCGTGGCTGGTGTGACCGGTGTCCCCACACGAACCGCGTATTGTGCGAGCAAGCATGCCATGATGGGGTTCTTTGAATCATTGAGAATCGAATTGGAGGATGCGAATGTTTCGGTTACGATTATCGCTCCGGATTTCGTGGTGTCCAAAATTCATGAGCGGTCGATTGATGCACATGGGCAACTGGTAGGAGAAAGTCCCGCGAATCAACACACGTATCTAACCGCGGAATCCTGTGCGGCCATGATCATCAACGCCATGGAAAAACGGCATCGTTTGTTGCTTACTTCCTGGCGCGGTTATTGGGGGCGACTCGTGAGGATCATTCTTCCTCATTTGATTGATGGGATTGCGAAAAAGGCAGTGAAGGAAGAGAAGTCTATGACGGGGTAAATTAAATGGTTAGCTAATGAGACGATTGGGAACGATAGTTTTTTTGAGTTGATTTATTTCCCCTAGTATATCTTTGGGGAAAAATTAAACTACCAAAATATTAACGGTGAATTGTGTTTGAGTATCAAGAGAAAGTCTCACCAGAGTCATATGGAGATGAGACTTTCTTTCAGTTTGCATATTTATTCAAATTTTACGGCCGTGCCTCGTACTGTCGTACAAGTGAATGAGTAAACATTGTAGATGGGAATGAATCCGTACAGGCTGCTTTCAGTGGAAACATTAATTAATGCGTCCCCGCCTGTTTTTTCTAAGGCTTTATCCACAGCTTTAGCAACATCTGAATGTCCAAAAGGAATAATGTTTAAAATAAAGTGTCGACAGGCCTGTCCTTCCGCTGGGCCGAGTTCCTTGATTTTTGTATTTCCTTTTAAAGCTGAACTGGGATCTGCGGTACTTTTAGAAACTATTCCCAAGTTGCCACTAGTGCTACAACCTGCAAGAGCAATTATGCTAATAATTAATAGGTAAACTACTCGTCTCATCACAATCTCCTTTGTAGATGTTGTTAATTAATATTGATTGTGTTCATTATTTGCCTAGAGATCCTGAATATACGGATTTTCCGTAGATGCGATGAATCTCTAAGTGATAATGCCCTAACGGTACGAATGGTGTAGCACTATCCGTTTAGAGTCCGCTTGAATCTTGCGCAGACGATAGATTAGGAGTCAAGTTTCTATGGGGTTGGTGTTTTGGGTGGATTTTCCTGCTGAATGACATGAAAATCTTTTTGGGTGATGAATTGCCCATTAGCATGGAGACGAAATTCATACCGGCCGGGTCCGGGAAAAACAATGGTCGAGATGTTCAGTCCAAAGTCATGAGTTTCGAGTCGACTCTTGATTTCGATGGGTGAAAGAGCTCCCTTCCCCACGGTTTGGTTTTTATTGAGATAGATGAGTTCGATTTCAAATTGATACGTTCCCTCCGCGTCGTTGAGACAGAAATACACGCCCATTTGCGGGTGTTGGCAAGGAAACGTTTTAGCCCACAAATGGGTAAAGGCGCCAATGATACTTTTTTTGCCTGTCAAACTATCAATGATGATCGTGTCACAGACCAAGAAGGCTTGGACGCTAGGTTTTACGATGTCGGGCATGATATTCATTCCTTTTCGTCTCGAAGCATGCATTGC
>BQIX01000563.1 GCA_021604145.1 Nitrospirales bacterium
CACCTTCCCAGGAACCATTGTCTTCATTTCGCATGACCCCGTCTTTCTCTCCCGCGCCGCAACGCGCATTGTAGAAATTGATGAGGGAAAAGCAAGGGACTATATTGGCGACTACGAATACTATCTCTGGAAACGCGCTCAGGAATGGGAATCGATTAAACAATCGACCCAAAACATTGATGAGGCGAAACCCACGAAACAGCATAACCAGCCTAAACAATCCAAGACCCAATCTTCCAATGGATCATCGGCTGAACCCTCCACCAAAGGCCCTTCTCGACGTGAACTCTCCAAAACCGTGGCACGGGTCGAAAAACAGGTAAGTAAAGCTGAAGAAGAAATTACCAAGCTTGAGGAACGCATCGGCCATCGAGACAAAGAACTGGCGGATCCCGCAACATACCAAGACTATAGCCGGTGGAATACGCTGCACCAGGAACGGGATAAATGGGGAATGGACCTCGAAAAGCTGACAACCAAGTGGGCTGACCTTTCGACGCAACTCGAAACGGCAAAAAGCCAATTTGAAAAACTTCAGGCATAACAGCGTTTCTTCCTGCATTCAATTACTAGTTCAGATTGACTGATGTAATAACGCTACCTGGCTATAGATTTTTTATCTTCCAGGTCTTTTATAGACTCAGCAATTCCAATCAATGCATATGTTTTTGCAAACGGATCAGAAAGGCTTTCAACCCACTCTAACGCCTCAAGAGTTTTCCCTACCTGACTCCAAGCAAAACCTAATTCTTTGAATATTCGTTTATTATCACACTTGGCTGCCGTAACTTTTGCTAATTTCCATTCTTGACTTTCTATCTGAACTCTCGCGACCGCCCGCAAAGACAGTTCTTGCATATATTGAACGTCAATCTCCTCAATAATACCCATGACTCTTTCATACTGTTTGGCTTTCGCCTGAACCTCTACGGCCTTAGATATTACATATTCAAACCTGTCCTCCTTTAAGAGTGAAGGAAAGGATTTAAGGATACCTCGGATCTCATCTGGATTTGCATCGGATAAAGCAACTAGAGCAAGAGCTTCAGCACGGAATTTTTCAGGGACCCTTGAGGCAGACAACTTCGCACCCACGAGATCTCCATTTTTAATTTGCGTATGGATGACGAAATGAAAAGGATCAGGGAAAGCAGACCCCTCGTATCCAACAGCAGTCTGTAGAGCTTCAGAATAATCTCCATTTTCTGCCTGGAGTATCGCAATATCTCGAAGGGCCGAGTCCCGATGCCCTCCTGCTTGAATCTCGTCCGCGGTAAGACGTGCCTTTTTTATATCGTTAGACTTTGCCTGAAGCACAGCTATCCGCCATAATGCATCCCCTCTTATCCAACCCTGGGGAATTCTTAAGATAGCCCTCAGTGCTTCCTTTAAACTTTTCCTTGCCTTTTGCTTGAAATTCTTCTCTAGTTGCTTGTCGGCAATAGCGATAAACGCGAGTCCCCTGGCATGTAGCCATTCAATAATCTCTGCTGTAGTTTTTGCTCCATCTATATCATTAATTTCAAGTCGGCCCGATACAATTCCTAACTGAGAATATCCCTGCAACCAATATTCAGATATGCGTTTCGAACGTTTAACTACTTCGTCGAGATTTCCTAATATCGCATAGGCTCGAAAAACACCACGAAAGGGATATGAATTCTCTCTGGCCAACTTGTCTGCTGTATCCATAGCCCCTTCTATATCTCCTGCTTTCACTTGTGCAATCGCAATGTGCTCTTGTGCCCATATCCAATGCCCTGATTCAACCGAGATCTCTTTAACGATCGAAAAAGCCCTTTTAATATCACCTTGTTCTGCCGCGGCACTGGCTGCAAGATTTAATAGCTGATCACGATTTAAAATTTGGGGATGAGAAGTCGCTATATTGTAGGTACCTTCAAAGTCTCCCGCTTTTGCTTTGGCAATTCCAATCCAATATAATATCGAATCCCTCTCAGATGAACTTTCCGCTAACTCAACCGTCTGCATAGCTCCAGACCAATCACCCAAATTTGCCTGGGCAATTACGAGATCCCGTGTTGGACGGCGCTTATACCCTTTTATCCCAGCAACAACTTCAGTTGCTTGTCGTAAGAGCTCTAGAGCTTGATCCAAGCCAAAAGCCAAACCATGTGAAGAATACAGGAGACAGAGAATAAGGAAAAACGTGGGAAGTTTAAATAATTTCATTATCTTATATATCGAAATCTTCTTTATCATCAGCAGAAGGTGGAGGATTATTAGGCCTATAATACCGTCGACCCTCTAACTCTCTAGGCAGATGGGTCTGTTCTGTTTTTGCCTTGAGATCATCATGGGCATATCTATATCCCTGGCCATAACCCAGGCCTTTCATCAACGACGTTGCCGCATTTCGAAGATGGAGCGGAACCGGTAGATTGCCAAACTCTTTGGCATCCTGCATCGCTTCTTTCAATCCCACATACGACGCATTGCTCTTCGCACTGGAAGCTAAATAGGTTGTGCTATGAGCAAGATTAATGTGGACTTCCGGAGGGCCGATCACCTCCGCAGCCTTAAAGACCGCTGAGGCAATCAGTAACGCTTGCGGATTGGCATTCCCAACGTCTTCTGATGCAAAGATCAACTGACGTCGGGCAATAAACTTTGGATCCTCTCCTCCCTCCAACATTCGTGCAAGCCAATACAAGGCTCCATCAGGGTCAGAGTCTCGCAGGCTTTTGATATAGGCTGAGATCAGGTTGAAATGCTCCTCACCATCTCGATCATAGCGAAGCGCCTTTTTTTGCAGCGCCGCCTCTACGGCTTCCAGTCCAATGGCGGCAGGCACATCTTGTGAAGGCTTCAATTGATTGACGACAAACTCTAGGGCTGTCAGCATTGAACGAGCATCCCCGTTGCCATACCGAATGAGCATTGAACGGGCTTCAGGCGTGAGCGAAATGTGGGCGGCACCAAGACCACGTTCGGTATCCGTCAGAGTTCGGTCTAAGATCTGCCCCATGGACACATCAGGCAGTTGCTGCAAG
>BQIX01000564.1 GCA_021604145.1 Nitrospirales bacterium
GGTGTTTCTTTAACGAGATACGATGCACGAGCAATGAATGACGTGGTTAATTCAGTGAGCACGAACCCGGACCGCGCGGATCCCCGCATGAACCGCAAGCTCCTGGGCCTTTTCCCATGGCATATCCTCCATTACTCCCACCAACGGCGAACGCCGATAATTGCTTCTCCAGATTCTTGGCCTGGCATTTCGGACATTCAGGGATCATGGATCCCTGGACAAGAGAGTCGAAATGATGGGAACATTCCTGGCAAATGAATGAGAATATTGGCATGCGCTCGAACCCTCCTTTTTTGTCATCGTAAAGGATATTATAGGTAAGGCGCTTTGTCGCTGACAATAAGGAGACCTTGCCTTCTATCTATGGTATTCGAATTAAGGGGATGAATTTATGTATCATGAAGACAAGACGTTTACCGTGTCATTTAGTTTAGAAGCACATTTTTCTGATGACTATGAAGGCGATGAAGATGAGCAGGCCTGGCTGCATGATTGGGAGTCGCGAGTCATGCCGGATGTCGTCAAGTCAATCTTTACCACGCTGAGGAAATATCCTTCGTGGTCTGCTCGAGTCCGCAATCGTGGGATTGCTCCAACAGAAGCGATTGAAATTGCCTTAATCAAAGATTACACCAAACCTGTCAATCATTGAGGTTGCGAATGAAGTTCTTCTTCCGATTCTTCACAAGGACTCAACTCTGGAGCATCTTGATTATTGTGACGGTTCAACCGGCGTTGGCACAAAATCTTGTATACACGCCGACCGCGAGTACTCCTGTGGGGCGGACGCCTCAATCGATGGCCACGGGAGATTTTAATCAAGATGGGTTGCTCGACATTGTCACGGTGAATAGTACATCTGATGATGTCTCCATCTTGTTGAGTAACGGGAACGGAACCTTTCGTTCGGCTGTGTCTTTTGGCGTCGGCAAAATTCCCATGGCTGTGGCGACGAGTGATCTCGATGGTGATGATCTGTTAGATCTGGTTGTGGCCACGAGTGGGCTTGATCAGATCGTCGTGTTCTTCGGGCAAGGGACTGGAGTATTTACCAAGGCCGGGAGTTATCCGTCAGGAAAAGGTACGACCTTTGTGGCCTTGCAGGATGTTGATAATAACGGCAGTGTTGATATTGTCACAGCCAATAGTGGGCGATTCGGGTATTATCCTCCTTTTAGTGTGTCAGTGCTGCTCAATAAGGGAGCCGGAAAATTTAGTGAGCCGACATTTTATGAAACAGATGGTCGGAACGGGATGTTTCCAACTGGCGTGTATGTTCATGACCTGACCGGGGACAGTCTTGTGGATGTAGCCGTGACGTGGAGTCAGGCAAGTTGGCGTACTCCGAACGGAGTGATTTCATTGCTGGCTAATCAAGGGCACGGCCAATTCAAATTACAAGGTGAGATCAAAGCGGGTCTGTCGTTGAGTGCGATTACAGGAGCGGATTTGAATGGGGATGGACGTGGAGACTTGGTGACGACAAGTGTCTTTTCCGATAGTGTCATTGTCCTGTT
This sequence comes from Nitrospirales bacterium, assembly GCA_021604145.1. Lineage (GTDB taxonomy): Bacteria > Nitrospirota > Nitrospiria > Nitrospirales > UBA8639 > JAGQKC01. The sequence continues at coordinate 1,518 of BQIX01000564.1, forward strand.
GCAGGGCAATGACGGGCAATTTGTGAATCGGGGATCAATTCGGGTGGGGTTTAGTCCGGTTGCGGTCACTATTCGTGATTTAGATGGTGATAATGAATTAGATCTGGTGGTGACCAATCGAGATTCGAATAGTGTGTCAGTTCTCCTCGGCAATGGAGTAGCAACCTATCGGAATGCTGGGAACTTCGGTGTCGGGGCAGTTCCCTCGGCAGTCGTCGCTGAAGATTTTGATTTGGACGAGTTGCCGGATCTTGTGACAGCAGATAGCGATTCCGATTCGATTTCTGTGCTTCTGAGCGGTGGGGGGGCTATTCCGCTTGCAACGATGAGTACCGATTCCGTCGAATTTGAAGCCGACAGTGCTCATTCGGATTCCCGTGAGCAAACCGTACGACTTTCCAATATCGGGCTGGGCCCGCTTCAGGTGGTGAACGTCGAACTTGTGGGTAAAAACCCGGAAGCCTTTTCACTAGCTGATAATCAATGTGTGAAGGCTAGGCTGTCGACTGGTTCGTCATGTACTATGCAGATTGTCTTTACGTCGGTCTCGCAAGGGAGTCATACCGCGATGGTAAGGGTGTTAGATAACAGTAGTGGCAGTCCAAGAGTTGTTGTGCTGAAAGGGACATTCAAAGGGTGAGTTAGGTTCATTTGTTCAATAAGACCTTCTGTGATTCCTTCAGGGTATTCCGCTCGATCCTCCTCGGCAATTCAGATATTATCTCCTTAGTGACAGGTTTCCTTAGGACAAGGTACTGCTAAGTTCGTCAGCAGATGATGGAACTCTTCGATTCGAGAAAGGCATTCCTAAAAAATTGATTGGATTACAGGTGCTAGGATACGGTACCGGACTGTCACATCCGAATTCTCTACCTGTCTTTTGTTGGGGAATGATAGACCATGCTGAACATTTTTATTATAGGTACCCTAGAGACTGCGATAGTTCTGTGAGCTGAGCGGAATACTGAGTCTCTTGCATTAAGGTGATAATCCGTGTCTGGTAGATCAATGACAGGTTGTCGAGGACAACGAATTGGTATAGACATCGGAGGGACGTTTACTGATTTTGTCGTTCACGACGACACTGATGGGACTGTGCAAAGTTTTAAGCGTCTATCGACACCGGCTTATCCGGAGGTCGCGGTTCTTGAGGGATTGAAGACCATTCCAGCCATCGGTTCCCGAGTTGTCGTTCACGGGTCAACGGTGGCGACCAATGCTCTGTTAGAGCGAAAGGGGTCGTCAACGGCTTTAATCACCACGAAGGGGTTTCGGGATCTGTTGGTGATTGGCCGACAGACACGAGAGCAATTGTATGATTTAGTGCCTGAACCTCTTCTTTCATTAATTCCTCCTGAACGATGCTTTGAGGTCACGGAGCGTGTGGATTATCAAGGGAAGGTTGTAACGCCACTTGACCTGACGGGGATCGAACGCATCATTCATACTTTACAAGATCAACGAATCGAAGCCGTGGCTGTAA
>BQIX01000565.1 GCA_021604145.1 Nitrospirales bacterium
TTGTAGCGTTGTCGGCCTTTGTTGGTCCCACTTTTGACATTGTCCGCACTGGCACACCGTGGGCAATTCAGCATCGTCACACCTCCCTGGAAATGGTTAGGAGGTAAGTTTAATGCATATATCTTAAATTAACAATGCCCAATGGCAATATAAGGAGGCATATTATGAAACCTGCTATTCGAGTTATTCCGTTCTTCTCTCTAACGCTAATGACATTACTTTTAACTGCCTCTGCATATGCTGGACATAATACACTCTGTCTAACAGCACCCAATGATTCGACCGATGAACATGGATGCGCATTGGGTTCATCTATTGGAAATTCTGAAACATTTCAACTCTCAGAACACGGAGAACACGCAGATAAAGCTAAAATAAATTTATCCCACTGGAATTCACATTATAGATGCACGAGAACAGTAAAATATAAAGAAAAGGATAATAAATACGAAAAGCTGAATACAGAAAGATGTTCCAGAATTCCAAAGGGTTTACACGCTGGGAGTATAAGCATATTTATACACGGAAAATGGCACTTCCGACAAACCGTTATGTTCGAAAATAAATAAGTCAGGAAGCAAGATCTCCTTTCTAGAAGAATACAGAAATTAAAGATCATAAATCTATTTGATGATTAGTATTTCGTTTAGAGGAGGAACTAATGGAGCAAAGAAAAACCAAACAAAGAATTCTGGGAAATCTGTGGCTACTGATTATTTTGGTGTTTCCTTTTTTTTATAGTGGATGCATTATTAGTCCTCAAGATAAAAAATTTTTGGATGCGGGAAAAATGATCTATTCTGAAGTCATGAGGTCTGGAGGAGGATTGCCTTACATTAGAGGTTGGAAGAAACTAAATGCAGATCAAGTCAATACAGGAGACATTCCAATTGATGTGTCAGACATCGAAATAGTGGTTTCAACGGGCCGGGCCAATAGAGACCGAACTCTGCACTGGAAACTATTAGTATTCCAATCTGCTGACGATGATCAGGGCGATGTACTTCTTAAAGAATGTGGTCTCCCTGAAACAACACAAGCTACCGCAGTACTTGACAAAATTTTTGGATGCAAGAATTTACCCAATAATTCTCAATTGCAAGTTCTTCTTCAATATGGGTTAAAGGGCTTGGTAGATGAGATATATTGGCAAGATACGGTTTTCCTGGATGTGGCATATTGAACAAGCAATAATGTAGAGCTTAAATCCTACGTAGATTATAAAAATGGATGTTCATAAAATACATTGTAAATCTCAAATTAAAAGAAAACCCGTTCGGTTCGGTTCAGTTCGGTTCACGTCACGCCGCATTGCATGAGTCTAAGGTCAAAAATGGGTTTCATTGCTGTGAGTACTGTTAATTCCGACTATAAGTCCTAATGTGAAGAGATGACTTATAAAGAATGAATTAGTTCTGACGATTATAGAAGTCTAAGAATTCTCGAGGAGTGAAAATCGTAATGCCCATGTATGCTTTAATTGCCTTTAAGGCTTTATCACCGGTAATGATTGCTTTGGCTCTTAAGGCTACCGCAACTTCGATAAATTTGTCGTCGTCTGGATCATCGTCAACGACTTGAAACTTTTGAGGGTTTGCTATAAACCTCAAGTTATAGCCTCTTGCGAATAATGCCAGCAATTCCTCAAGCTCTTCTGTCTCCTCTAGCCCCATTTCTTGGAGTACACCCACGTACTCATCTAGAGTCGCGTTCGAGAGACAAAGAACGATACTTCCCTCTCTCCACAAATTCACAATTTTCCTAGGATTTCCACCAAAAAAGGAGGAGACAAACACGTTGGTATCGATGACAACTTTCACGACTTGCGTGTTCGTACGCGCTTAATAACTTTGGAAATACTTGTTTGAGATTGCCCCTTAGCGGTCAGACGACGACCAATGCGATTCCACAACTCAGAGACGTATCCCTCTATATCTTGATCGCGCACATATTGTTCTATCAAGGTCCGAACAACTTGACTGGTGTTCTTCCCTTCGCGCTTGGCCAGTCGCGTCAACTTTTCTTTAACCATCTGATCAATTCTGACAATCATTTGACTTTCCATAAGGCTCTCCACGTACATATAGTGTATATACAATATATCATATTATCGAAATTTTGGGAAGGTCGTCTGAGTAAGAAGACTAATTTGCTTTTTAGAAGCTTCGTTTGGTGTGGTCGCTCAGACAAAACTCAACTAGGAAGTTTTGAGCAAGGGGGCAGTCTAGGAAACAAGACTCGCTAAAACGATTCATCTCCTGTCGGTTCAGTTCGGGGTACGCCGCGCTGCTTGAGTCTGAGGTCGGAGATGGTTTTCATTTCATCTCGGCGGGCTCGGTTAATGCCCCCAAGTGGTTTATGGACGGTTAAACCGTGCCAGGGATTAAACGAGAGATCTTCACAGAATAGTTTTTGGGCATCTGAGGTGAACGTCTGTTGAGGAATCTGAATGGTGGCGACTTTCACAAACGGCGATTCGGCCTCGTCCCAGATCGCTAAGGTATCTTCAATGGGCATTGTCTCTGGATCTTTTTGGACTTGGATCAAAAACTCTAAACACCAATCGCCTTGAGCCAAATCCTTGGCCATCGCTTCTTCAAGATAGTCATCCGTTGGATTCTCCGGAAGCGGACTTTGTCTTTCGATGCAGGATTTCACTTTGTATTTGACGGCCACGGCACTGCCGTCGGGTTTTGGAGTACCAAGTTGAAACGGCGCAACACTGAACCAGGTAATTTCTAAGGGATTCGCGAATTGTTGCCGGCCTTTGAGTGTATTCTTTAAGGCTCGGGGCCGTTGTGCAAAATATCCGGCTGTGGCGAACGTTCCACCATTAAACTCCCCATCAAAGAATTCAAGAAAATCTTGTGGAGTCCCGGCAAAAAATCCAGGAAAGGCAATGAACAAGAAATCTTGAGTTTGCTCTTCGTCGCCAGGGATGGGAAGACGCTCGCCTTCTACACCAATTAATTTCATGGCC
>BQIX01000566.1 GCA_021604145.1 Nitrospirales bacterium
ATTGATCGGTCTGTATCAGTTTCGAGACACCCCACTGGATTTATTAACCTTAAGTGCATGTGAAACCGCAGCGGGGGATGATCGGGCCGCTCTCGGACTAGCCGGTGTTGCGATTAAAGCCGGTGCCCGCAGTGCGTTGGCTACCTTATGGTTTATCAATGATAAAGCGACGTCAGAACTGATCACGGAATTTTATCGTCAATTACAAAATGTGTCAGTATCCAAAGCTATGGCTTTACAAATTGCGAAGAAGACATTGATGAGCCATCCTTCCTATCAACATCCTGGTTATTGGTCACCGTTCCTCCTTATCAATAATTGGCTCTAAATTTTCTAGGTCTACGATGACCTCTTTACACACGGTCCTTCGGTCATCTCCGGTTCGTGTGCTCGGGATTGGTCTCCTTGTGGGTCTGGCGGTGATTGGTTGCCGGCAGTTTGGCTTGCTGGAGATGTTCGAGCTTCGTGCCTATGACTGGATGGTGAGGATCACCGCAGTCCCTGTGAATCCAGATCCGCGCATTGTCTTGATCACCATCACAGAAGATGATCTTCAGCACCTCGATCAATGGCCTCTCTCAGATGAACGTATTGCGAAAACGTTGGAAATTCTGACGACGTATGGTGCGCGTGTCATTGGCTTAGATCTCTATCGTGACAGAGCCGTTCAGCCGGGAACAAGTGAGTTGCGCGCGATATTATCGGGTGATTCTCGAATAATAACCGTCAGGAAATTTCCGGATCACACGGGGCGTGGGGTGTCTGGGCCGGATATTTTACAGGGCACTGATCAAATAGGATTCAATGATATCCTCGTTGACCCTGGAGGAATTGTTCGACGGGGATTCTTGTTTTTAGAGGACGAGCGTGGTGTGGCCACGTCCTTTTCTTTGTTAATTGCGTTCAAATATTTGGAGAAAAATGGGATTGTGCCTCACCCTGATCCGACACATCCGGCCTTTATGAGACTTGGTCAGACCACGATTCCAAGGTTTCAATCTTCTGATGGAGGATATGTCGACAGCGACGCAAACGGATATCAAATGTTCGTGAAGTATTACGGCAAGCAGGATTCGTTTACGCGTTTTTCACTGACTTCACTTCTGACTGGTAACGTGAATCGGGAATTGATTAGAGACAAGATTGTCATAATTGGGTCTGCTGCAGAAAGTGTAAGAGATGATTTTTACACACCGTTGAGTCTTGGTCGAGACAGTGATCAACAGGTTCCAGGCGTGGAACTCCATGCGCATATCGTCAGTCAGTTTTTACGGATGACCCTAGAGCATGAGCCTCCAATCCGTTCCGCATCCGAAGGCCTGGAGGCTGGCTGGATCATCGCGTGGGGAATCCTGGGAGCTCTCTGCGCCTTAAGACTCGTGTCCCCCTGGCGCGTGCTTGTTTTTCTGGGCGGCGGGATCGGCGGGATTATCTTGATCATATATGGATTCTTTCTGGCTCATTGGTGGGTTCCCCTCGTTCCTGCTGCCATGACTTGGATCAGTGCGGGTAGTCTCACGACCGCATGGGTCTCGAAAAGGGAGAAACAAGAACGGGCGATGCTGATGCAGCTTTTTTCACAGCATGTCTCTCATGAGGTTGCTGAAACCATCTGGAATAGTCGTGATCAGTTTCTGCAGGATGGACGGATTCGTCCGCAAAAGTTAACGGCCACAGTGTTGTTTGCCGATCTCGAAGGATTTACATCTGTGGCGGAACAATTGTCGCCTCAGGCGCTCATGGAATGGGTGAATATCTATCTTTTGTCCATGTCCAGCGTCATTTCGACATATCACGGAGTAATCGATGATTACTTTGGTGATGGCGTGAAGGCGAACTTTGGTGTGCCGTTAGTCCGAACAGAAGAAAACGATATTCGTCAAGACGCGATTAATGCGGTGCAATGCGGAGTCGCACTCATTCACGAAATACGGCGGGTGAATCAGTTGCATGCCCAGGATTCTATTCCGGGTGGAAGAGTGAGAGTCGGCGTAGCCAGTGGACTCGTCATCGCGGGAAATGTCGGCGGCACGCAGCGGCTGAAGTATACGACTGTTGGTAATGTCGTGAATGTTGCCGCTCGGCTGGAACAGCTTGGTAAGGAACGGCAGAGATTTGATACCGATCAGGATATTGGCAGTCTTCTAATCACGAAGGAAACCCAGTGCCATCTTGATGCCCGTTGGAAGACGGAAGAAGTGGGTTCTGTTAGTCTTGCTGGCATGCAAGGCCCAGTGATGGTGTATCGTGTGTTGAGTGGACCGCAGGAACGAATTGTACTCAATTCGTAATACCGTCGCTCGTTGTTCGGATCCCAGATCTCGCATACAATGTCTATCTCCTAATAACAAGATACGATTCACGCTTGCGCGTCAGAGCGCTACAGCGCGCAGGCACGAGCGACGAGACACGTTCTTTTCTTCTAGATGCCCAATCGTTTCATTTTCTTGATCAGGCCTTGTCGACTCAGACCTAGAAGTTTCGCTGTCTGCACCTGATTCGATCGGCAGGTTTGCAAGGCTTCTCGAATCATCTGCTCTTCTAATTGGGCGATGGCCTGAGGGAGCGTACGCAAACTGTGGCCTGATCGCGAGAAGGGCTCCGTCTCTTTCCTTTGAGTGCGAATGTGTTCTTCGAGGTCCTGTTCGGAAACCACCACCCGTCTCAGGGTTGCCACTATCCGTTTCATTTCATTCTCAAGTTCTCGAATGTTTCCTGGCCAGTGATACGTTTTCAGGGCGCGCTGGGCATTGAGACTCAGATACTTTTCCTCTTTCTTCATCAAACGAGATTGCTGTGTTAAAAAGTGCGCGGCGAGGAGCGGAATATCCTCCGGGACATCCCGAAGCGGAGGTGTATGAATATGGACCACTTTGAGCCGGTAGTAGAGATCTTGCCGGAATGTGCTTTCAGCGATGAGATCATCAAGGTTTTTATTGGTCGCGGCCAGAATTCTGACATCAATTGCATGATTTGTC
>BQIX01000567.1 GCA_021604145.1 Nitrospirales bacterium
TGAACCGTTTCGGCTGGTGAAGGATAAGGACGAATTCATCGAGCAAGTCAAAATTCGTGGCGAGTGGGTGTCGCTCTATCGATTTGACCTGTCAGAACATCTGTTGCCAGATTACGAAATGGCGAATTGGTATCTGTCAACACACCCGGCTTCCCGTTTTGTCACCGGATTACTCGCGGCGCGTCCCGCACAGGATCGCCGCTATGCGCTGCTCAATAACCGATTGACCGTGCATCATCTGAACGGCAACACGGAACGGCGCATGCTTACGAGCGTTGCCCAAATGCGGGAGACGCTCGAAAGCGCGTTTCACGTCATCCTGCCGGACACGCCGGAGCTCGACACGGTTCTTAAGCGATTGACATTACAAACGGAGTAACGTCGAAATCCTGTTGGAAATGAGTGGTTGGAATGGAAGTATTCATGAATAGGTGTCTGAATGCGTTCTCGATTCATCCGTACACAAGTCAGTTCGCTTCTTTGAGCCATTTGTCACTTTCTAGAAAGGGATTGACCCATGTCTGATCATACGATCACGCTAGAGTGGAAGAGAGAATCAGAAAACTTTTCGTACGAGTCTTATAATCGCGACCACGTGTTAATATTCGAAGGTGGTGTTCAAGTTCATGCCTCAGCGGCTCCTGACTATCATGGAAATCCCGCGCTCGTGAATCCTGAGGAAGCTTTTGTCGCGGCTTTGTCGAGCTGTCAGATGCTAACCTTTTTGGCCTTTGCTGCCAAGAAACGGTTCGTCGTGGATCGTTACAGTGATCACGCCGTTGGCTTTTTAGAAAAGAACCAGCACAAAAAGCTCGTCATCACACGTGTCATCTTGCGTCCTCGGGTCAAGTTCGGTGGGCCCAATCTCCCAACTTCGGAGCAGATTGCTGCACTGCATGATGGAGCACATCGTGAATGTTTTATTGCCAATTCGGTGACGACAGAGGTTACGGTCGAACCGGAATAACAGGACTGGTTTTTGCCCCAGCGAGTGCTCACCGATCACGTGTGACACATACTGCAGTGGGTTTCTCTAGGCTTCTCAATGTGAGGCTGTATCGACAATGAGCGAGGGTACGATCAAACAAGTGCGAGCGCTGGTGGACGAGGTGTACCACTTAGAATCACGCCAGGTGCTTGCCACTCTGATCCGCCTGCTTGGAGACTTTGATGCTGCGGAAGAGGCGATGCATGATGCCTTTGCCGTTGCCGTCGAACAGTGGGTTCGGAAAGGAGTTCCGGCAAATCCGCGGGCCTGGCTCGTGTCGACAGGCCGTTTCAAGGCCATCGATGGCATGCGCCGGCGCGCTCGGTTCGACGCGTCGCTGGTAGAACTCGCCAAGCAATTAGAATCCCAATCCAGTATAAGTGACATTGAAGAGTGTGAAGACGAGAGTGTTGAAGACGATAGGTTGCGGTTGATCTTTACCTGCTGTCACCCCGCCCTCTCGTCCGAGGCGCAAATCGCGATGACGTTACGGGAAGTTTGCGGCCTCACGACTGAAGAAATCGCGCGCGCGTTCCTTACGAAGCCATCCACCGTCGCTCAGCGAATCGTACGTGCCAAAGCAAAGATTCGCGAGGCGCGCATTCCCTATGAAGTGCCGTCAGAGAAAGATCTGCAGGATCGACTCGATGCGGTCCTTCGCGTCATGTATTTGGTATTCAATGAGGGATATTCTGCGTCGTTCGGTGAATCGCTCACGCGGCATGATTTGTCAAGTGAAGCCATCCGCTTGGGACGATTGTTGATCGAATTGCTCCCTAAGCCTGAAGCGTTGGGGCTGTTAGCGCTCATGTTGTTACACGATTCGCGACGCATGACCCGTACCTCACCGACGGGCGAACTCGTTCTTCTGGAAGATCAGGATCGGTCACTGTGGAATCGTGAGCAAATCACAGAAGGACTTTCATTGGTGCAGCAAGCATTCTCACGGGGAGTGGTTGGTTCGTACACACTTCAAGCATCCATTGCTGCAGTACATGCTCAAGCAAACAGCTCTGATGAGACGGATTGGACGCAAATCATCGGACTCTATGACCTGCTGCTTCAAGCGGAGTCGTCGCCCGTCATCGAACTGAATCGTGCTGTCGCGGTGGCCATGCGCGACGGTTGCTTGGCGGGACTCGTCCTCATCGATGCCATACTGGTTCGCGGTGATCTACAGAATTATTACTTGGCACATGCGGCACGCGCGGATCTTTGCCGGCGACTCGAGCGAACGGCAGAAGCCCGATTCGCTTATGAGCGGGCCTTGAGTCTCACGAAACAGGATCCCGAACGGCAATTTCTTTATCGACGATTGGCTGAGCTGAGGTGAGATGACCTTTCGAGTCCAAGACGTTGATCTATTCTCGATATATTTCGCCTCGTTCTGACCGACTACATGTAGTATCTGCTTGCCATCGACATACCAATTATTGAGTCGCTAAGCCTGGCTGCCCTCATGTCGATTTCTGTTTTTTTAAACGACTATCTTATGAACACGTTTTTCTCCTAACCCTACTGGAGGTTCAGAACAATGAAATACCTATTACTGATTTACGGAGACGAACAGTCTTTGAATGAAACCGAACGGCAGGAATGTTATGAGGAATCCACCCAGCTCGCCCATCACCTCAAGTCCGCCGGACAGTATGTAGCCGCCAACCCCCTATATCCCACAACCATGGCCACGAGTATCCAGGTTCGCGGCGGCAAACGGCTCGTGACAGATGGTCCGTTTGCAGAAACTCGTGAGCAGTTAGGTGGGTATTTTCTTGTAGAGGCCAAGAATTTGGATGAAGCTCTCGACATTGCTGCTCGAATTCCCATGGTACGAAAAGGGACTGTCGAGGTACGACCGGTGATCGACATCCCAGGGCTACCCACTGAATAATATTTGGCTCAGTGCCTGAGTGAGCTGGGTAACATGAAAAATAAGGAATTATAGCAAATCTAAATACGTTCCAATGTAACCATGAAGACTTTC
>BQIX01000568.1 GCA_021604145.1 Nitrospirales bacterium
TCGAAATAGAAAAAGGCCCCGATCCCGGTCAGCAATAAAACTGCGATGACGATTTTCCCCACAGAATTCGAAGAACTCGCCTCATCTCCTTCTGTTGTATTGCTCATATTTTTCTCCAAGTGCTGAGTCATCATTGAATAGCCCCTTCCCTGTACTTCGTCTTTGCGTCTTACTGATTGAAAGTGCTGCGGTATGATGCGTACGACTGAAAAGGAGTCTCATGAAGTTGGAAGTTGTTACAGAACTGTTTGAAGATATCATGTTCCAAGAATGATTTTGGTCAAACATTGAGTCTTGAAATGCCTCCAATGTTAACAACATATCCGAACTCAATCGCGCAATACTTTGTTAGTGTACTTGAATGTTCTGTAAGGAAATAGGTACCGAATGAACGAATCGAATCAAAACGCAAGCTCTGCGTTCGGCAAACGGACAGCTTTGGTAGGGTTAGGAATTGTCTTAGCGGGAGCCTATTGGATAGTCAACGACTATGATCTAACACACTATCTTCAACCAGTCAGACTCGTCGAGTTTATTCAATCATTCGGAATTGTGGCTCCAGTTGTGTTCGTGGGCCTTATGGCTCTTGCTGTGGTGGTGAGCCCGATTCCCAGCATTCCCTTAGATCTCGCCGCTGGCGTAGCCTTTGGTCCATGGTTTGGAACGTTATATGCCGTCATTGGTGCAGAGATTGGCGCCATCATAAGTTTTCTTATAGGAAGAGGGTTAGGTAGAGAAGTGATCGCTCGTATTCTTAAAAGTGACGTGGTGTTTTGTGAGAAATGTGCCGATCATCATCTTATGGGGTTTGTCTTCTTGTCCCGACTCCTTCCAATCTTTTCATTTGATCTTGTGAGCTACGGAGCGGGGCTTACGAGCATGAGTCTAAAAGCCTTCGCCCTTGCCACATTGGTTGGGATGATTCCACCCACCTTTGCCCTCGTCTACTTTGGGAGCAGTGCGCTAGCCGTCGATTGGCTGGTCATTCTCTTGGGAGTCCTCTTAGTGGGGTTTTTCCTGGTTTTGCCAAAATTGATCATGCGAAATCAGTCGACCTGGTGGGCCCGTATGATTCAAGGGAAAAAGCCGGAAGCCAGTGAACAACTATCAATTGCTCCTGAACCTGTCTCCGTAGCAGAGCCCTCTCCAAAATGTTCTTGGTGTGGTGCAAAGGAGCAAAGTGAATAAGTTGGAAATGTAATTGCCTTAATTAGGAACGCTAGGAATTGGGATTATTGTCAGCATGTACCATTTATCGTACTGTAGTATGAGAGCCAAGGTCAGAAGATCATAACCGCCATGTTTTTCAGGTTTCTCAGTGAGAAAGAGCCGGTCACAACTTGATCGCTTGCTAGACCCAGAGAATGAATCGGTCACCTTGCACACAATGAAGAGAGCAGCGGAGGCCTTGGGGTTTAAATGGGAATTGCAGCTTCGGTAGATTCTGTATGCTCAACTCGAAATAATTCAATCTAGCAGATCAGAATGTTTTAGGGCAAAAGCCGGAAGGCAATGGAAAATAAGGCCGGGTTCATTTTTTAAATGATATAACTAATTTTGACCACAAGACGATATAACTAGATTTGACCCCAAGAATATTATATGAATCCGCGACGCTCGCTAAGAAAGTCGACCTTTTACTTGGAGTGAGCGCGCACAGATCAAACAAGCAAAATAGAAGAGAAAACCGAGCGCAATCGAAGCGATGCCAAGAATGCCGACCATATCGCTCCAGTCTGTGGAAAGTGCGTGGTAGATCGTTACCGCTATCGCAAGAAGAAGGTATGTGCTGTACGCCACCACAGCATGCCGGCTTAGGCGCATCAAGAGCATACCTGCCCATAGTAGATATAATGAAAAAATCGGCTTCGTTAGCCAATTGAGCATTGACCAGGAAGCCGTAAGGGTCTGAAACTGCTGGGCGTTGCCAAAGACATCGTTAACTCGAAGGAGAAGTAATGCGTAATTGAACAGCCCAGCAATCGCGTCCAAACATGATGCGATTCCCAAAACCCACGCCCAAGTAGCTAGGTTATCCGACTTTGTTTCGACATGGCTGGATTCCATATCGCTCACAACCTCTTTGACAGGAACGTATACATCAACAACGTATCGAAGCACGTTTCCCTGTGAATAACCAGCAGGGTTGTGGCGTCTTGAGACTTTGTCCAAAGAGGGGCATTTAACGTGCTGAACCTCTTTCTATCGATGATAAATTATCGGTTTGTTTTAACAAGACATGAGTACTTTTGAATGACAGACGTCACTTGAATTTAAGTCATCAGTGTAATTTTCTCTACCCCTACACTAGAGGGACGAAGTGATTGTGGAAGTGCTGATTTGGTGTTCGATACTCACGGGTTTTCCTTGGCCGATTATGGAGATGGTCGACGGCTTGTTTCAGCAGGTGCCATGATATCTGTCTATTAATGAGATCGAGTCTAGTTATATAACTTTTGAAAATGAATCATTGTTTACGTCAGCGGGCTTCTCGACACGGCCGAAGTGTGGAGGAAGAGGTGCGCGATATCCTTCGGAATGTCACAAAGAATGAAGGGAGACGAACGGGTGGTTTTGGCTCAGCCATGAGCCACATGTTTCAAGGCCTTGGATTACAGGAAGATATTCAGGAACTCAAAGGCACGTCTCCTCAATCTCCTGACTTCGAATCATGATCATTCTCGATACGAATATCTTCTCTGCGGTGATGCAGGATCAGGGCGATCCTATCATCGTGTCATGGCTTGACAGACAGGCTTGGGAATCAATTTGGACTACGTCGATCACGGTGTTCGAACTTCGTTTAGGACTATCGTCTCTCTCAAAAGGCAAGCGACGTGTCAAGCTTGAGGAGGCGTTTCAGCAGACGTTGGAAAAGATTCTTGAAGGAAGAATACTCCCCTTTGACGAAGATGCGGCATTCGCTGCCGGAGAGTTAGCTGTAGGCAGACGACGTCGAGGAA
>BQIX01000569.1 GCA_021604145.1 Nitrospirales bacterium
TCCTTGGTCGTTGTACCCGACGATGACGAAGGCGTGGCCTCCATCAGAGTTTTCCTGTTGTGGAATAGTTCCTGTTTTGGGGTTATCCCAGCCGCGATGGACCTTGGCCGAAACTGCAATCACCCCTGCCTCATTCAGCGCAGCATGGAAGTGTGAAATCATTGGCTGTACTCGATAGTAAGCGCCGAGTGTGTTATTCCGGGCATCTTTGGCTCGTTCGATGGTAAGATCACCTCGGTGTTTTTTCCCGACGCGGTAGGGCCAGTGTTCTTCCGAACAGACCCCCATGTGTTTCCAGCCATGAATCGCCCCTCGTATGCTTGATCCATCGTATAACTCCCCAGGCCATTCATCATGCCGTTTGGCCATTTCGTAAATCATGCGCGGACTCACACGGTAATGTCGATTTTCGAGTGGGTTTAAGTAGTTAATTGCGGCTGCCACCGCAAACCCAGTACAGGCTCCTTCGCTTTTCTGATCGAGAATATACAGACCTTCAGGTGGATCTATCGCTTTTTTGAGCGGGATTAATGCAGGTTGATAGAACCAGTCACGGGCATCGGGAACATCTTGTAAAACATTTTTTAGTCGTTTGTAATTGGGCATAATGCCTCCATGGTAGAGAAGGGGGTTATTGAGTGTGAACATGAGACGCAGTCAGGCATCGCTGAATCAGACTCTCTCAGGATCTTTCGTGAGACAGAAATGCAAAATAGAGGTAACATCAAGAAAGATGTTTTTTGTCGTGATCGTTTTTGAGAGTTTTTGCTGAGAAATCTCATCATTTTTGATAGTTTTCGTCAATACAATAGGTTCTAGGTTGACATGGGAAGTGTAGAGATCGTGAAGGAGGCAAGATATCGAATTCGATACTCATGATATTGAAAAAGTTACAACGCTTGAATGCGCTTGCGCAGAAGGTAGCTTCAGGTAGGTTCTAGTCCTCTGGTTCAATGCTCGTTTGCTGTGCGGCACATTTACTGTTTGCCAATCAATGCTCTTCTGGCATTATATAGGATCAGAAATAGGATGAAAGCGAAAAAAACAGGATGTTGAGAGGATGAGAATTTCTTTAAAAGTACATACCAGTGAGGTATATATGAACCGTGTCATTCGAATAATGATGGCTGTCCTCTTGTTAATGCTTTCGGCTTGTTCTTCCAACAACATCCGAACGTTAGGAAAAGGGGAGAATGATCTCGACACGTGGGAAGCGGCCCCAATCTGGTTTCATTCAGTGCTTTATTATCCATCGGAAATTAGTCTCAATTTTCCAGGATATCTCATTGGGATGGAAAAGAGTCCGAAGGATTTAATTTCCGACGATGAAGATGTGAATACAGTGGTTATTCCAAACGCCGGAAAGAAGATAGGGAAACATATCGCCAGAATCGGTGGAGATGACAAATTATTGTATATTTCCCATATCCTTGAGAATTTTGGGGAGCAGCATGGCCAGAAAAACTGTGTGCATTATAACGCCTATTATCGAGCTGATGACCCTGACACACATATCCCATTTTGCCAGCCACACGAAGTACGGGAGGTCAACCCCAAGAAGGCCTATGTTGGAAGTTGGGAGGCACTTGATTTCCTCAAACAGGATCTTCGCCACAAGTTAGAAACAGCGAACGAGCCGTATACACACATTGTTGTGGGCATGATGGGATGGAACACTGATCAGGAAGAGGCTGTTCGGAATTTTAACTCAGTCGCGAAAAATGTACGGATGGCGGCGGATATAGCAGGTGATAAAGAATTTAAGCCATTGTTTATCGGAATTACTTGGCCAAGCAAATGGGCCGCCGATTGGATCACGCCGATCATTACGTTGTTTAGTTATGGAAACAAAGCCGACGACGCCGATGAAATCGGCTTTGGATGGCTTGGGGTCTTGTTACATGACACGCTGCGTGGGTTACCGAAAGATGTACCCGTTGTCGTGCTTGGTCATAGCTTTGGTGCGCGTGTCTCCAGCATGGGCGTGTGTATGGGGCCGGCGATTGTCAAAAAGAAGGGAGACTCGCTATTGCCTCGTACCCAGATCCCGCTCTTGATCAGCTTGCAAGGGGCCTATTCCATGAATCGATATTATGAGGATCAAGGGAGGGAGGGAATCTTTTATCCAGAGAGCTGTAAAAACGCACAGCATGTGGTCTTGACCTCTTCGAAGCATGATGAAGCAATGGACAATAAGTCGTTTGTTCCATTTGTTGGAAACGAGACAACGTATGACGACTACTGTGACATGAAGGAAGAATCGGAATTCGATTGCGTGAAAGCTTCAAGTAACGGGACCGTCACGCTTCCCCAGAGCCAGAAACACAAAACGTATATCAACGCTGACGACCTCATTAAATATAATGCCTATGGATCGGGAGGCCTGGCTCATAGCGATATCTATCGAAAAGAAATGGGAACCATGTTGTGGAAAGTGATATCGGAAAAATTATCTCCGACACCCTAGAGATGGAATTAGGTGAAAAGTAATATATTGCTAAGCGGAGGTCATGTATATTACTGTTCGGGGAACAATGGTTGCCAGATTCCACCGAGAACTTCATCTTCGGTTCCAATACTGAAGACACTCCCTGTTATGCGTTCGGCTGGCTCAGCCATCGCTTCCACCTTTAGCCCGTCTCTTGTCCATCCTACTGCCGGCACGGTTCGAATAAATTGTAACCCCTCGTTGCTTCTCCATTTTAGTGAACCAGGAGTATAGATGACTGATCGAAACGGACCAAATTCCCCACCGGCATCATGAACGGCAATGGTCCAAACCTTCCATTGTTTCTTGCCTGTCTTTTCGAGGTACAAGTCTGAGGCGTCTCGATCTCCTAATGAATGCTCATCATCTAACAATTTGGTTTCCGTAAGTTTTGTGAAAACAGGCAGTCCTTCGTCTAATCCTTCAAGCGTCCCCCAAATTAACATGCCTGGTGTTTTGCTTGCCCCTCGTAAA
>BQIX01000570.1 GCA_021604145.1 Nitrospirales bacterium
GATTCGCCACGCTGCCAGCGATCCCAAATGTCTGCTCGCTGCTCAGCACTAAAATTGATGCGCGTTCGGTGTTTCATCGTCACACTCCATCTCCATAGGGTAGGATAAAGTGTTGCGTTGATCAATTGAACTCACAGCCGACAACTGACGTTTTGATAATGATCCGCTGGAGCCGGATGAAGGTTTTGTTGGATCCTGTTCTGGATCCTTATATTTCCTGCGTACAATCATGAGCTTGGCCAATTTTTTTTTGTAGTTGTTCCTCCAGGGCTATATGGTTTAGCTTCCTCTGTAGGTCTTTCTGAGCAGGGTCACGCATCTCCATGTATTGCGCCACATCTTTTTTTAATTGAATGATGAGCTTTTGATGATTGCGTAAGATAGGCTTGACTTGCTCCTGTAAATTCTGGCGTTGTGTAAGCTGACGATCTATCATGGCCTGTTTGTCTTCACGATCACGAACTTTGCAACGTTCAGTTTCACCCTCATTTTGAACTTTGATTTTCTTATACTTTCCGCTCACGCGAGACCAGAGGGCTCTAAAGCCTTTGGGTAGGCGTTGATAATATTCTTTTTCCTCCTCTTTGCGGCGTTCTTCTTGTTTTTTTAGTAAGTCTTGCCGCTGCGTTCGGTGATAGTTTTGCAAAGCCGCTTTCTTTTGCCTGAAAGGTTGAAGGTTATTTTCGAGACTGCCTCTGACTTTTTGAATATATCTTTCCAGCATTTGGCTCATCCGGCCTGAGATTTGAGCATTAACCTCTTTCGTGTCTGGTAGCGACTCCAAACTCCCAAGGCGGGCTTTGATATTTTTTGTTTTAACGCCAATCCAGCGGCTCAAAGAGTACACTTCGCCGCGATAATCAATGGCGACAAAACCGCGCCGGTCACCTTTGGCCAGATAATATCCGTATTCATTGAGGGCCTTTTCAAATGAATCCTTATTGTCTGAAACCGCCCAACAATCCTAGAATAGCTGTTTAATGACTTTCGGGTCTTCCTAAAGACGCTTGGCCTGTTGCCACTCTTTCAATGTAAAGTTAAGAGGATTGCGTTCCTCCTTATTCATCAAGCCACACGGCATTTTCCAGCCATATTGGAAATATAGCTGCCTGGAAATATCCTGAAGCTTCATTTTAAAGTAGGGTAAGTTGATCGCCTTCATCTCATCTGTATCAATCCGTGACCAGACAGCATGACAATGCCGTCTGCCCTCTTTTTCATGAAAGACTATGGCGCGAGGCTGGCCTTCAAGTTTCAACTCTTTTTCAATATCCGTTAGCGCTTTTTCAAAATACTCAACTGGGACAGATTCGGATTGAGGCGGGTTCAAGCTTAGCGAAAACATGAATTGTTTGCAGCGCGTGCCCTGACTGATGGCGTGGATTTCTCTCAAAGCGCCATCCAAGTCTTCCGAGACAAAGCCGGATATTTCATGAATCTCAACATGCTCGTTTTCTTCTACCTTTAGAAGGTGCGCTGCCAGTTGCCTGGCCCCACCACGTTGCGAGCCTTTCAGGATCATTATTTTTCTCCTCTTTTAATCCCATTGCAGCCATCAGAACGTGACGCATCCAGCGAATATCGCTACAGCCATCATGAATGGATTTTTGCGTTTCCGGTGTAACTTCCAAAGTTCCTCTATTCACAGCCTTGGCTAATTGATTGAGATTATTCGCCAACCGTGAACGTCCTAATTCCCCTAATACCTTGGCCAGCTCCTGATGATCTTTAACGGGAAATTTGTTACGGACCTGTCTTTTAGGAACAGAGCTGTCAAAAAGACGGGAACGGATATAAGCTCCCAAAGACATGCCTGCAGCATCCTTCTCAAGCTGAGCACGCTCTTCAGGCGTCAGGCGTAGCGAGAAGGGCGGCAGTGTCTTTTTGTTGGATGCAGGCATATCTTTCGTGTTTCGTTAAAGAGACAACGCACGGCTTGTCTCTGCTTCCGGGGAAACAGGGATGGTTGATGCTGTGAATTGTTAGGGTTGAAATTGAGGGAAAAGAAAAAACGCTAACTCACGGTCTTCGTGGGCTAGCGTTTTATGGTAGTAATTATATTGTCGGGTCTTACAATGATGGGCTAAGATCGACGGAAGCGTCCTGGAGAATCATGTTCCAATCCCCTAAAATCTGGAAGAGTTGGTTCGAAATGTTTCCATCCATGTCCACCATCTACTATTAGTTAGTATCAAAGTCCTACCTGGTCCTTTTTTCGATTCCGCATTCTACCTCGTGCGTAAATCTGTGATATTTATTTAAAACTTCCATTCCAGCTTTAAATAACTGCTGTAGTTTCGTGTCTCTGATTTAAGCGTCCTTTTGATTCGTGGTACACTTTCAAGCTGTATATCGAGTCATGGCAGGACAAAAGGAGACCAGATGATTGAAGATCTTTGGTATAAAAATAGTGTGATTTATAGTCTCGACCTCGAAACCTTCATGGATGCCAATGGGGATGGGGTGGGGGACTTTGAGGGACTGACAAGGCGGCTCGATTACTTGCATGCTTTAGGCATTGAGACAATCTGGCTCTCTCCGTTTCAACCTTCACCAAACCGTGATAATGGATATGACATTGCTGATTATTACGGTGTCGATCCTCGTCATGGTTCGAGTGGGGACTTTGTGGAGTTCATGCATCAAGCCAAGAGGCGCGGAATCAAGGTGATCATTGACCTGGTGGTGAACCATACGTCGAATCAACATCAATGGTTTCAGAATGCCTGCCGTGATAAAAGCTCACCGCATTACTCGTGGTATGTGTGGTCGAAAAAGCGTCCTTCAGACTGGAATCAAGGGATGGTGTTTCCTGGGGTTCAAAAAGGAACATGGACGTATAACAAGGAGGCTCGTGAATTCTACTTCCATCGTTTTTTTAATTTTCAGCCAGATTTGAATATGGATAACCCTGAAGTGAGGACGGAAATCAGGCGAATTATGGGTTATTGGTTGGAG
>BQIX01000571.1 GCA_021604145.1 Nitrospirales bacterium
GCATCATGGCCTTTGGCTTCCATGTGGCTTCGACGTTTGGCCATCTCGTCACTGGAAATATTGAGATGAATGGTCCGATTGGGAATGTCGATTTGTATTTCATCACCTTCTACGACAAGGCCAATGGCCCCACCTTCCGCAGCTTCTGGTGACGCATGACCAATGGAAAGGCCGGACGTTCCACCCGAAAAACGACCATCGGTGAAAAGTGCACATGCCGCACCCAAGCCTTTGGATTTGAGATAACTAGTGGGATACAACATTTCTTGCATACCCGGCCCACCTTTTGGGCCTTCATAACGAATCACCACCACATCACCGGATGTAATCTGACTGTTTAAAATGGCTTCCACGGCTGAATCCTGAGATTCGAATACACGTGCCGGACCAGAAAACACCCAGCTCTTTTCATCTACACCAGCGGTTTTGACGATACAGCCATTTTCGGCAATATTGCCGTAGAGAACGGCTAATCCTCCCTGCTGACTATAAGCATGCTGAATGTCGCGAATGCAGCCATTCTCACGATCAAGGTCCAAGGTATCATAGCGCGTGTCCTGACTAAACGCGGTTTGCGTTGGTATGCCCGCTGGCCCAGCTCGGTAGAACTCTTTCACTTCTTTACTCTTGGTCACTGCAATATCCCAATGATTCAATGTCTCTTCTAGTGATGATCCATACACACTATTCACCTTGGTATTAAGCAGACCACCACGGTTCAATTCTCCCAGAATACCCATCATGCCTCCGGCACGATGGACATCTTCCATATGATATTTGTCTATAGCTGGTGCAGCTTTACAAAGATTGGGAACTTTTCTTGATAGTTGATCTATATCTTTTAACGTAAAATTAATGTCGGCTTCCTGCGCCGCCGCTAATAAATGGAGAATCGTGTTGGTCGATCCTCCCATGGCGATATCCATGCTCATGGCATTCGCAAAGGCATCATAAGACGCAATGCTACGAGGAAGAGCCGAGTCGTCATCCTTCTCATAGTACCGCTTCGTTAGTGCCACAATTTGACGGCCAGCTTCCAAAAATAATTCTTTTCGATCGGCATGCGTGGCAAGCAAAGACCCATTGCCCGGTAATGCCAGGCCTAAGACTTCCGTCAGACAATTCATCGAATTGGCGGTAAACATGCCAGAACAGGACCCGCAGGTTGGACAGGCCGAACGTTCATATTCTTCTACTTCACTATCGGAGAGCTTCTCATCCGCCGCCTTCACAATCGCATGAATAAGGTTCGTATGATGTTCTGCCAGTTTGGTGCGGCCAGCCTCCATCGGACCCCCCGACACAAAAATGGTTGGAATATTTAACCGCAACGTCGCATTCAACATACCCGGGGTGATCTTATCGCAGTTCGAGATACACACTAAGGCATCGGCACAATGCGCATTCACCATGTATTCAACTGAATCCGAGATAATGTCTCTGGAGGGTAAGCTATACAGCATGCCGTCATGTCCCATCGCAATCCCATCATCAACGGCAATCGTGTTGAACTCCTTGGCCACAGCACCAGACTTTTCGATTTCCCGTGCCACGAGCTGCCCAAGATCATGTAAATGTACATGCCCAGGAACAAACTGGGTAAATGAATTGGCAATGGCAATAATGGGTTTGCCAAAATCATCATTTTTCATTCCAGTAGCCCGCCACAGAGCTCTGGCACCAGCCATATTTCGGCCTTGAGTCGAAGTCTTTGATCGAAGTGGAGGCATATCACGAACTCCTAATTTGTGAAGAAATAGTCAAATACTTCATCAGTACATTTACATGTGGAGGATAATTGTAGCATCATTAATTCATCAAATGCATGGAGCAACCTTCCTTACCAGTCCTCGAACATGTGTTTGAATTTTTAAGATGTATTGTTTCTTCATCTTCTCACATTCTGCACTTCATCGCAGACTAGAAGAACCGCAGCAATTCCCGGTCAGAGAACAAACCTTCGTCGATCATGATTCTGAAGTGGCCTGACTGGGATACGACATTTCTAACACGATACATTCCTCATCTGCCTTAAAGGGGCCATGAACCTCTCCTGGCGGGCGGCTGGCATAGTCTCCCGCATTGAGCCATTGATCAAATGACGCATCATAAAGTCGTCCTTTGACGATAAATATTTCTTCTGGATAATCATGGCTTTTAGGCCCAAAGGCCGTGGTATCCGCACCAGGCTTAAATCGAGTTAAACGAGTGTAGTCACCTGATTCCACATCGATAGCCAACGTCAGTTGCTCCAATTGGCCATCGGCACCTTCAATGCCTTCCCATTTCTTACCATTTTCTGGAATGAATGGATTCCAATAGGTCGTGGTTGTTTTGGCCATATCTTACCTTACCCTACCCTCTTTGACGTTTGACAAGAACACCCATCATCGTTGCAAAAGGTATCGAGAGCCTGGGGACCCTTCATCATCCCTCGCCGCTCTCATTCCTACAGAAAACTATGCTGCGCTTATCAAATTTTGTCAATGCGCAGATCGTCTCGCCATGAAGCTAATCGTACATATTGACAGAAAAACCATGTATTAGGCTTCATGCAATTTGATACGTTTCAACCTTCAACAACTATGCACGGCTAAACGAGAAACCACCGCTGGTTTATCGTGTATCGATTCAGATACGCAGGTTATCCGTTAGGATAAATCAAACGCACGTACTAATATCTTCTCTTGTTTCCCATTCAGGGAAAATCTTTCATACATCATAAGTTCCCTTTGAATGCAGGAAATCTTTCATAGATTTCCTGCTGGTACTATTCTTGCGCTCTTTGGTTTGGCATGAAAACGTTTCATCTTGAATATGAACATGAAAAATAAAAGTACAGAAATTAGAAAAATACACAAGAGGGATAAATCACATGAAGATCAGAAAATCACCTCATTATATCGTCACGGTTCATGGTATTGGCGAACAAGCAGAAAATGTGACTTCGGTGGAAGT
>BQIX01000572.1 GCA_021604145.1 Nitrospirales bacterium
TGTGATCCCGGGCCCGAAAGTGTTTGAGACCCAGATCCACGGGAAGAAGTTTGAGATGTATAACGACACCGTGTTGGGGTTCAACAAGTCGGGCAAAGAGGCGGTGCGGCAGCAGGTGGAAGAGCCCATCTATGTCCGCCCAGCCGAACGCATTAACTGGCTGTAAGTCACGCGACAACAGTCGAGGGTGGAAATCAACAGGCCGGGAGGGGCATCTGCCCCTTCCGGCCTGTTGTATTTAAAGCTGAAAGCGGAATATTGGCAGAGTTTTAGGTATCTATTATCAAGCAAAATAAATTCCTATTGAGGGTGTAGGCCACGGTAGGTGACTAGGCGACTGGCTTCTAAACGACCAGCTTGGCCGTGAATCTCACTGGAATATGGGAATGAGATAACAGGTGGCCTCGGCCACGTTGGTTGCGTAGGCGACTGGCTTCTAAACGACCAGCTTGGCCGTGAATCTCACTGGAATATGGGAATGGGATAACAGGTGGCCTAGAGGATACGATAGACGGGAAGAGCAAGATTTATTGACATGCTTTTAACGAGAGTGTCTGAATAAACCTGCGGCCGTTTGTGTTACTGGTATCCAAGTTGACCGACTTCAAATATTGGAAGGTTATACCCGCTTGGGTTATAGCGAATACAAATACGTTCCAGCTAAACCATGAGGACTTTCAACGCGATATCCCATGTGTGAAGAGTACGAAAAATCATTGAATCGGCTATAACTGACAATGATTGACGTTGTCTATCACGTATTGGATAGCAATATTGTCCAAGTTGGCGCTTGATCGTTTCGGTATAACTGAATCGGCTATAGAGACTTTTTTAAACGACGGTCTAGCGCAAACCGTGTGATGCCAAGGTGTTTAGCTGCCAGGCTCTTATTGGCGTCGGATAGTCGCATCACTTCATCAATGATCGCTGATTCAATGTCAGCCAATGTGTGCTCACCAATGGCCATTTCAATTTTGACAAGTTGTTTATCTGCTCTTGTTTGTGCGGTTGCAGTTTTATGCGTAGATTCATGCAGTTCTTTTGGGAAGTCACGTATGGTTAAGAATTTTTCTTTACAGAAGATTACTGCGCGTTCGATCACATTCTCTAACTCTCGAATATTACCTGGATAGTCGTAATCTTCTAATAGCGCACGTGCTTCTGGTGCAATATCAACAATTTCTTTCCCAATATCTTTGGCATGATGTGCGAGTGCTCGAAAACATAATGGGACAATGTCTTCGACGCGTTGCCGAAGAGGAGGCAATTCAAAAGAGACAACATTGAGCCTAAAAAAAAGGTCTTCACGAAAGTTCCCAAGTGTCACTTCTTTTCGTAAGTCATGATTCGTAGCGGCAATTAAGCGAAAGTCCACGTCAATGTCATCTCTCCCGCCTAATCGTTTGAGAGAGCGTTCTTGGATGACACGAAGTAATTTCGCTTGCATCCCAATGTTCATATCTCCGATTTCATCGAGGAATAACGTCCCGCCTTCGGCTTGCTCGCATAAACCGGGTTTCCGTTGGTTGGCACCCGTAAAGGCTCCTCGTTCGTATCCGAATAATTCACTTTCAAAGAGTTCTTCCGGTATGGCGGTGCAATTCACACCGACGAATGGCCTATCGCTTCTTGGACCATTGTGGTGAAGGACGCGTGCGATAAATTCTTTTCCCGTCCCTGTCTCACCATTCAGTAAGACTGTGGTTTTATGATTCTGGGTCATTTCTTGTATTTGAGCAACCAAGCCTTGCATGCTTGGACTTTCCGCAATCAAGTTATTGAGTGCGAATCGTCCTGCAACATTTTTGACCTCAAAATGCATTCGACGTCGTAGTTCAAGGTATTCGAGGGCACGATTGACGACGGGATCGACGCTTCCAAGGTCTACGCTTTTGATCAGGAAATCGTAGGCTCCTAGCTTCATCGCTGCGACGGCATCTTCAACCGTTCCATAAGCGGTCAAGAGGATGAATAAGGCTTCGGGTGCTTTGCTCTTTGCTTGCTGGAGGGTCTGAATTCCGGTCAATCCAGACATTTTCAAATCAAGGAGAATAATATCTGGAGTGTCGTGGTCCAGTGCCTCAAGTAAAGCCTCACCGGAATTAAAGCTGCGGATCAGATGCTGTTGTCGGGCTAAGCGACGAGTAATCGATGAGCGAACGACTTCATCGTCATCGGTCACGAATATTGTTGCGCGCATATTATGACACCATAGAGGTTTGTGGGTGATGAGATATGGGTAACCATATGGACATGACGGTACCGCACTGAAGTTCGCTTTGTGCGTTTATATTCCCTCCATGTCCTTCAAGGATATTCTTGCAGATGGCAAGTCCTAGTCCGGTTCCTCGAATTTTTCCTGTTGTAAAAAATGGTTCAAAGATATGTGTTAAATCTGCTGGCGTAATGCCCTTCCCATTGTCAGATATTGATAAGCAAATTCCTGGCGCACCTTCATGTTTTTTCTTTTGTTCAGAGACTTTGAGGGTGCCGTCATGAGTCATGGCTTCGATGGCATTCTGAAAGATGTTGAGTAAGACCTGTTTGATTTGATCGCGATCAGCCCACACTCGCTCATTCAGGTCTTGAAGATTCCATTCGACATGAATGTTTTTCTGCCGAAGTGGGTCGTTGAGTATGGCTAGCGTTTCGGTTGCCAGCTCTTTTAATGAAAACGAAGCCCATACGAGGGAACGAGGTCGTGCGTAATCGACAATCTGATTGACAATGCGATCCAGGCGTCTCGTTTCGTTAAGAATCGTTTTTAGGTCTGAAACCTTTTGATCATCATGATCAAATTCTTCGATCAACAGAGACGCTGTTGAGCCGATTCCAACTAACGGGTTTCGAATTTCATGCGCAATGCCGGCTGCCACCTGCCCTAATGTTGCCAGCCGTTCAGAGCGGTTGAGTTTTTCTCGTAACTGCTCTA
>BQIX01000573.1 GCA_021604145.1 Nitrospirales bacterium
GGTGTTCTCAGGCGTATGGGTGATGCCATGGTCCATCGTGGCCCTGATGATGAGGGTGAGTATGTGGGAAAAGGGGTTCTCCTGGGTATGCGCCGTCTCGCGATCATCGATGTGGCGGGTGGGCATCAGCCGATCTCAAACGAAAATGGAACCATCTGGGTTGTGTGTAATGGTGAAATTTATAACTTCCGAGAATTACGGGAAGAACTTCGTGGATTGGGACATACCTTTCAAACGGGAACCGATAGCGAAGTGGTTGTTCATGCATATGAGCAATATGGGGACGATTTTGTTTCTCATCTGGATGGCATGTATGGGTTTGCCCTGTGGGATGCGGATCGTCGGCGGCTTCTGGTGGGACGAGATCGCCTTGGGATCAAACCGCTCTATTATCTGAATGACGGTTCACGGTTAATCTTTGCATCGGAAATCAAATCAATCTTGGTGGTCCCAGGGATCAAGGCCGAACTTGATCCAATGGCGCTCAGAGAATACTTGACGCTCGGATATACGCCAGCTCCCTATTCCATGTTTCGTGGTATTCGTAAGCTGCCGCCTGCCTCTCTCATGGTGTGCGAGAATGGTCATTGCGACATTCGGTGTTATTGGCAATTTCCAGACAATGTCGACCATTCGATGAATGAGCGAGACTGGGCGGATCAGTTAGTTGAGGCATTTGAATCTGCCGTGGTCTCACAAATGGTCAGTGACGTGCCTCTTGGAGCCTTTCTCAGCGGAGGAATTGACTCCAGTAGTGTGGTGGCGTTGATGGCGAAACATAGTACGCAACCGGTGAAAACGTACTCGATTGGATTCGAAGATTCGGATGGTGGTCAGTTCTACAATGAGCTTCCCTATGCGCGGCGAATCTCAGAACTCTTCAGCACCGATCATAAAGAAATCTTGGTGAAACCTGACGTCGCACAACTACTTCCTCGCCTTCTCTGGCATATGGACGAGCCGATGGCCGATGCTGCATTTATCACGACTTATTTAGTGGCGGAATTTGCCAGGCGCGATGTGACCGTGATTCTTTCAGGCGTTGGAGGCGACGAGTTGTTTGGGGGGTATCGCCGGTATCTTGGCGAGTATTACGGGCAATATTACAATCGTTTGCCGGGGTGGATGCGTCGTAATGTATTGACGCCTCTGGCTCATCGTCTTCCTAGCGATCGTCATTCTCCACTTTTGAATTTATCACGCTATGCACGGAGTTTTATGCTCTCGAATGAACTCTCATTTGATGAGCGGTATCGTACCTATGTGCAGGTGTTCAGTCGAATGCAGCGAAGTCGATTGCTTCAGGAGCCGTGTGACATGGAAGTGGATTCATTGGGAACCGTGTTATCGGAATCTGGAAATGGTGATGCGCTGCGGCGTCTTCTTCATGTGGATATCGCGACTCAGTTGCCTGATGACTTATTGTTACTCACAGACAAAATGACCATGGCGACTTCTCTGGAATGTCGGGTTCCGATTCTTGATCAACGGCTCGTCGAACTTTCCGCACGTATGCCATCGCGATATAAGATTCATGGACGGCATCTCAAGCATATTTTGAAGGTTGCATTTAAGGGGATCCTTCCGGATGATATCCTTTTTCGTAAGAAACGTGGATTTGGCGCGCCCATGGGGGCATGGCTCAAAGGTGCCCTTTCACCGCTCCTCAGGTCTGTTCTTTCTCAGGAGTCGGTTCAACAACGCGGTGTATTTGATTGGCATGAAATTGAGCAAACCATCGCCCTGCATGAGGCCAATAAAGAGGACCATACCGATCATTTGTTAGCGTTGATGAACTTTGAATTGTGGAGCCGCCTGTATCTGGATGGGCAGTTGCCGGTTGATGTGGCCGCACAACTTCAGGATGAGTTAGTGCATTGAATATCTTGTATCTTTGTCATCGTTTCCCATATCCGCCTACTCGTGGAGGGAAAATACGTCCCTTTAATATGATCAAGCATATGAACGAGGAGGGGCACAACGTGACGGTGGCATCCTTAACTCGGTCTGATGAAGAGTCTAAGGCAGCCTTGGGTATCCGTGACTATTGTGATGATTTTCTATTTGAACAAGTGAATGCCTCGTCCGCCGTTCTCCGCATGGTTGGCAGTGTTCCAACAACATCCCCCGCGAGTATGGGATATTTTTATTCGCCTCGTCTCAAGAGTCGAATTGCAGCAACACTGGCTGAACGACGCTTCGATCTCATTTTTGTGCACTGTTCGTCTGTCGCTCCTTATGTGGCCGATGTACGGACCATGCCAAAAATTCTGGACTTTGGTGATATGGACTCACAGAAATGGTTGATCTATTCAAAATTTCGTCGCTTCCCCATGTCACTCGGCTATCGTCTTGAAAGTGTGAAACTTCGAAAAGCTGAAGAAGATCTCGCTAAAAACTTCACTCTCTGTACCTGTACGACCAAGGCCGAGCTAGAGACGCTGAATAGCTATGGGGTACCCGTTCAGACTGATTGGTTTCCAAATGGTGTGGATACCAAATATTTTGGTCCCATTGAGGAGCCCTACGATCCTGACGTCATATCATTTATTGGCCGAATGGATTATTTTCCCAATCAGCAGTGCATGATATGGTTTTGCGAAAACGTCATGCCGGCCATTCGTGAAATGAGACCCAATACAAAACTGTGGATTGTGGGGGCCAATCCTTCGAGGGCCATACGTGCTCTGGGGAACCTGCCAAATGTGACAGTGACGGGGTCTGTGGAAGATGTCAGGCCTTTTATTTATCGCTCTGCCGTGAATGTCGCGCCTTTAGCCATCGCGCGAGGGACGCAGAATAAGCTGCTTGAGGCCATGGCCATGGGAATACCTGTGGTCACGAGTGAGCAGGCTGCTGGTGGAATTGATGCGGTTTCCGGTGAGCATTTTCTGACGGCCTCGACCGTTGAAG
>BQIX01000574.1 GCA_021604145.1 Nitrospirales bacterium
TACCATACTGGTCTATTGGGGATTTGAACGGGCGCTCAACCAGTATGTGGATAGCCGTATAGTGGACCTTGCGAGAACGCTGGGGAAATTAATCGATGACCAGCCAAATCTTCTCCAGACATCTCAACAAGAAATAAGCAACTTTGACCTCGGCAACACCTCTAAGGAGAGACAACGCACACTACGAGAAGCCTCACATTTTATCCTCGTCCTGTCTCCTGATGGAACGTTAATTTGGAAGGGCTCAGCGGTGATTGACCGACCACTCATCACGGAGGAATTGCTCGCAAAGGTGCAGGAAGGTCAGGTGGTGTATGATACGGTTCACTCTCTCAACGAACCTCCCGTTCGACGGGTCTCAATTCCTGTGCCAGAACAAAAAGGGCCTCACTATATCCTCCAAGCTGAAACCTCCCTTCGATTCTCACAAGAAGCCCTGAGTAGTCTTCTGCTGCTCTTGGCAGTTTTTTCAGGTATCACGATTGCCCTTGCGTGGCTAGGAAGTAATTGGATAGGCCGAAAAGCTCTGTCCTCCGTCAAGATCCTCAGTTCGACAGCAGAGAACATCTCAGGACCACCGTTTCGAACGCAATTAATCCTCAATCCTCCGTATCAAGAATTTATGCCGTTGACGAAGGCATTTAATGGCATGCTCGAACGACTGCAAAAAAACTTCGAAGAGCAAAGACATTTCGTCGATTATGCGGCCCATGAAATGCGAACACCATTAACCGTTCTTCAGGGCAACATCGAGGTCACACTCCAGAAAGCTCGAACGGTTGAGGAATATCGAGACGCGTTACTCACGAATCTGGAACAGGTTGAGCGGTTAGTGATGTTGACTCGCTCACTCTTGATCCTGGCCAAATTTTCTGGTGATCATTCTGCCATCCAACTTGTCCCACTTGAGCTTGAGCCGATGCTACAGAATCTCATCAGTGAATTGATTGTCCTGGCTGAAGACCAACAGATTGTGCTTACACTCGAATCTCAGCCTGTCCCTCTTGTGTTAGGAGATGCCGATCGCCTCAAACAGTTATTGATCAATTTGCTCGATAATGCCATACGCTACACGCCTCCTGGAGGAACCGTGGTGGTCCGTTTGGACATGAAGGACCAGAATGTGGCCATTGCCGTGGAGGACTCCGGCCATGGGATTGAACCCAAACACCTTCCGCATCTGTTTGATCGATTTTACCGAACGGATTCCTCTAGAGAGAGAAATTCTGGCGGAACCGGTCTTGGCCTGCTCATCGTGAAAGAAATTGCTGCAGCGCATCACGGAACCGTGACAGTTAATAGCGAGATGGGCAAAGGGTCCGTCTTCACCTTGCGCCTTCCAGTCTTCAACGATGGTCCGCCATCCTCAGGCACCCCGCTATAAACATCTGTTCTTTCCTCCCCATTTCCGAAAAGACGGACGACTGTTCTGATTCAAGCCCAACGGTTGTGTCTCTGGAACTTCGAAGGTTCCTTCGCATCACAGGTCTGAGTAGTTCGCTGACAGGGTGAAGAAGCACAAGCCAATAGCCGTACCCATACATTTCCGGAGGTCTGAGGTTCGTCACTGCGCTGTGTGAGCTTGCCTGCTTCGGTTGGAATGTATGTGGTTTCGCTATAGATGAAGATTTCTTCATGTTCTGTTCATGATGTGTTCATGTGACTTCGATAGAGTCAGTCTGCCAGATGGGAAATATCCCCAGTGGAAGAGAAAAAACGTCATACGCAACGAATGTCAGAAAGGAGGCCACACCGATGATCGAATTAACCTCACTGCTGTATAGCGGAATAACCCTGTTGAGTACGGCAATCATCATCATGGTTTGGGTGGGAACCCTTCCTTTTACTCGCGTTCATTAGCCCCTTGCTGGCCATAGGGGGACTTCTCCAATTTCAGGTTTTTACGTAAGGATCGATTGATGATGATGAAGAAGTCTTCATCTTTTCTTCATGATCCATTCATGTTCGGTGTGTATCTTACACATAAGCAGCAATCAAAATTGTCTTACCAACCACATGACAAGGAGGACAAAGTGAAACGAGTCTATCGACAATCTCAGCTTTGGTCGGTCATTTTGGCGGGAGGTGACGGCGCACGCATGCAACCGATGATTCAGCGATGGTTGGGGAAATCCCTGCCGAAGCAATATTGTACCTTTGTCGGAACCAGATCCATGTTTCAGCATACCGTCGATCGAGCCGTCAGACTTACGAAACCGGAGCAAACGTATACCGTGGTTGCCAAGAGCCATGAACTAGAAGCCTGGTCTCAGTTAGATGGACGAGCATTCGGCAAAGTCTTGGTTCAGCCAAAAAATTGTGACACAGGACCAGGAATATTTTTACCCCTGACCTACATCCGTGCAAAGGACCGAGGTGGCACAGTGGTGATCTATCCGTCTGACCATTTTGTCTATCCAGAGGAGCGATTCTTAGAAACCGTTGAACTCTCCGCATGGATGGCCGAATGGGTCACACATCGTCCAATTCTCTTGTCCGTTCCTGCAGACCGATTGGAGTTAGAATATGGGTGGATCCTTCCTGGTCGAATTCATCCGACCATGAAAAAGCATCCCCTCAGAACGGTAGAAAAGTTTTTTGAAAAACCGAACGTCAATCAAGCTCGTGAGGCCATGGCAACCAATGGGACGTGGAATACCTTAGTGATGGTCTCAAAGATCGAAGCAATCTGGAATCTCGGATGGAAATTGGCTCCAGACATGATGGTGTTATTCGAACAACTTGAAAAGGTTATCGGTACATCAGAAGAATCTAAAGTTCTGAATGCGATCTATGCCGTCATGCCAAACAAAAATTTCTCATTCGATTTACTCCAGCAGGTTCCCCAGGACATTATGACCAT
>BQIX01000575.1 GCA_021604145.1 Nitrospirales bacterium
CGAGGGTTAGATCGACGTGTCATGCCCCGTCGAATTGCAGAAGTGTTACGTCCGCTGCAGGCGGACGTGATTGCACTCCAAGAAGTTCTGGGGGCGGGACCGAATCGGTACGGACAGGATCAGGAGCTTGGTGCTGCCCTAGGAATGGGGTGGGTCATGGGGGTGACACGTCTGGTACGAGGCCGTTTATATGGCAACGTCATCATGAGCCGATTTCCAATCGACCAGCATACACAATACGACTTCACCTGGAAAAGACGAAAATCTCGAGGCTGTCAACGCGTCGATATTCTTATCAAAAACCATACGTTCCACATCTATAACGTTCACCTTGGTGTCGGATTGCGAGAACGCCGGTATCAAGCCAAACAGCTGGGCACCTTCATTGGCCAGGACGACATCCCTGGCCCAAAAGTGGTGCTCGGCGATTTTAATGAATGGGGCCGAGGCTTTGCGACGATTGAACTGACACAAGTATTGAAGAGTCTAGATTTGCGCACATTTCTCAAGCGAAGTCGCACCTACCCTGGGGTCTTCCCTGTCCTTCATTTAGACCACATCTTTTACGACGGCCGTGTCGAGGTGATCAACGTCAAGGTCCCGCGAACACGAAAGTCACTCATTGCGTCAGACCATCTTCCACTCGTCGCAGACCTCCGGGTTCAATTCCCAGCCAATTAAGGTAAGCAACGCTCCTAGCGACCTTCTCTTGCTTGCCCGGTCATCGGCACGAACGTGACTGCAAGGAGTTTGGTTTGGGTGTATCCTTGCTTACGACGATGAATCAACATGAGACTTTGCGGATCTCCGCCAACTGGCAGCACGAGTCGTCCGTCAATTTTCAGTTGTTCCAATAGAGGTTGTGGAATATGCTCCGGAGCGGCCGTCAGAATGATAGCCTGAAAGGGTGCTTCCTCAGGCCAACCTTGGTAGCCATCTCCCAATTTCACGCGAACATTGTCACAACCCAACTCCTTCAACGTGTGTTCTGCGCGTTTAGCCAATGGTTCGACGATTTCAATACTTAAAACCTTGGATGCGATGTGGGCCAACACAGCGGTTTGGTAGCCAGATCCTGTCCCAATTTCTAAGACATGATCTTCCGGCTGAAGCTGTAAGGCTTCAGTCATAAATGCCACAATAAACGGCTGAGATATTGTTTGGTTGTGACCGATAGATAACGGATAGTCTTCGTACGCCTCTGAGGCATCAACTTCTAAGACGAAGCGATGCCGAGGGACATGTCGAATGACGGCAAGGACCATAGGATCCTTCACTCCACGTGCAATAATTTGTTGATTCACCATTCGGTCGCGTTCAATTTGTCTCTTTGTCTGGTCATGGCCAACAATGTTTTCCTCACATCCCATTATGAAATTTCCTCACTAGACTAAGACCACTCATTGAGTTTAGGATCACTATCTCTTCCGGACTCGTTATTCATTTACAACAACAGAACAGACTATTCCATTCTACGGATTTCATAAAAAAAGAAAAACAATTTCTTTTCTGAAAATCATATATACCTGCAAGGTCGTGATAAAGCACTCGAGCCGCATATTGCCTATGTCAACACAATTCGATATTAACGAGATGTTTTCTGTATGATACACTTTTACGCAAAAAGACATTCATCGGACGAGTGACACAACCAATGCCTACCACACCACGCGATTATTACGACATCCTCGGAATCGAAAAAACCACCTCCGCAGACGACCTCAAAAAAGCTTATCGTCGTTTAGCCAGAAAGTATCACCCTGATCTTCATCCTGGCGAAAAAAAAGCTGAAATGGAACAAAAGTTTAAGGAGTTAAATGAGGCATATGAAGTCTTACGTGATGAAGCTTCACGGAAGAAATATGACCAATACGGCATGCAATGGAAAGAAGCTGAGGCCTACCAACGTGCCCAGCGAGAATCAGGCAACCAAGAACCACAAGGGGGATGGGAAACCTTCTATAGGCAAGGGGAAGGTCAGAACTTTGACGACATCTTCTCGGATCTTTTTGGACGACAAGCAAACAAAGAGGGCGCATCGTTTCGAGGGTTTGCTATGCCTGGAGCGGACCTTGAGGCAGCGGTCCAACTTCCGCTTCGTGACTTTCTGTCGGGAACCACTCGGCGTTTGGAGTTGGCTGATGCCACAGGAAAACCACATATCATTGACATCCGAATTCCTCAGGGCGTCAAAGATGGAGAACGACTGCGAGTCAAGGGGAAAGGCGCGCCTGGGCGAGGAGGTGGCCCATCAGGAGATCTGTATCTTCGCATTCATGCATTACCGCACCCAGTTTTCCAGAAAGAAGGGATCCATCTCTCAGTGACTCTTCCTCTATGGCCCTGGGAAGCTGCACTGGGCACAGAGGTCGAAGTCCCGACATTAACTGGTCCGGTGCGACTAAAAATTCCACCCAAGAGTCAATCCAAACAAAAAATGCGACTTCGCGGGAAAGGGTTACCGTCACGAGGAGGAAAGCACGGCGATCAAATTGTTATCCTCGATATCACCCTTCCCACGGAAATGACCAACCAAGAACAGGAGCTCTACGAACAACTCAAGACCATCGATCATCCGAACCCCCGTGCCCATCTCATCAAGGAGGCAACCCATGCCTGACGAACCCAACCAGGATATTGATCACGTCATGGCCGAATTATTTCAGCCCGATTGGTATCGACGCGAAGAACTCTGCACCCAATTAGGAATTGGCGATGAACTCTTGGAGGTCTGTCTCCGATGGGAAATTGTTTATGCATCAAATACAGATCAGGAAGGGCAAGAACTTTTTGGGACTGAAGCCTTTGATCGACTTTCACGAGGCCTTCGCCTTCATCGTGACTTGGGAATTAATTGGGC
>BQIX01000576.1 GCA_021604145.1 Nitrospirales bacterium
ATATAATGACTACAATTTATGAGCATATACCGAGATAGTGTAACATGCCTCATCTCCAGTCGGGAATAAACACCTCGGTGCCAGCGCCAGGCATCAAATTCTCACGTAAACATCATTTCCTTCTCTACCCTATTTCTTTCACCATGACGACCCCGTAAACTGGGCTTTTCTAAAAAATCTCTCTACACGCGAAGGGATACTTGTCCATGAACATCATCCGATTTCTGGATTCTACAGGGCAGATCAGCTATGGCGAACGAATTGATGACCAGACAGCAAGACTTATCAACGGCGACATATGGGGAACATATGAAGTCACAGACACGACCACGACAATTCAAAAACTATTGGCCCCGGTTGTTCCTCCAACTATCTTCTGTATTGGGCTGAACTACAGAGCCCACGCTGAAGAGACGGGAGCAAAATTACCGGAACATCCAGTTCTTTTTATCAAAGCATCAAATACTCTAAATAATCCTAAAGATCCAATCATTATTCCCAAAGTCGCGACAAACGAGATGGACTATGAATGTGAGTTGGCCGTCATTATTGGAAAATCAGCCAAAAATGTCACAGAGCAGGACGCACTTGACTATGTACTTGGTTACACGTGCGCAAATGATGTCAGTGCACGGCGATGGCAGAAAGACGGTGGAGGAAAACAATGGTGCCGAGGAAAATCCTTTGATACGTTTTGTCCACTAGGCCCGCACCTCGTAACCAAAGATCAAATTCCGAACCCCAATGCCCTTATGATCAAAACCTTCCTTAATGGCCAAACAATGCAGGATTCGAACACATCAGATATGATTTTTGATGTTTCCACACTGATTAGCTTTCTCAGCCAGAGCACCACGTTGCTACCTGGAACCGTGATCTTGACTGGCACCCCTTCAGGAGTTGGATTTACTCGAAAGCCTCCAGTCTTTCTTCAAGACGGAGATCACGTCACGATCGAAATCGAACACATCGGAGCATTGTCCAATCCAGTACAGAAAGAAAAGTGACTCTGGGTCTCATCCTATTCTAAAGTTATTTGGCTCGTTGACTGAATCTTTGGGAAAGCCATCTTGATTTTTCGAAGAAGTTCTTGTGCCATAAGGTTATGCCCCTGTTCATTCCAATGCACATCCCCTTCAATGAAATACTGGCCAAGAACCTTTTTTGCGTCAGACTCAGGTGAGATGAACAAGGGAAAGAAATTGAAAAAATTTACAGAATGCTTTTGGGCCCATTCCTGCCAAAACCTGGCTTGCCGGGAATGCAGGTCCTTATGAACAATCTGATCCGGCCATGGATACGCAGCAATCGTCATCTCTTTCTGATGTCGTTGGAGTAATTGATAGAGTAAATCCATATGATGCTGCGCCTTCTCTAGTCCCCTCCGCCCATATTCTTCAAACATTGCATCATTGACCGTCCATAAACTTCGTTCTTGATTGATTCCATACCGACGTTCTTCATCAGAACGGAGATCTTCATGAGTCGGCGAGAGAGTTTTTTGTAGAGTGACAGCAAGAGTCCAAATATTTTTCATCAATCCTGTGTATTCATACACAAACTCTTTGATCCTGGAAGTCTGACTCATCAGTCCGACCACACGACCATCACGTAGATCGTAACGTTGGACTTCATCTTCAATATCAGAAATATCGAGAAAAACGAGAAGATGATCAAAGTCCAACTTCACCGTCTCCAGTAAATACTCGACTTTCTTGAAATAGATCATCGGCGAATAGGAAGACACGGCCGCATTCAGCACCTCAATATTCTGTTGCATCAGTGCCGCATCAATCAGGCCGACAAAGGTCTTCTCATAGTCAATCCCGATACCTTCGGTAAACGAATCACCAATAAAGAGAATACGAAACTTGGAGGAAGTTAATGGAACTTGGCGAATTTCCCGATCTTTAAATCCGAGGGAATTCGTATAGAGCGGACTGGATAGATGTCCCCACTTTTGTTCTTGCTGCTGACCATTCGCTTTGAGCGTGTGATGAAAAATTGGAGATGGGACTCGTAAGGCTCTTCGGTCGGCAAACTTGTGAATCGTCCCGTACTTTTGAATGTGATAGACCCCGGTAAATACAAAGTCAGCCACAAGGACAACGATGAGCACGATCAGCACGAAGACTGTTTTTGAATAGTTCTCAAATCGATTCGGCTTTGACTCTCTCTCCATATTGTTGTTTAACAGGACATTACGAGTAGTCAGATTTGGGTTTGGATTCAGCTAAGTGGAAGGGAAAAACCGGGAAGCCTAAACAAACAATGCCAATCTATACGCTTGAGAACATTCACACAATGTCTATTATGAAAGAGTTTCGTGCTTCGGTCATATGCATGACCTCGAATGCGAGAGTTCGACAAGATTGTCCAAAATTTTTAACGCGTTGCCAGGCTCAGCTCAACCGATCAAAATACAGTCAATACCCGAATTTTTCGCACCATTGAGATCTCTTTCCACAGAATCACCAATCACAATGGCTTCTGACTTGGTGACTCCTAGGAGATTCAACGTCAACTCAAAGGGTTTCGGCGAAGGTTTCACCATTCCGTGATCTGAAGAAAACGAGAAGATATTTGCCGTGAGACAAGTTATTTCTTTAACTGATCCACATTACGAATGGCCCCTTTGTCGGCACTGGTCGTTAAGGCCGCATAAGCTCTGAGTGCCGAAGACACTACCCGAGCTCGTTTTTCCGTCGGAGTCCAAGCATCATGGCCTTTGGCTTCCATGTGGCTTCGACGTTTGGCCATCTCGTCACTGGAAATATTGAGATGAATGGTCCGATTGGGAATGTCGATTTGTATTTCATCACCTTCTACGACAAGGCCAATGGCCCCACCTTCCGCA
>BQIX01000577.1 GCA_021604145.1 Nitrospirales bacterium
GTTGGCACATGCACACCATTTGTCACATGATGAATTGGAACGTCAGACTCCTGAAGATCAGGCCAGAGACAGTGCCACATTCGACGAGAAACGCGACCATGTTCTGCACTCACCCCGTTGACAAGAGAAGAAAAATAAATCCCTAAGGCTGTCATATGAAAATGGTCGACCAAGTCATTCGGATGTTTCCCAAAGTCAAAGAAGGCTTCCTTTGACAGACCACACCGATCCCAAAATCCAGCAAAGTAATCTTCAATTAGGTGGTGTGAAAAAAAGTCATGCCCAGCTTTTACTGGAGTATGGGTTGTAAACATCGAGCTTTGCCGTATTTCTTCGATAGCCTTCGGAATCGGGATGCCTGCTTGAACAAATTCTTGAAGTCTTTCTAGGTGAAGAAACGCGGCATGACCTTCATTGGCGTGCCAAGCCTGAGGACGAATTCCCAATGCCCTGAGAGCTCGCACTCCTCCAATACCCAAGATCATTTCTTGTGCTAACCGAACAGCCCGATCACCACCATAGAGACGTGCCGACAACATCCGATCATCGGAGGTATTCTCTGAGACATCCGTATCAAGAAGGTACAAACACACTCGCCCAACAAACACCTTCCATACGATGCACACCACCTTTCGATGATTGACTTCTACGGTAATGCGACATTGTTCACCCGAAAGGGTCATAGCCGGCTGAATGGGCAAATCTTTTCGGTTCAGGTTTTCATATTTAGCTTCCTGCCAACCATCAAGCCCAATGACTTGCCGAAAGTAGGATTGGCGATACATAAAACTTATGCCCACCAGTGGAACACCAAGATCGCTGGCTTCCTTCAAATGATCTCCGGCAAGAATGCCAAGCCCGCCACTATAAATGGGAACGGAGTTATGGAGCCCAAACTCAGCTGAAAAATAGGCAATTGGCGAATGATCCAACACTGGATATTTCGCACCAAACCAATGATCGTTTGGTGCCATGTATTCATCAAAAGCCTTGAAAGCTTCCACGTAGCGCCGGCGAAAGATCACATCTTCAGCCAGATGCTGAAGTCGTTCAGGCTTTATCTCCTGAAGCTGCTTGACAGGGTTATGATGCGTCAGGCGCCAGAGAGTCGGGTCAAGAACTTCAAAGAGCTGACGGCTTGTGGGAGTCCAGCTCCACCACAGATTATTGGACAACTCATGGAGTCGTGGAAGGCAGTCGTGCGAAAACGTTTCATGGGTTGAACCAGTGATTGGGATATCAGTCATGAACTCTCCAGTCTCTTTTAGGAGTATTGCCAATTCGGTTCAACGGGATTTCAGTCACACCGAACAGACTGAGACTCACGCATTCCATCGCGCGAGATAAGCACCCGATCTCTTTACGAACCGAAACCTATGAAATATGTCTTTATCTGTCACACCAAAGAAAGCGGACTGTAACATTCGGCAACTTTAAAATGCCACGTTTCCCCAGGCTCACTTGCATCGCAACTGCTCACAACCTTGGATACCCCCATGTTATCATAAAATCTGTTTTACATAGAGTCCAATTTTCGTTAAATTACAGGTACAATTTCAACGTAGATTAGGGCGCTTCAGACTCATTTGTACTCAGTTTGTAGAAAACTAGACCATCGTACGAGGGTCAGCCTCTCTACAATTACAGGGGACAGGTGGGCGTTCCAAATAGAGATTTATATTTACGGAAAGCATACACCTGAACTCAAGTCAACGATCACAAAACCTTGAGCCCTGTAAAAACCACCGACAATTGATCACATCAACTCTGAAGACCAGGTTGAAAGGAATCTTATGAGAAAAATCCTGATAATGAGCACATTGATGGGAATACTAATCGCAAGCTATGCTGCAGGGAGTGCTCAGGGGACAATTCCGAATGATTACCATGGAATGTGGGGAGCCGGGGGATGCGACAAAGCGAAGTATTATATGCGCATTAAAAAAAGCGACATGCAGATGTACGCGGCTGACAAGCAAATGTCATTGGGAAATTGGAATATTCCTACAGTAACGAGCAAGGGAACAACCATCATTATTGATGCTCAAGAAATAAATTCCCAACAAGCCACCCATATGGAACTCACGAAACTTTCCAGTGGAAATATCACCCTATTGCTGAATATTGGAGGAAATGGAGGCACAGATGAACTGGTCGGATGTTAAGCCTCTGACAACTGCCTCACTCTTGACCTTGCGTCCCACAGATCTCCTCTCTACCTCACACTGTTCATAACCGTCTTCTAAAGGGGACAATATGAATCATACCGCTATTGACATCGAATCTATTCGTGAGAAGCTCGTCACCCTTCGCGATGAAATTTCAAAAATCGAAGGAACCGGAGATGAC
The DNA here is from genome assembly GCA_021604145.1 of Nitrospirales bacterium. GTDB lineage: Bacteria > Nitrospirota > Nitrospiria > Nitrospirales > UBA8639 > JAGQKC01. The sequence goes on from BQIX01000577.1 coordinate 2,350, forward strand.
GCGGCACAAACGGTCGAATTAGATCAAACCAAGATTGGTCGTGTCTCACGAATGGATGCTCTGCAAAGTCAAGCAATGGCCAAGGAATCTCAACAACGCCGACAGCTTCGAAAACAGCGAATAGAAACGGCTCTGCAACGAATTGAAAAGGACGTTTTCGGGTTATGCGTCCGCTGTGAAGAAGAAATCCATCCCAAGCGATTAGCCTTCGATCCTACCGTCCTTCTGTGCATTACCTGCGCAAATCAAAACGAAACCTAGCTGTCACTTTAGTCTCACCTCCACACCTCCATTTCACACTTTATGTGTCCCCTCTGCCATAACACCCACATTAATCAAACTTACCATTACGATAATAGAAGAAACTTTTATTCATGCCACACATGTCAGCTCGTCTTTGTTCCGCCAAATCAGTTTCTCTCTTTAAAAGCAGAAAAATCCGCCTACGACCATCACCAAAACTCACCAGAGGATCAAGCCTACCGACGCTTCCTCAGCCG
>BQIX01000578.1 GCA_021604145.1 Nitrospirales bacterium
AATCTGAGATCGAACTCATCAAACAGTGGGGCAAACCCGATAGCATCAATACCTTCGACAGCGGCGAAAAGATCTATACGTGGATAGATCTGAATATCAATACTGATGGTCCTCATACGTGCCAAAAATCAGTCACGATCAACGTCAAACATACGATCACCAAAAGCATATCGCGTGGTTGCCCTTCCGTCGTATCCTACCATTAACCACACAGACTTTGCGCAAACCCCTGGAGATAGGGTAGTATCTCGACCGTTGAACGTCTGCATGTGAATGTGATACTAAAGATACGTCCCTTACCCAACAAACCTTCAACGACATACGACGAATAACTATCCCTTCATAGACGGAGAGGTGCTGGAGTCCGGTCGATCAGGACGGTCTCGAAAACCGTTGTCCCGAAAGGGACCGTGGGTTCGAATCCCACCCTCTCCGCCAGCACCACATTAGCTGCAATAGGACAAGCAGTGGAACAACACCCCGTCATTGTGCAAGAACAAGATGGTGGGATTTGAACCAGGGTTTTTGAAAAGATTACTCCCCTTTCATAGGGTGACCGGAGCAAAGCGAAGGCACGGCGGGGACTAAGACGAGAACCAGTTATAACTGGTAAATGATTATCCGATCGAGTGCCCTTACCACACACCCTGCTGATGAAGTTTAACAAAACCCTTCATCACATCACGCCGACTGAGCTGGCCCACCAACCGATTTCCTTGTAAAACTGGATATCTCCGATAGGGTGTTTGGGTAAATAACTCAGCGATTTCGACGATACTGGAATCAGCCTCAATGGTTTTGACCTCTCGGGTCATATAGTCGCCAACGGTCCCCCCCCATTCATCATGGTAGGCGGCATTGAGGCCGACTCGTAGACAGTCTGTTTCCGAAAGCAAGCCCACAAGGTTTCCCCTCAAATCGATGACGGCTGCTCCAGAAAGCCACTGCTCAACAAGAATTTTCATGGCTTTGTGAATATCCATATCTGGGGTAAAGGTCACCGGATTGGCCTTCATAAAGTCTTTGACGAGGACCGAATGTAATTGCATACGCTTCCTCCTATGGCCACGAGATTCTTATGAAAGAATCGTTTTCTTTGGAAACGGTATAATGCGATCAGAAACTCCCCGAGAACTCACTGAAACCAAATGGCTGCTAATATGGGAACAGGGACCTTCTTGTTGTTGCTGAGTTTCGCAAGGGTTTGGACACACCATACAATCGATTCCCTGGATCGTTTTGAGACCACCACAACTTCCCTCTAAACTGTTTCGACCCGTAAGCACACCGACAGCCATTGCAAGAACTGTGAGGACCATCAGCACAAATACAATCGTAAATATCATCATATTGACCTCGATTATGATTCCGAATATTGAGTAAATTTTGTTGTGGCTTTTTCACGAAACCCTTCGTCGTCCATAATCAAAAACAATGAAGCAACCTGCTCTTGCTCGGCCAGTTCAAAGCCTTCCTCCGGACCAAGTACGAGAAGCGCGGTGGCCAGAGCATCGGCTTTCATTGACGATTCGGCGATGACGGTCACGGAAGATAGGTTGTGCGTTACCGGTTTGCCAGTTGTCGGATTTATCGTATGTGAAAATCGTGTACCGTCTCGTTCGAAAAAATTCCGGTAGTCTCCAGATGTCGCCACACTGTGATTGTCCAATCGAACCAGCCGATGAATGGTTCTTTTCGTTGGCATAGGTTGTTCAATTGCCACATTCCAGGGGACTCCGTGAGTATTCCGTCCGTGCGCTCGAAGCTCGCCGCCTATTTCAACCAGGTAATTCGTCAAATCAAGCGACGCTAAATATTCGGCCACTTGATCAACAGCATACCCTTTTGCAATGGCCGAGAGATCCACGGAAAGTGCCGGGATCTCTTTTCGGATAGCGGGAGGATCATCCTGAACATGAAGGTGATCATAGCCAATGGTCTGTAATCGTGAATGGATTGTCTCTTCAGAAGGAATCGTATCGTGACGAGGAGTTGGACCGAATCCCCAAAGATCCACAATCGGACCGACAGAAACGTCAAAAGCACCGCCAGATAATGTCCCAACCCGCAAGGCTTCTTTCACCACTCTGTACAAATCTGGAGAAACGGATACCCACTGAGTCGTCTGGCTTCGGTTGAACTGTGAGAGTTCAGAGTCTGCCTGATAAGTCGACATGCTCGAATTAATTCGAACCAGAATCTGCTCTGTCTCTGCTTGAATCGTGCTCAGTGAAGTCTGAGACGAAGGATGGACAATCGTGACCTGATAGGTCGTCCCCATTGTCGAGCCGGAAAAGTGAAGAGGAGCTTGATCTCGTACAGAGGAACTGCACGACACAATACCGAATAAGACTCCACTAGCCAAAAGAAAACATGTGAGGATACGGTCATGAGTTATGAGAAAATGTTGTTTCATGTAGTGTAGTGCTTTGAAAGTTCGTGAAATTCATTAGGTAACAAACCCATGGCATGCGAAAGGGTCGTGAGCAAACCATCGCATCCTATTTGTTACGATATTTAAGATTCACGACACTATCCCCCAAAATCATCCAGAAATATCTGAGACCGTTCAACACCCAAATCCTCCAGCATTTTGATGACCGCGGCATTCATAACCGGCGGACCACACATGTAATATTCACAATCTTCCGGAGCTGGATGCCGTTTGAGATACTGCTCGTATAGCACTTGATGAATAAATCCGGTGTACCCGGTCCAGCGATCTTCCTCTTTCGGATCAGACAGAGCCACATGCCATTGAAAGTTATCGTGTTCTTCCTGTAGCTGATCAAAGTCTTCCTGATAAAAGATTTCTCGCTTGCTTCGTGCTCCATACCAAAACGAA
>BQIX01000579.1 GCA_021604145.1 Nitrospirales bacterium
ACAAGGCCCCAGAGTCCATACACGACAGATGGAATGCCTGCCAGTAATTCGATGAAGGCGCGATAGCCCGATGCCATGGCTTGAGGGGCGTAATATTCACAAAATAGTGCGGTACAAATACCGAGTGGGATGGCAAGGACTACCGCGCCAACCGTGACGACCAATGTCCCGATGAACATGGGCAAAAGGTTGTAGGCGCCTTCTGAGGGATGCCACGATGCATCAGTGAAAAAGGCGGTTACACCAATATATTGAAGGGCAGGAAGTGATTCAATTATAAGAAAGATCAGAATGCAGACGACCAGAATGCCCGCTATTCCTGCAACACTCCTGAGAGTGTGAAAGAGGACGCGATCACCCTTGGCGGGGGACGAAGTAATGGTGCGTGACCAAGTCATGAATGTGCTCAGATGTTGCAAAATCAATAAACGTTTTTACCTGGTCAACGGGAACCGTTTTTGTGACAAGGTGTAATGGACGTGAAAGTGGAAATCGGCCAGCTTGGACTTCTTCAAGAGATGCGGGAATTTCGCCCAATGCCAATAATTTAATGGGCACATCATGGGTGGCATCGTATTCTGCGGTGCCAATGGATACGTAGGCAATGGCATTCGGATTCCCTGCAACGGTTTTGATGCCTTGTTCGTTATCACCGATGACGACATGCGCGTTGATTTGTGAACTTGCGAGGTGAAAATGATGCAAGAAAACTTCGAGTGTTGCCCGCCCTTCTGCCTTGTTCAGGACGGTGATCGGCGCATCGATGCCTCCGACTTCTTTCCAGTTACTGACTTTACCGGTATAAATCTTGACGATCTCATCGGGATCAAGAGATCTCAGCGGATTAGATTGATGGACAATGATTCCAATACCATCATGGGCTAAGAGGGTTCCATGAAGATCGTGTTCGCTGGCACTCAGTGAACGAGATGCCATGCCGATGTCTGCTAATCCTTGACGAATATCTGTGATTCCTCGAGAGGAACCGCCCGTTTGCACATCGATGCGTGAACCGGGGTATTGGGCCTCGAACCGTTTTCCGATTTCGGCAACAAGCGGTGCGATGGTGCTAGATCCGGTAATCACGAGTTTGAAATGATTAGACGAGGTCGCCGATGAGTCTTGACAGGCAGATAACGTCAAAAGAACGAGTGCCAGTACTGAAAATTTCGTGATGCATGAAATCATTTTTGAGTGGGATTCTTTGTTTGAACAGTGAACGAAAGTTGGCAGCATCCAAGATCGAGGGAATTCGTCGCTGTTGACATGACCACATGAGGCGCGAGTTGATATCGCACGGCTTTTCCATTTCGTACGGATTGAACCAATCCCACTTCCCGGAGGTGGGCCAAGTGATGGGACAGAAGACTTTGCTCGATATTCAAGATACTCATGAGTTCGCTGACCAGTCTCGGTTCATCCATTAGTGACTCAAGAACCGAGAGGCGGGTCGTGTCGGCAAGAGCTTTGAGTTTTTCGGCACACGTCAGAGCCTGAGTTTTCATTGATGGGTAGTCTCCAATCTCAGGAAGTTGTTACATGAATAATTATTCATATAAAAAGAGTTTGTAGATGATATGTTGAGTCAAGTCAATTAGAATACTGTTCTGCGAGTTCAATTCTTGAAAGGAATCGCCGGTAGTCTGCCCTTAAGAGGACATGGGATACGGACATTGAGCCGATCGAAACGTTTTCGAATAAGCGAGTGGAAGAGAGTTATTCAGTGCAAAGGATGTCTTTCTGGCATCTTGGCAGAAAAGGAGGGTGAGCGATGTCTACTGTCGGTCAACTCATGACAAAAGATGTGAGTACGATTTTAGAGGATGCCAGTATTCACGAAGCGGCTAACCTGATGCAGAAACAGCGGATTGGGTCACTTCTTGTTCAGAAGGGGCAAGACTTTTCAGGCATCATTACGGAGACTGATATCGTTCGAGGCGTGGCCGAGCAACGTGATATGACGCAACTCACGGTGCAGGCGCTCATGTCCAGTCCCATTATTACGGTCAATAGAACCCTTTCGCCTCAATATGCTCGTGATCTCATGGCAGACCGCCATATTCGCCACTTGGCCGTAACAGAAGATGATAAAATCGTGGGGGTCATTTCAGTTCGAGATCTCTTGGCGTATTTCAAGACCGTCGCCAAAAATTTGGAATAGGACGCATACCTAATAAAAGAGAAGTCAACAGTTGCCTCCATGCTCACAGGAGGTTATTCGAGTTACATATCGGGCAAATATCGAGATAGAGAGCGTCCTCTTTGACTGGCTGTAATTGCCGTGAGGTTTTCCGGCGTCAAAATGAGAGCGACTCCCCATAGGGTCGCCATTTTTTTGGTGCTTCGAATCTGCCTTTCCTTGTCCGTCACGTCTCATCTTCCCTGCTTCACCCATTCTCCTGTGTGGTCACATTTTAGCCGCATCATCCACATTTTAGGGTTGAGATTTTCAGAGAATATCCCGACATAAAGAGTCATGGGATCATGCCGGTGAAGAGTGAAGAACAAAACCCATCTTGCCAGAATTACATAAGACTATTCACATTTTAGGAGAAGAGCGATGAGTCAACCAGAGTTGGAGTCGATTTGGGAATTAGTGAGTCGTGTGTGTAAGTCTCACCCTTGGCACGGAGTCCCTATTGGGTCTGAAGCCCCAAGAGTCATCACTGCATACATTGAAATTGTGCCAAGCGATACATTGAAGTATGAATTGGACAAACAGACGGGACATTTGAAAGTCGATCGTCCTCAACGTTTCTCGAATATTTGCCCATCGCTGTATGGCCTCATTCCTCGAACGTGTTGTGGAAAACAGGTTGGAACGTTGTGTGCCAGTCGGACCG
>BQIX01000580.1 GCA_021604145.1 Nitrospirales bacterium
GATTCAGCCAAACGTGAGGCAGCTTTAGTTGAACGGGAATCGGCCATTGCAAAAGAACGGGAAACGCTAGACAGTCAGGTGGCAGAGAAACTCAAGCACGAACGTGTTCGAATCTCTGCGGAAGAAGCGCAGAAAGCTAAAATTGCGATAGGGAGTGATCTTGAACAGAAAACCAAGGAGTTATCTGACCTGCAAGGTATTCTTAAGCAGCGTGATGAGAAACTGGCCGAAGCGCAGAAAGCTCAGGCCGAGTTAATCAAAAAACAACGTGAACTGGATGACGCGAAGCGTGAGTTAGATCTTACAGTGGAGAAGCGGGTGCAAGAAGGACTTAATGTCACGCGGGAGCAAGCCAAGAAAGAAGCTGAAGAGTCGCTGAGCCTCAAAGTCAGGGAAAAAGAACAGACGATTTCATCCATGCAGAAACAGATCGAAGATCTCAAGCGAAGAGCCGAGCAGGGTTCACAGCAGTTACAGGGGGAAGTTCAAGAATTGGAACTTGAAACACTCTTAATGACCAAGTTTCCCTTAGATCAGATTCAACCGGTTCCGAAAGGCGAGTATGGCGGGGATGTACTGCAAAGGGTTATGAGTGGATTTGGTCAGCCATGTGGCACAATTTTGTGGGAATCGAAACGGACGAAAAATTGGAGTGATGGATGGCTCAGCAAGTTACGCGAAGATCAGAGGCAGGCTAAGGCCGAGATTGCGGTGATCGTCAGCCAGACCTTGCCTAAGGATGTCGAGACGTTTGAGCTGGTCGATGGTGTCTGGGTAACACACCCCAAATCAGCATTGCCCGTGGCCATCGTCTTACGACATACCCTGATGGAAGTCGCGTCAGCCCGACAGGCCTCTGAAGGGCAACAGACCAAAATGGAAATGGTCTATCAATATTTAATGGGACCACGTTTCCGTCAGCGGGTCCAAGCTATTGTGGAAGGCTTTACCTCCATGCAGGAAGATCTGGATAAAGAACGCAAAGTCATTACGAAGCAATGGGCCAAACGTGAGGAGCAAATCGATCGCGTCATGCAATCCACCGTCGGCATGTACGGCGACCTTCAAGGGATCGCCGGTAAAACGCTTCAGGAAATCGAAGGGCTTGAGCTGACATCGTTGGATGCACCAAAAGATAATAAAGAAGAAGCCGGTGGAAAGTTATTTACGTAAATGTTTGAAAATTCTCATTGGAATTCCTGGTGGTATAGCCTTATAACGTAAGCAAGAGATAAGATGTTGTGAGCGATGAATTCACTTAACATACACGGGGCGATTTGAAGGAAATGACTGACTGGCTTTAAGATTATGCCATGTCTTATGTACAATTCTATTCATTGACGCAGCACAAGAGGGAGACTGGTACTGGTAATAGTCGGATAACTCGGTTCATCCTAATCAAGAGGAAGATACAATTTATGAAAGACCAACAACTTCTTGAGCGACTGACGATGAATCCTAAGGTCATGGTTGGGAAGCCTACGATCAAGGGAACTCGTCTTACCGTCGAGTACATACTGAATCTTTTGGCGCATGGTGCCTCAGTCACAGAGGTGTTGGAAGAATACCCAGACCTTATGCAAGAAGATATTCAGGCATGTTTATTGTTTGCGACGAAGTCTCTAGAAGATACGGCGTTCATGCCGTTGGCTGGGAAAGGATAAGTGCGTTTTCTCGTGGACGAATGTACAGGGCCTTCGGTGGCCCGTTGGTTACGAATGGAGAACCATGAAGTTTTCTCGGTATACGAAGAGGCACGAGGGATGACAGATGATGAGATCATCCGCAAAGCGTTTGTTGAAAACTGGATTCTCATCACGAATGATAAAGGGTTCGGAGAAAAAGTTTATCGAGAACGACTCCCACATAAAGGCCTTATATTCCTGCGTCTCGACGACGAACGTGCAACGAGCAAGATCGAGACGATCAAGCAATTGCTTGAGCAGTATTCAGGTCGGCTCGAGAACCAATTTGTCGTGGTTACATCAACACAAGTTCGGTTTGGCCATACTGAAACATCATAACGCGCAAGGCGAATGAGTAGGCGACTATGGAGTTGAAATTCGATGAAGAGGCTGATGCCTTTCACCTCCAATTAGTTGATGTGCTGTGGATGAATCAGAGGAGGTTGCCTCTGGTGTCATCGTCGATTTCGATAATGCAAATCAAGTTGTGGGCATAATAGAAGTACTCTATTTATCCAAGCGACCAAAGCCTGTAAAACTTTCAGACTTTTAGTTTGAAACAAAACCGAAAAACATAACGGCTGTGGGCTAACGCAACCAGTCTAACTCTCTCATTGGATGTGCATTTGGTAAGCCATTTTTTTGCCGATGGCTTTACCTCCATGCAGGAAGATCTGGATAAAGAACGCAAAGTCATCATGAAGCAATTGGCTAAACGCGAAGAACAAATCGATCGCGTCATGCAATCCACCGTCGGCATGTACGGCGACCTCCAAGGGATCGCCGGTAAAACGCTTCAAGAAATTGAAGGGCTTGAGCTGACATCGTTGGATGCGCCCAAAGATAAAGGCGAATCAGCAGGTGGAAAGTTATTTGGGTGAACGTATTCAATACCCTTCATGAATTTCCGGTTGAGAATCCCTGTGGGACAAGGAATAGGGTGTAATAGTAAAAAGTGCAGCACTCCGTTGAGTAAATCGAGTCTGACCCCTACTGATATTGATATCAGCAGACTGAAGCGTGACTTTGAAGGAGTGTTTTATGAACAAGTGGGTCGTAGTTTTCTTACTCGTTGCTGCTTCTTGTGCCGAGACAAGTCATACTGAAAAACCGATTGTGGAAGAGAGTGTTCTTTGTTCTCACGCATG
>BQIX01000581.1 GCA_021604145.1 Nitrospirales bacterium
CCTTGTGCGTTTTGCCTCTTCACAACAATGAGTCATCATGGTATCTTTCGACGTAGATTCGATATTCTCCTATAAAGAAAGGACAGGTATGCCTATTCAACGTCACGTCAAACGCACCGTGAAAAAAGTCGCCAGCACTGCAACCAAGGCCAAACGTACTGCGAGTAAAAAGACTGCATCTGCTATACAGCAGGCCAAAAAGAAGGTTGGCAGTAAGACACAAAAGACCTCTCAGGCGATAGCCGGCGCCAAGAAAAAAACCGCCAGTGCAGTTAAAACCGCGAAAAAGGAAGTGGGTAAAAAGGCCAAGCAAGCTTCTCGCACAGTAACTGACGCCAAGAAAAAAGCGCTCAAGTTGAAGCAGGCTGGAAAAAAGAAAGCTACCGTTGGACTCAAGACGGCTAAAAAGAAAACCCGAACGGTGAAGGGGAAAGCTCAAGGAGTGGCGAAAAGAACAGGTGAAGCGGTTGGGAAAGTCGTAGGGAAAGCCTGGGGCACTGCGGAGCGCGTAGCCAACGAAGCGGTAAAAGCTGGGAAAAGACTCATCGATTGAGTGCTATGAGTCTTGCAAGGTTTTTTGCAATGACGATGAAATTGTCGTCTAATATCCGAAGTCTGTTTTTCTGAGTGGAACTATTCCATAATTAGATGTTTCATTACCAGCTATGAGTGCTACGATACTATGAAGAATGGGCGATGGTTGCCATGCCGGTTTTTGGCCCATTGTCTGCTTAACGATTTTGTTGGAATGGACAACTGATGCCAACCCCAAACCCTTCACGCCTTTCACGTTCAACAAATCAAGAAGATTCATCCGACGTGGGACCTCTCGGCCCTGAAGAATTTTCAGAAGAAAATGTTGAACTGAATTTTCAAGATGATAACTCGGGCATCTATCCTCAGGCTGGTCAAGGTCAGACAAGACCGCCGACAATTTTTGTGATCTTCGGTGCTCAGGGAGATCTGACGAAGCGAAAACTTATTCCTGCTTTGTACAATCTGGCCGTCAGTCGTCATTTGCCTCAAGAATTTGCCATCCTCGGAGTTGATGGTGTTTCGATGAACACCGAAGACTTTCGCGTCAAAATTCGTCGGGATATTCAAGAACTCTCAACACACCCAATTGAATTAACGATTAAAGAGTGGTTGCTTGACCGTTTGTATTATTTGTCTGGCGATTTTCGCGACCCACAGACCTATGGGCATTTGCAACGAATGCTTTCCGAGTTGGACGCTCAATATGGAACGAGCGGAAACTATCTTTATTACATGGCGACCTCCCCTTCATTTTTTGGTGAAATCGTTCAAAATCTCGGCGTCAAGAGTCTGGTTCTGCAGGAGAAAAACCAGGCTCGGCGCATCGTGATTGAAAAGCCGTTTGGCCATGACTTGTCGTCTGCGCAGAGGTTAAACTCCACATTGCGCAGCGTGTTAGATGAAAAGCAGATTTATCGTATCGATCATTATCTGGGGAAAGAAACGGTTCAGAATATTTTAGTGTTTCGATTTGCCAATGGGATTTTTGAACCTGTCTGGAACCGGCAATACATTGATCATGTGCAAATTACCGTCGCGGAAACCTTGGGCGTCGAGCATCGGGGTAGCTACTATGACAAGGCCGGCGCATTACGCGATATGGTTCCCAATCATTTGTTACAGATTTTAGCCTTTGTGGCTATGGAACCCCCGAATGCGTTTGATCCCGAAGCCGTTCGCAATGAAAAAGCCAAACTACTTCGCGCGATTCAGCCGATGAATCCAATGGAAGTCTTGCAGTCGACCGTGGCTGGACAATATGGGGCGGGGATCTGTAACGGGACTCAGGTCCTTCCTTACCGATCAGAGGACAATGTGGCTTCAACGTCCTTAAGAGAAACCTATACGGCCATGACGTTGTCCATTGAGAGTTGGCGATGGGAAGGTGTTCCATTCTACTTACGAACTGGGAAAAGGCTGAAGAAACGAGTCACCGAAGTGGTCATTCAGTTTAAATCTGCTCCATTGATGCTGTTTCGAAAGACTCCCGTGGACCGGTTAACTCCCAATGTCCTGGTCATTCGCATACAGCCTGATGAAGGCATTTCCTTGAGTTTTGGAGCGAAAATTCCCGGTCCCCATGTTCAAGTGGGGAGTGTGGATATGGACTTTCAATATGCTGATTACTTTGGCGATGCACCCAGCACCGGGTATGAAACCTTGCTTCATGATGTGATGGCAGGTGACGCAACACTTTTTCAACGAAGTGATAATGTTGAATTGGGGTGGAGTGTGGTCGACCCGATTCTGAAGGTGTGGGATAGTCTAGGGACGCATGCGATACATTCGTATCCGGCTGGAACGTGGGGGCCGCCTGATGCTGACGCTTTGTTAGCCAAAGATGGCCGGATGTGGCGAAACTACGAATGATCCTGCCAGCATGCGTCTAAGCTTTCATTGTCATTCATCAATGCACGGCTGAAGAGTTACCGGACTTATGACCCTAACATGTTTTATGATCATGTCTATGGTCATGATGACTTGAACGCCTGTAGAAGGACCGGACGTACTTATTAGTGCGGTGTGTTGAATGCTGTTGATTGGTGCTGTGGGTCCATACACTTTAAACTGGGTGGTTGCGGCATGGTTTTGGGTAATTTTAAGGTGAATGTGGCTCCGGAACCGTTGCCACCGCTCCATGCGTGAAGTGACCCGCCACAGTTTTTGGCGGCGATGGCACTGCTGTGAAGACCTATCCCATTGCCTTTCGTTTTGGTTGTAAACCCCTGAGCGAAGATGCGAGTGAGATGCTCTGATGGTATTCCCACCCCGCTGTCTGTAACCTGAATTTG
>BQIX01000582.1 GCA_021604145.1 Nitrospirales bacterium
CACCTGTTCGGCGCGCGTCGTGCTAAATATGCGGGGTTCCATAAACCACGGTACCTGTTCCAGAATCAGGGTCATGCGGTATTGAGACCAGAGCCCACGAAACATGGGAACTTTTTCCATTTCGGCATCAAGTGTATCCAGATCGCGACAATCGATACGCTGATTCGACTGTTGATTAGCATTACGCGAAGAGGAGCCAGTTTGAGCCTGAGTAAATCGTTCTCGATCGACATTTCCGCGCTCTTTGATGAGCGCTCTCAACACCGGGTGTATCCGTTCAAATCCCTGTCGAACAGAGGTCACGTCTCTTCGAAATTGACGGAGGTGCCACAGAAAAAATAGCAAGATTCCCAAGGATCCCAGCCAACTAAGCAGAGGACTGTATGGTCCTCCAAAGAAGGCCACATCTCGACTTAAGAATTCCCATATTCCGGAAGCGTTGGTCATCGCATTGTCTATCTAGTCATCATTAAGCATAGTTTTTCAAAAGCTCATTAAGCTTTTCTCAAGTATTGTGCCGCAACTTCAGTATCTATAGAATCATCAAAAACTGCCTGATTTGGCGATACTCACGTCGTGAGCCCTGTGTCCCTGGGCAAAGAATGCCACATGTCTGGGCACAATTTATCAATACTCCCAATGCGATCAGAGGGGTCTGGTTCTGTCTGATGCATAGGCCGAATTATAAAAATATGTGAATAATTTATCGTCTTACTACCCAAGGAGGCTGCCATGCTCGTTCGTGATGTGATGTCCACTGGGGTTGTCACTGCGCGTACCACTGATTTGGTTCGGTCTGCTATTATTAAAATGATGAGTCGTCATTGCGGAGCCATTCCGGTTATTGACGACGAGGAGAACTTAATCGGACTGGTTGCGCTTCGAGATGTTATGATTCCCCTGTTTCCCAACTTTGGTGATTACATTCATGACAGTGTGCACAGCCGTGATTTCTTGGAGATGGAAGAAGGCTATCCAGAGGTGTTACGTCGAACTATTGAATCGGTGATGAGCCGCAACCCGCTGACCGTCGCGCCGAACACGACGATTTTAGAGGCGGCTTCCTACATGGGATTAAAGAATTTTCGGCGTATTCCAGTGACGGAAAATGGAAAACTTGCAGGAATGGTCAGCCTCGGGGATATCAATCGTGGGTTATTTTTCGACAAAGGATTTATCAACGTGTAACGGAGACAAAAGCATACTTCGTGTTTGCGTTATGGTTCAATGCTGGTTTTAGATGCTTGCTTCACACGTGAAGTGTTCTCTTAGAACATGACTCTCTATTCACCGCTCATGCCAATGATTGTGTCTCTGACTGCAAAATCCCAGATGACGTCTCTGAAAGGGACAGTGTTCTGGCTGAAACGTTGGGAAAAAGTTGGAGCTTCGGTCTCCGTTATCCTCTGTCTCGCTATGCCCGTGAATAACTTTGTTTTGGCAGAAGATCAGTCGACAATGCCAATAGAAGTCATCACCCAACAGGCGAAAGACGCCTGGGTGGGTGGGAATAGCACGGTTGCACTGGAAATTCTGACTCAAGGCATTCAAGAACATCCAAACGCCATGAATTTAAAAAAACTCCTTGGAAATATTCTTGTTACCACACGACAGGATCAGGAGGCGGTTGAGGCGTATGATGCCGTTCTCCAGAAAACACCTGAAGCCCTGGATGTTCGCTGGGCCAAATGGAGCGTCCTCTATCGCTCGGGAAGGGATGAGGAGGCGATCAATGAGTTTCAACGTATTGCCGAGCTGGATTCGGATAACCCACTTGTCCCTTTACGGTTGGCCCATGATCTTCGAACACTCGATCGTCTCGAAGAATCGTTGGAGTGGTATCAAAAGGCGGTGGCGTTAGCGCCGAACTTTCCTGGATGGTGGCTGGCGATGGCGCGAGCACGCTTTGATGTTCTCGATGGTCGCGGGGCGCGTGACGATGTCAAACATGTACTCACTATGGTCGCTCCCGGTTCCCCGGAGGAGGCTGCTGCTCGTAGTTTGTTATCTGTCGTCTATGGTGCAACAAAAGAACGGGGCCGGCGTTTTCAACCCATCTTCAGTCCTGGAAAGAGGGCTGCAGATCAAAAGGAATGGGCCTCTATTCGTGCAGAAGGTTGGAGGCTCTATAGTGCGGGACGCTACCAGGAAGCGGAACCCATCTTACAGAGAATTCTTGTTCTCAATCCCGGCGACTATACCGCGACTCATAATCTTGGAATCACGCTGATGGAACTGGAGCGGTATGAAGAGGCTATACCAGTTTTAGAAAAAGTGCTGACGCTGACGCTCAAAGAAGAAGTGCTGGCTGATACATTTTTTCGGTTAGGACAATCCAAGGCGGCCTTGGAACGCTGGGCTGAGGCGTTAGATCATTTTCAGATATTATACGAGACGGCCGTTGAGTTTGAGGAAAGCAACAAAAACGTCGCTATCAAACCGGGCACACGAGTGCTGAGTAAGGAGAAATTGGCGAGTTGGATAGAAAAAGTCCGCCCATATGTTCCCGAGGCCGAACGATCACAGGCTCAAGAACCCATCCAAGCCATCCCACCTTCGGAGCCATCGGTTCTGAGTGAGGAAGAGATGTATGAGAAAGTGGCAACTGAGAAACTCAAGCCCCAAGATCCTTTGTATCGGAGGGCATTGCTGATGGGCAGGGATGCAGATTTCGGTGCATTCCGTTATGTAATTCCTGCCAAGGAAGTCTTGCGGGATAATCTGCCCATTGGCAATCATGAATTTATCCCCATTGATCCAGGAGACACGTTCCCTTCGACCCAGCCAGAGATTTTCTTGGTATTTGAACTCCTCTCAG
>BQIX01000583.1 GCA_021604145.1 Nitrospirales bacterium
CCCGTTAACGGGGGGCGAGCCGATGGAGACGCGGTGTATGTCGGCCTGTGTCGGGAAGATCCGGCTGCAGAGCTTGGTGAAGGTCGGAGAAGACGGGTTGTGGGCAGAAGACCGCTGGAACCCGTTGTACTACACGATCCGAGTGGAGCAGGTGGCGTTACCGTTGTACCCGCAGTGGGGGACGGAGCCGAATGGGTACTACATTCCGCCACGGCAAGCGCCGCGGGGGTATACGCGGCAGATGTTTGGGCCGGGGGTGGATAACGCGATTGAGAAGTACTTGGTGCCGAGTCGAGAGTTGTTGGCGGTGCTACAGTTGTGGCGGGCGAGCCAGCAGATTCTGTTCCGGTACGATGTGATCCCGGGCCCGAAAGTGTTTGAGACCCAGATACACGGGAAGAAGTTTGAGATGTATAACGACACCGTGTTGGGCTTCAATAAGTCGGGCAAAGAGGCAGTGCGGCAGCAGGTGGAAGAGCCCATCTATGTCCGCCCGGCGGAACGCATTAACTGGCTGTAAGTCATATCCGGACGACAGTCGAGGATGACCAGCAACAGGCCGGAAGGGGCACACAGCCCCTTCCGGCCTGTTGCGTTAGGGCATGTGTGGTGAGCTAATGCACCATTCGTATTATCTGTTCAATCTTCACTGAGAATTCCTGGGGCCTTCAATATTATTGCGATCATAGGATGTGAATATATTTGACTAAGTAAATATATTGTCTTCTTAAGTCGAGAGAATATAGCGAATCCAATTACGCTCCAGGGGCGCCTAGGCCACGAATGCTCAACGCACCACTGGCCTTGTCCAATCTTTACTGAAAGTCGCTAGGGCACTCACTATCTTAAGCATAGATGGCCTAGGACACGAACGCGTAACACGCTAGTGCTCTTTGTCAGTCCAACTCTTACTGAGACGCACTCGGCAAACGAACCATGAGGGTTACAGGTGTCCTAGTAGCGACGATTGTTGGGTGATCCCGCGTAATCTCAAGATGTAACAGAGGTTCAACGCGAGTCTGCCCCTGAGGTGTCGACTTGAGATCGCCAAGCCCGCACGATTGCTCACTTCAAAATGCGGAAGTTATAGCCGTCGCTTGTGCGACGTGTGTGGTTGCGCTGTGTACGTGCCGCCAAATCGGCTGTACGTTATGCAGTTTCGCTATAGTTGAAACGGCTATATGTTGAATTTCCGTTGATTCAACAATAATGCCGTTCTCTCTATGGGGCAATGAACTTTCTAAGAAAAGAAAACACTGTTCAAAAGAGTATCAGTTAAGTTTTGGTTTAGAGTGGGCGTGAGGAGCCAAAATTTTTTTTAAAGAGCAAACTTTGTCTGGAAAATTGAAAATACAGGTAGATATTTTCAGGAATCAATGGTAATTTGAAAATAGGGTTGTTTTCATTCAAACTTATACATTAAGACTGTAGTGGAGGTGTCTGTTAACGCTGACATTCCTTTTGCTGCTCAGGCCGTTCGCTTCGACGAGATACTACAATCTGGCAGGATTCCTCAAGATTATCTTGTCAGCGACTATATCGCGCAGCAGTGGGTTGAACGCTTGGTACATTATGTTTTGAGTGTTCCTGGGACCAGCTACTCAATGCCTCAACTTGCGGCATTGTTAGAACAGCTTGACCCCAAAAATCAGGTGTTTTTCTTTAAGCGGCTTAAGGAGACAAGCCCTGATAGCTTGAAGCACTTTGCTCCACTATATTATGGGTTTATGGCAGAATTTCATCCTCTGCTATTTACATGATGACGTAATAAATTGGGGTAATATTCTCAAGGTCATTTTTACGCGAGATGCCGCAATATTCTGAGTGAAAATCGGATAACGACAAATCGAAATGTGCATATGGGACTGTAGAGTCAAAAATCTGAGAGCTTATAAGGTGGGAGAATAGGAATGAATTCAACTTTACACAAGGCCGTTTCAAGTTTTTATAATCTTATTTATGAGGGCCAGGCATTTGCGAGTAGCATGGGTAGAATAGATGCTGCCGATCAGGAGCGATATTTTGGGCGTGTCGAGGGCTTAAATTGGGTGCTCGATCGCTGTCAAGAAATAGAAGATGTTGATGTGAATTTGACAACAGCATCACTTCAGAAACTATTGGGTGACGTAAAATCAGACCTTGAGCATGAACTATCCATTCAACGCCGTGAAAAGGGGAGAAGAGCCGATGGACGAGAGGAAGCGCTCATCTTTGTCAGCGACTACCTCACAAGCCTGATTACCGCGACTGGAATTGAGTCAAGTAAGAGTCCTGTCTGAAAAACTGAGGATATTACGGGTTTGGCAGTTGCCTCTTTTCCAGTATTCTGAGTTAAAGGTAGATGAAAAATAGTTTTCAGCATGGATGACGCAAAAAATAAAAAAGCCGTCCGAGAATGGATTATCTTTGCGTTATGTCTTGGTCTTGGTGCACATGTTACTTTAGGGTTGGTGATACATGATGCTGAAAATTGGAAGCCGCAAACCTCTGGAATGTATGGCCTCCTTATCAGTTTGGCCATCTATGTTATGGTGCAGGTGGTGAGGTCGATCTGGTGGATTGTGAAAGGTGAATCAACAGAAGAGCATTTTGATTAACGGTTTCACTGTCGCTAACTTGAACAACCAGTCATGTGCTTTAGGGGCGAGGGTTAATCTCACGGTTCGTTATCTAAGACAATCCCTTCTTCAATCAGCATAATAGGAATTTGGTCTCGAATCGGATAGAGAATTTTTTTATCTTCACGAATGAGTCCGCCATCGAGCTCTTCTTTTACTTGTTGCCCTGCCTTATTAAGAACTTTTCCACT
>BQIX01000584.1 GCA_021604145.1 Nitrospirales bacterium
TCTCGAAATAAGGGAACCGATGGTGTTGTCTGACAACTGACAGTCGAATGAATCCGTGTTTGCAGTTTTAGGACTTCCCACTCAATCGCCTGAGTTAATGAGCCGTGTCGGTAGGGAATCGTGGAAAGACCTTCACATTCCCCACGAAGTTGCTCCCAAAACTCTGTACCCTCTGGGACATATTGAGCCTTCGACAGCAAGATATCAGCCAGGCCGTGTGCAGACGCCTGATCATGAGTCTTCAACAATGTCGCCACAGCAGCATGAAAACTTCGGAATGCCCGCTGCTTTCTTGACTCAACTACTTGTAGTTTGTGGTCCATTCAATAAAATCTTTTTGAAATGTTGAGGCTCCAAAGCGCAGTATCTGCGTTGGAAAAGCATTTTCAACATAGCTCTAAAAGGAATGGACTTGCAAGCCAAGGGGAAACCAACGATCTAATGATAGCAGTGACAAAACGGGCGCAAACACTGAAGACCGAGAACTATGCCTATCGCCTTGGTCGCCCTTTCCGTCTGTATTTGTGGGAAACCCAAAAACCGCCTCAACCAAATGAGTAACGCTTCAGAAGCTGAAAACTTTCCCCGACACATTTACCCAATCAGGGAACTATTATTTTGGCTGTGAAATCTCTCAATCAATTCGTGAGTAAATGAACAAACAATGAAAATTCCTTTCGTCCTCGGCAAAAGGCGGTCATTAAATGTCTTCATCCAGCTAGACATAAAGCGCGACCAAACCGTTCCCAACATGTGACAAACTTCTGAATGATTAGGCAAGATAGATATAACTCCTTACCGCTTGTCTATTAAAAAACTGACTATGAGTTCAGGTTTAGTGTTTTACTCCTCTTCATCCGAATCCATATCTCCTAATGCCTCCGAACTTGAGCCTTCATCCTTTACCTTAGAGCCCTGAGAACGCGCTCTTTCATTTTTTGCTAACACACAATAGGTTCCGAATCCGAGACTGAATGGGCCTGGTTCCATGACTTCTCTCCTTTATGATTTCGTGAATGGTTAACGCTTCACAACCATGAATAGCAACATCAATACCTTGCCCCTTGCATAAGAAGCCTTAATTGAACGTGCTCAGAACTTCTTAATTTTCATAAAGATTCTAGATGGAGACATGAAACAAGGAGGAGAGATGTACCGTGGGTGTCCTATTTCGTCACAGCGACAACTTGCAGGGTGTGACTCAATTTGAGACAGCTGATAGGCGAGACGATGACAAGTTCTTTAAAAGACTTGCTGAACTGGAGCGATATACAGTTTAGGTTATGCGGAAAAGCAATATGAAGACGAGACTCGTCAGAAATTAGAGAAGAGGATTGGCAGTAGTCTCGATCGATGTTTTATTGAATGAGCGTATATTCATGAAGGAGGAGTCGATGAGATACCAAGTCGTTTCATAAGACGTACGAGATAGGAGCGATGAATCTGTAAGACTTCAGCCGCCTTCGATTGATTCCAGCCGGTCTGCGTTAGCGCTTGGATCAGTAAAAACCGGCTATGCCGATCAAGAGACTCTTTAAATGGTGGAATGTAATCACTGTCACCATCTACACGGCATTCTTTTTTTGCAGGGCTCATGTTCTCCAATCGTAAATTCTCTGCCGTTATCATCTCTTCAGCGCTCAAAATCACAGCCCGTGCCAGCACACTCTCTAACTCTCGAATATTTCCTGGCCAATGATAATGCATCATGGCCTCAAGCGCGCTAGAGGCCAAGGTCTTGCCCGGACATTTGGTATGACGGCAATGTCGAAGCACGAAATATTTTGCCAGTTCCGGAACATCTGCCATTCGCTCACGAAGCGGCGGAAGGGTGATAGGGAGAATATGGAGACGGAAAAACAAGTCCTCACGAAATGTTCCATCGGCGATGCCTTTCTGTAAATCTTTATTCGTCGCGGCAATAAATCGAACATTGACTTTTATAGATTTCGTACCGCCAACCCGATGAAACTCTTGATCCTGAAGCAGCCGCAACAGCCGACCTTGGAGTTGAATCGGCATATCTCCAATCTCATCCAGAAAGATCGTGCCGCCATCTGCGGCTTCAATCTTGCCCGCCTTCATTTCCGTGGCTCCGGTAAACGCACCTTTTTCATGCCCAAACAGTTCATTTTCTAACAGCGTCTCTGGAAAGGCAGAGCAATTGACGGCCATAAACGGACCATCACATTGCCGGCTCCAACGATGAATCGATCTCGCAAGAATGTCCTTCCCCGTCCCCGTTTCCCCTAATAACAACACAGTTTCTTTGGAGGACGCGATTTGCTCTGCCATGAACAACACGTCTTTCATCTTCTGACTCTGACCAACAATTTTCGCATATCGGTCGTTCACCTCTTTTCGTAAATAGGTAACTTCTTTTAGCAGTGCTGTCCGTTCCAGGACTCGCTGCATCACTAATTCCAAGTGATCAAAATCAAATGGTTTTGTGAGAAAATCATATGCTCCACATTTCATCGCCTCCACGGCATCGTCAACCGATCCATACGCCGTCATTACAATTACAAACGGGTGAACGAGTTGATACCCTGCCGACGACATCAGCTTTGGTGATTGAGACTGATTCTTACGACCTCGTAATTGCCGCAATACCTCGATTCCAGAGAACTTTGGCAATTCCAGATCTAATAAGACGACATCTGGAGATTCTTGCTGAATCTGCTCAAGAGCCTGCGCCCCATCTATTGCTGAGAGAGAGTCATACCCCAACAATTCCAACCGCTGTTGCAGCAAAACACCGGTATCGGCATCATCATCAACAATGAGGACTTTCGCTTTCATGGTAT
>BQIX01000585.1 GCA_021604145.1 Nitrospirales bacterium
TCTGGCTCACGCTCTGAAGAACCCGTTGACGGTCCTCAATAATGAAGCGCGAGAAATTCAGGGGGAAAGACGTCAAATCCTCCGAGACCAGATCAATAGCATGACGGACTCTGTCAATCGGTACCTCTCGAAAGCCAGAGCTGCCGGCGCTGGCGGTTTGTTGCGAACTCGCATTCAGGTGGCACCGTTGGCCGAAGACCTACGGTTTTCCATGGACCATCTCTATAAAGAAAAAAATTTACAGATCCACTTCAGCGGATTAGAAGATTGTTATTTTCAAGGAGATCGACATGATTTAGAGGAAATGCTTGGTAATTTACTGGATAATGCCTGTAAATGGGCTCAAAAGCGAGTCAAAGTCCATGGGGAACGGAACAATGGCAACTGGCGCTTGATCGTAGAAGATGATGGCACTGGTATCTCCGAAGAACAATTGACATTAGCACTCCAGCGAGGACGACGCCTTGACGAAACGACCCCTGGTCATGGGTTAGGCCTCAACATTGTGCATGAGATTGTTGTCTTATACGGCGGGTCATTGAACTTACAGCACTCTTCACTTGGCGGAGTGAGAGCCAGCCTTGAATGGCCGGCTGTTGAATATGGCGAATCCAATTAACGTCTAACTGATTCAAATAAACTAACTCAGCGCTCAGCGCGAAACACCGCTTCATACGTATGGAAACTCATTGGAACGGCCAAAACCCTCTTCATGAATGTTGAATGAATAATAAATTCTTGAAACATGAATAGCCCATAAGCCGACCACCAATGATCATTTCGTTATTCTGATCAAAAATCCACTGAGGACCATACAAAAATGCTTACGGATTCAGATAAACTTCATTCGCCTCTCTTATGTCACTCGAGACAAACACAAGTACGCGTCCACAACGACAAATTGCCTCTGAGATATTCGACTTCATGTCCTCCACCCTATTGATGAAGGACATGAAATCTTGATGACTTCACCCCAGCAATCCTATTGAGTTTGCCTGGGGCCTTGACTCGACGCCGTGACCACATCGACTGTTTCCACCTCCATTTCAGTTGTCGACCAATCTTTGTCGATTTCTCCTGAAAGACAGACAATCGTCTCCGGATTAACGCTCACATTTCGCCACTTGTCGTGATCAATTTCAACTACCATAGTTCCGGTGGCATCTTGAAAGAGATATCGCTCAGCAGATACTTGTCGAAGTATCGTACCAGTCAATGAAACCCAAGAATCATCAACCGCTTCTTGAGCAGCAGACACGGTGCGAACTTCTGCACGACCTGCACCTTGAAATTGTGCGGAAACCGCCAACGCACTCGACACAATCAACCCGAGGACCATTAACATAATACGTGTACTCATGAGTCTTCTCCTTAATTGAGTGACAGGTAAAAACTATGCCTTACAGCCCGGCAGTTGACGACGCTTGCCTACCGCCGAACATGGCTCTTCCTTTGATTGACAACGATTCGATCAGACGACTTTTGCAACCCTCGAATCATTGGACCTGTGACATGTCAGGAATATTGCGTTCTGACATCGCTTGAATGATTCATGAGACCTCCTTTGTGGTTAAGGGTGATGATGACTATTGAGGAATCCTACTTTTTGCACCCTGAGACCACGCTGAAAATAATTTTCAGCTTACATTAAGGTTGGTCAATCCAAGTCTGGAGTTCAGATCAGTACAGAGGAAAAAGACTACGGAGAGTGAGTAGGGAGAATGTCAGGCACGATGTGGAAGGAAAACTGTAAAGAAAAGAAACTTGTGAAGTTAGACAATCATATTAACTGTTTGTTCAAACGGTATTCGGCCATTTCCTAATTGGTAAATACGATCCCAGGGTAAAAGCGAATCCAATTCGTATCCAATTAAATGAAAGAGGAAAGCCTAGGCGACGATTGTTGTGAACCCCTCGTAGGGGGTGGAATGGGAAATTAATGGTCAGACCTGCTTGCCTCGAGCGTGTTGCTTACAGGTCGCCTAGGCGACGCTTGTTGTGGACCCCTCGTAAGGGGTGGAATGGGAAATTAATGGTCAGACCTGCTTGCCTCGAGCGTGTTGCTTACAGGTCGCCTAGACAGCGTAATATTACGCCTCAAGCCTCGGAAGTTATTTGAACGGTTATAACCATCAAATACGGGGACCTAATACGAACGTGAATACAGCGAGGTAACGAGGAACGTCCGCATAGATTCTGCAGTCACAGAAATATGGTTAGCATATAAGGCTTAATTGATTTCAGAGGAGTACGACACCCCTCTGGGGAGTTATGCTAATCCCTCTGAGACACGAGTGAAGGTGTTAAAAGGATGAAAAAAAGAAGGGAATTAAGAAGGTTGACGATAAGTGGCCTTAAAGAATAAAAGGAGAAACAAGGCTACGTTGAAACCGCAGCCCGCATGCAACGGGTTGAAGCAAGTGCAGAGTGTGGATATGAGCCTTAAAAATTTCCACGCTCTTCATAAACCAACAGCACGCTATAGAGTGTATGTGAAGAGAAAGTTTATACCGCAATCTTCTTGGTATCGATCCCCTCTGGTATCGAATTTCGACTCTGCTGATTCAACACCCAAGCCGGCACTGGCCGCACATCCCAGATTAACCCGCATTTTTCAAGACCGAGAAGAAGATAATACGTAATATCAATTTCCCACCATCGAAACCCCTGCCTGGCGGAACTCGCATACCAATGATGATTATTATGCCACCCTTCACCCATCGTAATAATCGCAAGAATGGGGTTATTCCGACTATTGTCAGTCGTGGGATAACGTCGAGTTCCAAAACGATGAGACAGCG
>BQIX01000586.1 GCA_021604145.1 Nitrospirales bacterium
AACTTCGTGCCGATCCTGGCATTACCGTACACGTTCCACATATTCCCGTGTTCGTGTATCAACTTTAATAACTTCGCCGGCTTCGAGATAGAGTGGGACTTTAATCACAGCTCCGGTTTCAACAACAGCGGGTTTGGTTCCACCTGAAGCCGTATCCCCACGAATACCAGGATCAGCTTCGACAACTTTCAATTCCATGAAAATCGGCAACTCAACAGAAATCGGTTCATCGTGATAGAGAAGAATTTTTACATTCGTATTTTCTTTGAGAAGGTCCGTATTGTCTCCGAGTTGGGACCTTTGATAGCTGAACTGCTCATAGCTCGACGTATCCATAAAAGAATACTCTTCACCACCACTATATAAAAATTGCATTTCGCGCTCTTCGAGATTGGGCTCTTGAAACTTTTCCCCCGAACGGAATGTTCGATCGATAACATTGCCTGTTCGATAGGCTTTGAGTTTAGTCCTAACAAACGCTCCACCCTTTCCAGGCTTTACATGTTGAAACTCAACAATATAATACGGAACTCCATCAATTTCTAATCGAGCACCACTTCGAAACTCAGACGTTGAAATCACAATCGCATGGCTCCTCTATCAAGATGTTTGACTTCTTTTTTTTCATCAGGACTTTTCATGCGCAAATAATCAATGGCCGCCTGAACGCCAAGAAGATAACTGGTCGCCGCAAAACCAGATATTTGCCCAAGAGCCACCGGAGCCACCAATGAACGTTTTCGAAATGGTTCACGCCGATGGATATTTGATAAGTGCACTTCCACGGTCGGAATCCCGACTGCCACGATGGCATCTCGTATGGCAATGCTCGTGTGCGTATAGGCTGCCGGGTTGATCACCAGGGCCTGAAACTGTCCATGAGTTTCTTGAATCCATGTTACGAGCTCCCCCTCATGGTTTGATTGTCTGGCTTCAACGTGTACGCCTTCTCGCCGTGCCAACTGGCCAATAGCCATATTCACTTCATTTAATGTTTGCACACCATAAATCGACTTCTCACGCGTACCAAGCAAATTTAAATTTGGCCCATGTAGCACAAGGATTCGAAACATGGAGTATATCCTCTAGTACGCTGATTTAAGGGATTGCAACACCACGCACATATGCTCGCGTAGTTCATCACACAATGGCAGGGACGGAATGGATTCTAGCAGGCATCTTCTAAGGGGTCAACGCAGGAATACCATCAGCAAGCAAAGTGGCAAATTCACTCATTCAATATTATTCCCCCAAAAATGGAGCAGAAATTGCGGCAGCTTTCTCTTGGAGCACATGTCGAAGCGTGAGCATGCCCAGCGTATCTCGAGCGCAATAGTCACGTAACTCTGAAGCCATGCGTGATCGCTCGATGAGATCTGTCTCTTCAAAAGCCATTTGACGATACACCACTGAAGCCATCGCTCCGTTTTGTACAGAAAGATCATTATATGCCAAATGTGGAACCAGGGCTGGTAACACCGCCTTGATCGACAATGATCCATGAAAGTTCGGGTGATAATAATGCTGCTGGATAATTGCGAAGAGATCCCACAAACGCTCAACAATCTTGAGTAGATCATCTTTCAACAACGGAAAGGCTTCGGCCAATGACAGGAGGATGTGACGTTCATTTTCGGAATAGACGCAAATGGTTCCCGTATCACCCACAGTCGCAATAATGCTGTTCGCAACCTCTTCGCGGGGATCCTTTGGCTCAGTACACAGATAGGCATCATGCCGAATGCTTCCATCTGCATGTTCAATATGATTCGACCACTGAATAGGAATAGGACGATATGGTCGTGTTCCGGGATAAGGCGGAATTGCCGGCATAAACATTTCAAAGTCGAGGTGGTGAACGGGGTACACCACCGACTGCATGATGGTTGAAAATTCCGGAGACATCCACTCCACATGATCTTTCATCCGTTGTTGAAGAATCGTGAGGTTAAATCCGGCTGGAATCTCATCAATCGTCTCAATGCCCTGAGCTTCAAGACCTTTGAAGGTTTGCCGGCTTCCAGGCAGATGATAGATCCAACGATCTGGCTTCTCTTTTGTACAATTCTCCCAGAACGGACAGGCATAGGGAGTATGACAATGACCATCTGGAGCAATAGCGGGAGGGAATGGAGCACGCACTATCTGCCGCATCTCCTCTAATTGTTCACGGACGTTCGATGCCCGATGATTTACCGCCTCAGTCAAGTCCTCAATAATAAATAACGCTTCTAAATCCAGAGGTCCACCTTCATATACATAACGCGTATTCAGATGCATTAACCCTAAACCGTCCAATTGAAGGCCTGCTCCTAGAAGGACTTCGGCCTGAACAGCTAAATCATGAACATGAATGGGTTTGACTTTCGCCGTCGATTTCACTTCAATGAGTTTCCAAGTATCCTGTTCTACACGTTCCAAAATATCAGTACGAACCAACGTTCCCTGCCATTCAAATGCTCCTTCAAATATGACCGAAGTCGTTGGATCTTCAACCAGTTCTGTGGTTCGACGTAAAGCCGCACTCGTCTGCCGATACGTTTCGGTGACGAGAATGCCATGAGGAAACCGGCGTCTGGCGATTTCTCCAATTTCCGTCCCCATATTCATGATCGCTTGACGTTCAGGATCAACCTCACCAGCCAATTCAGGAGTATGCACTTCATAGTACAATCGTTTTGCACATTGAAGACCAGACAAAAACTTACTTTTTGATAACCGAATGGGTAACGAAAATGTCACAAGATTTATCCTGTTCTCAATTTCTGAACAACAATCTC
>BQIX01000587.1 GCA_021604145.1 Nitrospirales bacterium
ATGCGCAAGAAAACCCAAGGACACCAACATCCCAAGAAAGGCATTGGCCGCTCGAGGTCCAAGCGCCAGTTCTTCCGCAATTTCATTGCTCGACAGTGGACGCGACTCCAAAAGACGAAACACTCCCAGCTCATCAGCAACAGTTAAGACAGGAAGTCTGTACACTGAAAGCCATGTATCCCAGAGTAGTGCGTCGGTACAGGTCGGCGGTTCAAGCCGAGGCCCATGCTCTTGCGCGCGTGTCGTCAATTCTCCACCTTCTTCATTCTTTTACCTCCTGATGTACTACCTTTTTGTCGGTTGAGCGGCTGGAGTCTTTTTCTCTTGAATCACTTCAATTTCCAGCATAATTTTGACTTCGTCACCGACCATGAGACCACCATTGTCCAACATTTTACTGAACTCCATTCCGAAATCCTTCCGGTTTAATGTCCCTTCCCCGGTAAATCCTGCACGCATATTGCCCCATGGGTCTTTCGCCACTCCATTAAAAGTTCCCAC
Source organism: Nitrospirales bacterium (assembly GCA_021604145.1). Lineage (GTDB taxonomy): Bacteria > Nitrospirota > Nitrospiria > Nitrospirales > UBA8639 > JAGQKC01. Next base: position 502 of record BQIX01000587.1, read on the forward strand.
AAGCGTCAATTCTTTCGTCACACCACGTAGCGTGATATCACCAATAGCGGTATAGGAGTCTCCCGTTTTTTTATAACTTTTCATTTTATACGTCATGGTGGGATATTTCGCTACATCAAAGAAATCTGGACTGCGGAGGTGTTCGTCTCGTTTTTCATGGTCGGTAAAGACCGATTTCGTCTGGATCGTCGCTTCAATCGTTTTGAATTCTTTGGCCTCAGGATCCATTTCCACCACACCCGCATAGTCTAGAAACTTCCCTTTGGTACTCGACACGACCATGTGCTTTACCTGAAACCCGACCGTCGAGTGGTCATGATCAATTTTCCATTTTGACATCTCAGCCGATGCCCATGTCGCACTCAGGAGAATACTCACGGCCGCGAATACGATCACACGTTTCATTTTCGATACCTGCTTCATGATAGAAACCTCCCTATTAAAAATGACGATCAGGCACACAAAACTTATAGCCACTCATGACGACATATCCCCTATGGACACATCCGATTCATCTTAGAAAACCGGACAACTGCCACCAGCATCATTCATGAGCCGCGGTTGAATTCAACCATGTTTCAATAATGGGAGCAAGAACGTCGATCGACTGATACCCATGCGTCAGGATGGCCGTCTCTCTGTCCTGCTGCGCAAGGAGTGTCGGAAATCCATTGACTCCCCACTGTCGGACTTGATCAAACTCACTCCACACAGTCTTTTTCAACTCAGCACTTCGAAACGATTCAAGAAAACGCTCTCTCGTCATACCCTGTAATTGAGCCAGATCAGCGAGCACTGTCTCCTTCGTCACATCTACATTCTTCACATAAAACGCTTCTTGGACATCATGTATATACGGGAAGACTCGAGAAGCATCCATTTGCCTCACCGCCACAACGGCACGAGCGGCAGGTTCCGTATCATAGGTAAAGTCTGAGGCCATTTGACATGCAAAATTAAAGGGTTGCCCCGTTCGATCATGGACCGCATGCCAATGCCCAAGGATATATTTCCTTCTTTGCTCATCAAATCGCTCAGTATTACCCGGTCTCAATCCTCCAACTAACACTTGTATCGACAACCGATGCTGATATCGTTGACGCACAGACTCCATCACAGGAGAAAATCCCCAACACCATGAACACATGGGGTCAGTGACATAGAGAAGCGATCGTGAAGAAGAATCAGACGTCATCACCGTTAGTGTGCAGCAAAGACTTGACCAGTTAAACGGCCTTCAACACTTTTACTGTAGGCCATCGCAACTTTCGAAACGGGAACCGGGATATGCCCTCGAAAAAACGACCCGATTTTCTCCATTGATTCTTCGACCACTTCAGGACTCACCGCATTGATGCGAATCCCTCTCGGCATTTCAATCGAAGCCCCCAGGACAAACCCTTCAAGCCCGGCATTGACAGTCGTGACCGCGGCACCACAGTAGATCGGATCGTGACGTAACACCCCACTGGTAACAGTGAACGAGCCTCCATCGTTCACAAAGTCACGGCCAATAAGGACAAGATTGATTTGTCCCATTAATTTATGGCTGATCCCAATCCCAAACTCTTTTTCCGTTAAAGTCTCAAGTGGTCCAAAGTGCGCACTCCCAGCGGCCGACACAACTGCATCAACATTTCCAATTGATTGAAACATGCGTTGAATAGAATCTGCAGACGTGATATCAACGGTGACATCCCCACTACGATGTCCGACCTTCACAATCTCGTGACGCGGGTCCAACTCTTTCACCACGGCACGACCAATTGTGCCACTTGCTCCAATCACCACAATCTTCATCTTCGTAAAGCCTCCTCATCCCAGGGGTCAATGATGCGGGGTTCGCGTATATTTCCACGATTGTAATCGGGAAACCTATTTATCGATTGTGGCAACTATCGCGAAAAGATATCAACAACTCTTGCAACACATTCACGTCACGTTGACTTAAGGCTCGCTCAAAATACGGACGTATCACCTTGACTTGCGCTGGAAAGCATTTACGGTGCACTGTGGCACCTAACTTTGTCAGTTTCACCTTCATGCACCGTCGATCTCCAGGCACCACATGCCGTTCAACCATTCCTTTTTTTTCTAGCCGGTCGATAATTCCAGTCAAACTGGCTTTGGCGAGCAATGTTGAATGAGAAAGTTCGACGGCCGTCATCCCATTCGTTCCCCACAGCTCTGCGAGAACATCAAACTGCGCCGGAGTTAGTCCCATGGAACGTATATGACGATCACCAACTTCAAATATCGCTTGATAAGCCTC
>BQIX01000588.1 GCA_021604145.1 Nitrospirales bacterium
CGACAAGGCATGATGGATGAACACATCGAAATTGGGCACCGCTACCCATCAGTCAAACTCAATACCACCTATTCGTTTGGACTTGACGATCAAGAATTTGTTGTAGCGTTTGAAACGGACTCACCTGAGGACTTCCTTGACCTTGTCATGGCTCTTCGAGAGGCAGAAGGCAGTCGGTATACAAAGCGCGACATCCCAATCTTTACCTGTCTCATGAAAAGCCTGAAAGAGGTGGTTGATACTTTAGGTGGCTAAACCGCCATATAAACTCAGTTGCCGGGTATTCTCCCTGACGAGCACTACACCAATTCTTCCAACCAGCAACCTAGGTGTACTCCAAAATTTCAGGGATTTCTTGCTCTCTCCGTGATTTTTCCTATCTCCCAGCAAGAAACCCCAAATCTGTCTTGTCCCAATGTTGTTTTAGATTTCCCTCGATATCGACAGCATACCACTGCCTCGTAAACTTACTCCTCCAAACCTTCACGGAAAGTGACAGCGACATCAATTAATTCAAGAAATTACTCATGCTTCTTTCACTCCATTTTGACAGTCTTTACGCCCGTATGGTATCTAAAACACATATAATTAGGATGAATCGTTATGGCAGAAAATGAAGAGAACACACTCTTGGTTCGGCGAGATAAAGATGGTGCAGTCACACTTTACGCTGATGAAGATTGGGCGATAGAACGTGGCGTTGACCCATCTGAACTCATATCCGTACCTATACCCAGAGAGTTATACGTAACAGGCACAGTCCAACAACTTCGCGAACATGCTGCGACGTATCTTGAAACATTAAGTGAATCAGAAGGCGGTTAAGCAGTCCGTCGAGTGCTCCTTCCAATATGACTTTCACTATGTTCACTTAAGGATCACACATGACATCTTTAGCTTTTAGTGATATTGAATCGTCGCTGAATGAGCTTCCCATTCAAAATCGCACGATGCTCCGTTTGTTATTAATCCAGTACTTCTCTATTCCTCAGGATGAAATTGAGTACATGGCTGAAGATCAGCCAGACCCGCGCTTTTTTTCCGGTGAGGGACCAGAAAAGAAACGATCTTCGCGAGAAGCCGTGATTGATGTTTCAAGTCGTGCAGCGCAGTATCAAATGTTCCTTCGTCAAAAGCGAGAACGACCAGGACTCCAAATCGAATGCCTTGAACAACTCATGGCGTACACAGAAAAAGAGATCAAAGTCATAGAACGCTTAATGCGGGATGAGTTTGAAATTGATCAAGACACGCGAACGCAAAATACAGCAAACGCAATGACGAATTTAGTCAAAAAATCCATGCGACAACTGGACCGAGCTATTGAACAAGGTGAAATTTCCGAGGAAGATTATCAAAAAAAACGACTACTTCTTGAACACCAACTCCTCCTTCGAAGACAGGAACGCCAACGACGACGGTTAATCGTGGCGAAACAAGACTTCCAGCTCTCCGGAAACACTCCCCTCAAAGACCATGAAATCGCACATATTTGGGGCATTCCGCTAGGAAGCCTGGCAGGAAGAAAGGTGAAAGCTCTTCACCAGTACCTGGTGTCAATCCAGAAACGCTTGGACAGTGCTAATGGATCCTCAGATGATTCGCTCGACTCTCAAACAACAGAAACCAGACCAGACTTTTGGCAACAAACGCTGCAAACGCTGTCGATACAACCTGTTGAACGTTCTGTGGTTGCCTACGGGGGGCAGGAACGTACTGAAGAACAGCTCATGGAAAAGCTAGAAGCATTTATCATACGAAAAATTCCTGAAGAAGAGGAAACAAGGTTTTGGGGATCAATCACCAAAATTCACGATAGTGAACATGCGGGCATGTGGACGTCTCATGAGGGAGCAATTTTTTCGTTACAACGTCTCTCAGCTATGCTGAAGGAACTAGACCAGTCCGACGAGGCGATCGAAGAGGAGTTACAAAAGCGGACTGCGCCTCCAACCTTAGCCGAACAACTTCCGGAACCAGAACAAGCCGAAGAACCTGCAGAACTTAGTGAAGAAACACTCGGTATCTTGGAAAAATTAGTGGGAGAACTCGATGATAAACGGCGGAACTAGTGATTTCATATTGACGATTTTCGCATAACAACTGAACAATCTTTTTACCGTAGACCGGATGTAACCTTCCTTATCCTTTACCCCTTCATACTGGATAAAATCTGAGTTGACCACCCAATGGCTTCAATGTAGGAATTTTGAATGACGGAAGGATCAATCTGAGCACATTTCACTTCTTGCCACTCTCCCTGCTCAAAGGCAATCACACAGCCCAACACCTCTCCCAAGAGACCGGTTCGCTCCAAGAGCGCGTCTTTGACCTCTGGCGAGAGCGGAAGCGAATTAAGGACTTCAGACAACTCGCAATCAAAGAACCCATCCAAGACAGAGAATAAGCCAATGGTAAAAAACTGCTCGACGGCATCTTGATGAAGAGCTCGCCCAAGTTGTTCGCACATGTAGGCGCGAACGGTTGCCGTTACTAATAACTCAAAGGGTTTTTCCTCCATACTCGCTAAACTCATCAATGTAACCCACATCCTGAGTTTATCCACCCCCACCATACACGCGGCTTGTGCAATAGAATCCACCTTTCTCGGTAACCCGCAATAGGCTGAATTCACATACCGCAATAACTTATAACTCAGGGAAACATCACTTTTAATTTCTTTTTCAATCTGTGAAATTTCAATATCACGCTCTTGTAATTTTGCGAGTAACATTAATATCGCAACACGATTCGCGGGAACCCGTGCCCCGGC
>BQIX01000589.1 GCA_021604145.1 Nitrospirales bacterium
TTCGACATACAAGATCCGCCCTTTAAAAAAACAATTCTTTTGAATGAGCCCGATCAGGCCAGTAATGTACTGAAAAAACCCACTTAAGTCTTGCTTTGAAAACATCTGCACTAATCCGTCATGTCGATCAGGACTCACAGACTGCGCGGCATTTGACGTAAAAACAAACACCGGCGTTCGTTGATTGAATTCTGACAACTTTAGACCGCCAAAAAACCGTTTTTCTGTGGTCTGATCTAATGGGAAGGTGACGCAAATAAAGTCAAATGCATTTTCTTGAATCAGTTGAACAACCTCTGCCCCCTGACTACATGTAACAACAGTCACATCATGATGCTCGAAGATTTTTCCGAGTTTTGTCTGATCTGGCACACAGGAATCAGCGATCAGCACTCGCAAGACCCCACTAAAGGTATGCGTCGCGCTAGGACTAAAGGAGGGTAGTGATGGTTTCATAGATCACGCAGCAGACTTGATTGCGGCAATGCCGAAACCATGCCAATAGGTTGTATATGTTTCTCTTGATAATCATCGGAATGTTGACGGTAAGGCTTAACACGTAAAACACGAAGACTATGACCAGAAGCTTTTGTCTCCTGATTCCATAACACTCTCAACCCATGGTTTATGCCTGGGAACTCAAAAGGATGAAATATTCAAGTTCTCTGACATTGATTCAACACTTGACTCAAGGCCCACACTATGGTCACCATAAGAGACAGATCATCGGCCACACGAACAAGGAGAAACAGCAATGAACCGTCAAATATTGACCGTACTCAACAGTATGCTGCTAAGCCTTTTGGTCCTCTTTGTCTCAGGCTGTACCCTCAGAGCCACCACTGAATCACTCACGGATACCACCACCAACATTCTCTCCTCGACAACACCAGGGGCTTGGTTTACCGCCGATGGCCTACTGAAGCCTGAGGAGAAGGTGAATGCGTTTATTGTGACAAATTATGATAACCTTCAGCAGAACATTGCCCAGGGAGAAGGCGAATATCTGACCGCGTTGGGAACCTTGTTAGAAATTCAAGAAAAAAACATGGACACTTTTCACGCACGAGCACAGGAAAAATTTCTGGACATATTTGTGCCCGTGGAACATCACCCTCAATCCGTGTCTACCATGCTCTCACACATGCAAGAACCTATGCAGGTGGACTAGCCACTCGTCGCATTGCGAAACCAAAATTCTTAAGAATGCGTAGAGCGGCTCATATTCAATCTGCACATCGTTATGACAACATGATGACGGACGGACAAAACTTGAGCCTTCTTCTATTTCTTCTTTTGACGATGAGCTTTCTGCCTCATCCCTCAACGTTTCCAATCATCGCATCAACAATTGAGCTTCACTCCTGCCCTGTACTCATTCGAGCCAGCCATATGCACGATCATTTTCAGGACCACCGACTATAAACGAGTTCCGTAAATGAAAAAGATTGTAAAGATCTCTTGATCGATGCCAGATGTGCAAGCTCACACAGCGTGACAATCCACTTCTCAATATCTGAAAGTCATGGGACCGGCTGTCACGTTTAAATACGGACGTTTTCAATAAACACGAACTAATCCTATGCCCCAACTGCCCATTGATACAATCATACCCGAATTGAAACAAACTTTTGCCAGCGATCAAAATGTTGTGCTCAGTGCGCTACCAGGTGCGGGCAAAACAACTCGTGTCCCACTCGCGTTGCTCGAGGAACCATGGCTGCATGGCCAGCGGATGATTATGCTCGAGCCACGTCGCTTAGCCGCACGTTCGGCTGCAACATATATGGCGTCACGTTTAGACGAACAGGTTGGGCAAACCGTCGGCTACCGTACACGCCTAGATACACGGATTGGCCATAACACTCGACTGGAAGTCGTCACCGAAGGCATCCTGACGCGATTGCTGCAAACAGATCCGTCACTCAGTCCCTACAGCTTGGTGATCTTTGACGAATTTCACGAACGAAGCCTTCACGCCGATCTCGGGCTAGCCCTGTGCTTGCAAACCCAAGAGGTGTTAAGGAAAGACCTCCGCATCCTCGTCATGTCGGCTACGTTGAATTCCGAAGCCGTGTCAGACATTTTGAAAAACGCACCAATCATTACATGCGAAGGAAAGATCTTTCCGGTGGAAACTCACTATGTTCCTCAACCCAGAGATTCCAGAATCGAGTCAGCTATTGTGAACTGCATTAAGCTGGCACTAAACCATGAGACAGGAAATCTGCTGGTCTTTCTTCCAGGTACCGGAGAAATTCGTCGAGTCCAATACATGCTGCTCTCAGCTCATCTCGGCCCTCAAGTTATCATCGCCCCACTGTTTGGAAACCTGCCCCAACAAGAACAAGATCAAGCCATACAGCCAACTCCTGCCGGCATTCGAAAAATCGTATTGGCAACTTCAATCGCTGAAACCAGTTTAACCATCGAAGGCATTCGAGTGGTGATTGATTCAGGACTTATGCGAATCCCGCGCTTTAATCCGCAAAGCGGAATGTCCCGATTGGCCACAATCCCCGTATCACAAGATTCATCAGAACAACGACGTGGAAGAGCTGGACGGTTAGAACCCGGAACCTGTTATCGTCTCTGGTCAGCCACTGAACAACTACGATTACGTCAACAAAGTACTCCAGAAATCTTAGGAGCCGACCTTTCAGCATTCGCACTTGAGCTTGCCGCATGGGGCATTGTCGACCCACATACACTCACATGGCTTGATCTTCCACCTGCTGGAGCCTTTGCACAGGCTCAACATCTTTTAAC
>BQIX01000590.1 GCA_021604145.1 Nitrospirales bacterium
CTTGCTGCTCAGGGCTTCGTTGTAGGCTGCTTGAAATCGATCATTTTGTTTGATAGGGATAAATTGGAACAACATCAACCCTGTGGAATTACCGGTCGCTGGCCCGAGGACTTCTTCATCTGGCCCTGGAGGAGCGGTGGGAATGTGAAGCGGAGTTGAATGGCACGCCGTGATTGTTAACACTCCTAGGATCAGCAGAACTCTCACGATGTTGTCAAACATCTTTACCCTCCTTTGCTTTCACTCGAACGTTTGATGGCAAGACAGATATCTTTCATTTCAGACACTAAGTCAAAAGCTACCGCTATTCGTAAAATGTGTCAAGAATAATTTTAATATGTGTTTGCCTGATTGCAGTATATTCTTGAAAAGACTCGAGTCACGACTACCACGTTCATGTTATTTCAAACAACCAAACAGCTCATTATAGGAGCCTACCAACAAGTTGAAAATCTACCAGCTTTTTCGTTCTTCTCATATTGATTTTGATACGGTAATATTAAGTTCTCTGAAGTTTATGACTGTAAGAAGAGGAGGCATGCAAACATGCTAAGCAAATCGTTCGTGAAAGCCCTATGCCTCACGGCTATGCTGACAATCCAGGCATCTGGCTGCGCATTTACCGATATCACTGCAGAATTACCGCTTACTGGACCAACGATTGACTTTTCTGGAGGTGAAGGACAAGTACTTGTCCTGACACCCTTTACAGATAAACGTCAGATGAGCAACCGAATCGGCATGAAAAAAAATGGATATGGACAAGATACGGCAGATGTCTTTCCTAACAAGGATGTATTACCATGGCTGCACGAACGTCTATCATCGGAGCTCAAGGCTGCAGGGTTTACAGTAGCAACAAATAATGCAAATAGGGGAGACGTCGAGGTGAATGGCACGCTTCTCAAGTTGTTTATAGAACCAGTTATCCAATGGTCAACCGTCGACCATGAGGCCGATTTTTCTGTCCAGTTGCAAGTGAAAAGACCTGATGGCCTAAAGGCTACCCGCAAGTACTATGTCAAAGGCATCAATCAGGGCTTAATTGCTTCTCAAGGGCACTACACGGCCGCATTGAATAAAGCCACGATGACATTGATGAAAAGGGTTGTCGCGGACTTAATTAACTTACTTAACCAGTACCCAGAAACTATCAATCATTCAAACTTGAGGATTACGCCATGTGGAAAACTGGAGCAAGACTTTGTCTAGGACTCGCGACCTTATCTCTTCTGGTGTTGTCCGCCTGTACAAACGAACGAACATTTGTCATTCAACCAGAACAGGTATCCAGCCAAAACGATCCAGATTGGCAGATAGAAAGTTACCCTGGGGAAAAAGAAGAAACATCCGAATCCGCACGCTAATCATCATCAGCGTGATCCAGGTTTGCTTACTTTCTGGATGTGGTGCATCTTCACAAGTACGTAATGCTATTGAACGTCCCTCTAAAGCATCACCACTCGCACATGAAATTAGACTAGAAATAGATGAAAATTCTCTCAAGTGGGGAGATGGTCAACTAGGCACCATTTTAAAGGAAAGATTAGTTGAAAATAAAACCTTCACCAAGGTTCATTACCCAATTTATCCACCTCACACAGACCCATTAAAGATAAAGGTCGTGGCACATGGTAACAAGGATGAAGATTCGACTGGCTTTCTCAAAGCCTTTTTTACCGGACTCCTCCTTTTTCTTCCCGTTGGGATTATTCAATATGAAGACAACTTCACCGTATCAGTGGACATGTGGGTGAACAAGAAGGAACGTGTGTTGGGGCCAGTCAAAATTAGTTCGGTGGTTGAGGTACGACATACCCTTTTCTCCAAAGCTGAGAGGTATACGCCCGATGCGAGAGCAAAGGGGTTTGCCGATTTAGCTAATCGTATCATCACTGAATTGCGAAATCAGGAAGCTTGGTTTTTGAAAAAACCTTAAAGACGCAACCATCGAATACGACCTTTTGTCTCTCACGCATAATAGAAATGGTGGAGACAAAAAGTGTGTAGCATGGGGAGGGTTCATATCAATCATGCATTCCACTCCACACTTCCTTACAAAAAACCCTGAACAACCGACCACTAAACCCCACCCGATGCTGAATGATTATTACGCACTAGATTCTCAGAGGCAAAGTACAATTAATCAGTTGTTTGACCAAGTCGCCCCGGACTACCACTGGATTAGTCAGACTTTATCGTTTGGATCTGGAAATTGGCATCGCACGAAAACACTTCGCCAATCGGGATTCTTCCAAGGCATGAACGTTCTTGATGTCGCTTGTGGACCGGGAACGGTTGCTCGATGCGCACTAGATCTTGTTAAACCAGAAGGCTACGTGGTTGGACATGATCCAAGCCGTGGGATGCTTCAGGAAGCGAAGAAAAATGGGATAAGGCGCCTAAGCCAGGGACTTGCAGAACATTTGCCCTTCAAAGATTCAATATTTGATCGTGTCACTATGGGCTATGCCCTTCGTCATGTTTCGGATCTCCAACATACGTTCACAGAGTATTTTCGAGTCCTGAAACCCGGTGGCAGAATTCTCATTCTTGAAATATCTCGACCACGATCTCAGGTACAGATCCGGCTGGCAAAGTTCTTTTTAAAAACCATTATTCCCCGTATTGCCCGGTACAAAACGAGAAATCAAGAGGCTCTCACAATCATGGAATATTTCTGGGATACCATTGAACATTGTGTCTCGCCAGAGGTTATCTTGACGACTCTCAAACGGTCGGGATTTTCACAGGTGAATGTCGATGAA
>BQIX01000591.1 GCA_021604145.1 Nitrospirales bacterium
GAACATACGGCCAAAATTTTTGAGGTATTTCAACGACTCCATAATCGAACGCAATATTCTGGAACGGGAATTGGTCTTGCCCTGTGCAAACGAATCGTGGAAGACCATGGAGGGCAGATTTGGGTCGAGTCCATACCAGAAAAAGGCTCAACATTTTTCTTTACCATAGCCAAGGAATAACAGATTCACTTCTGGCCTAGAGAATGTTAGGGATTCGAACACGATTCTGCCAAATAACAGGAGGACAAAGCGGAACTGATTGAATTGAAAACGTTTGGTCAACAGTGGTTCTCTATACGATAAACAGATAAGGTAGATGAAGGATCGGTCTTGCTGTACGCTAGCGCGAGAACTCTTTTTCATCTTGTCGCTGCCTGATCTGGGGTGAAGCCTTGAAGCCGTGCGAATGGGATTCGAAGGTGAAAATACAGCTCTCAAAAAACTTGAATGGCGACCATGTTTTTGAGTTTACCAGTGTCGAGTTTTGGGCATCTGTCCATGGGCAGGATTCCTGTCGTCGAGGAATCATAAATCTGATATTAGGTATTGCTCTTTTAATGCCAAGTGTTTGGTGATGCTTGATGATTATAGCCGTTTCAAACTTCCGCATGTTTAAAGTGAATCATCGCGAGGGGATCGTTGATAGGCCTCAGATGAAACCTATTTGAATTCACTATAGTGCGAGAATTATTGACGTTTTTTTTTCCTGGAACGCGATATGTCTGGGTCAATGACTGAGTTGTGATGTTCATTTTCTATAATATGTAGCTTTTTCTATCGGAATTATCTCTTCAAGGGGGGGCTTGTGTATGAAACGTGTTCTTATAGTGGATGATCAGGCATCCAATCGTCTCATTCTTCGTGAACTTCTTGAAACATTAGAATGGAACTGCATTGAGGCAAGTAATGGGGTTGAAGGACTGGAAGTCGTGCATCTTGAAGAGATCGATCTCATTTTGACTGATTATCATATGCCTGAAATGAATGGGCTCAATCTATTAGAAGAATTAAAAAAAAGTCCTTCAACTCGAGATATTCCTGTGATCATGATTACTGCGCATTCGACGACAGATATTCATACGCAAGCATTATCCATCGGAGCGTCTGCTGTATTGCCTAAACCATTTGAATTTGAGGCCTTGTTTCGTGCAGTGAGTAATGTCGTTGCAAGGAAAGCAACTGAGCTGAATACTGTTGTCCGAACACCACGGAAATTGGAAATTCTTCTTGTCGAGGACAATGAAGGCGATGTGCGTTTGACTCAAGAAGCGCTCAAGGATGTAGAAGTGCCAGCTCATCTCTCGGTCGTGAATGACGGGGAGGAAGCCATGGCGTATTTACGTCGTCAAGGCTCGTATATCAATGCAGCGCGTCCAGACCTTGTTTTGCTGGATCTCAACTTACCAAAAAAGAGTGGCCATGAAGTGTTAGCTGAGGTGAAAGCAGACCAAGAAATTCAAGCAATCCCAGTGGTTGTGCTTTCAAGTTCAGCGCAAGATGATGACATTTTGAAGGCACACGAACATTTTGCCAATTGCTACGTGACAAAACCCACAGATTTGAACGAGTTTTGGAACCTCATCAAGCATATCGTCGAGTTTTGGTTAGTCATTGCGAAGATTCCACCTAAAAATTGATTATGGCGAATCCAATTAATTTCCTGCTAAATGGCGAAGGAAATCTAGCGACGGTTATTGTGTTCCTCTCGCCGGGGTGCAGGGAGTGCGAACGGTGAGACCTCTTTGCTTCTGGGGTGTTGATTATAGGTCGCCTAGGCAACGATAGTTCCGTAACCTTATGCTACGCCAGTAGGCCCCCGACGTTGAAGGCGGTTCTGTTCCTGAGAAACCAACTCAAAGTCGCCAAGACGCCTCAAACATCGGAAGGGTATACCGCCTGGATTTTCTGGAAATGATTGACGTGTTCTCTCACGTATTGGATATCAAGCTTGTACAAGTGGGCGCTTCATCGTTTCGGCATAACCGAAACGGCTAGAAGATACTTCATGTTTCATCGATATTCCCAAATGGTCTGCAAAAGTTTGAGAAGTTTTCATGTGGCTTGGAGTGGGTCAGTCATAGTTCTCTATAGCCGTTTCAAATAACTTCCGATGTTTGAGGCGTAGTCTTCGCTGTGTGAGTCTCAATCAGTCAATTGGAAATTAATTGGATTCTCTCTAGTGTACGAACAGTTGGTGGGAACCTTCATCCAGTCTGTCTCCCTTCCTTGAGTACTCCTCTCATCTTTTCCTGTCTCTTAAAGAAACACTGAAACAGTTGTGAATCACATTGACTCAGATTCGAATGGATAGATAGAAGGAAACTCTCCTGATAATTCAGCGTAAGGTATTGATATAATTAGGTTAAAATCCATCTGTCTCTTATGGCACAGAGGTTGTAAGTAAGTCATAAAACATTGTGATTGGTCTTCTCAAGCAGGAGGGACTCATGATATTACACGATTGCCATACAAAACAGCAGGATGTCTCAGGAGAAGCATGGGAAAGTCAGGGAGAAAGACGAGAGGTGAGATGTGTTTTGATTGTCGATGATGAACCAGATCACCGGTTGGTCCTAAGAACGATGTTGGAAGGCTGTGGCTATGATTGTAAAGAAGCCCAAGACGGCATGGAAGCGCTTGACGTGCTTGGAAAAACTGATGTTCATGTGGTGCTGACAGACCTGCAGATGCCACGAATGAATGGTGTACAGTTAGTTAAGCATGTCGCATCCCACGCCACGTTCAAGTCTATCCCAGTTA
>BQIX01000592.1 GCA_021604145.1 Nitrospirales bacterium
CAGCTGGTCCTGGATCGGCATGGACAAATCCAATGCCTCCTTGAAACACGACTTTGAATCGATTGTCCGATTCTGAAATGGGAATCGTATATTTGCCTTGTCCAGAAAATCCTACAAGCGTGAGATCACCCGTAAATCCCAACTGCAGAAGCGGCCCAACGGACACGCGTTCATTCAGATTGGCATCGGCATGTAAATTGAGAGCAAATGCTGTCCCATCAGGGGTATTGGATAAATATCCAATAGCGCCACCCGCACTCCACGATTTTTCTGGCATTGGCTCATCGGCGGCCAGGCCCCAGCTCGGTATCATTAGCAACCCCAAGCCCAACCAGATGACAGCTCCAGTCATGAGACTCCACCCGCATTTTCCTGTTTTTTGTTTTCCTCTCACTTGGTCCAACCTCCTCTAAAAAATGTGCTATGGACGTGAATGTTCTTGCTCAACACCTTGTAGTAACATACTTCTTGCCTTTTATACGAGTGTTTTTTATGTCTTTTCTCCTGTGCTTGAGCTTCCATATCTTGACGTGTTCCTCATTGAGCCTTTAGAGATGGATCGTCTCGATTTCTTTACAAATCAATACTCAAATATCAGTGTAAATGACATTACATGGTAATTAATGACAGATTGGTCATGTTCAAACAGCAATGTTCTTACATCAATTTAGTGGCGACGCGCTGTGATGACGGAAAGACATGACAGCATAACTTAAGTCCGACTCCATCGTTAAAAAAGTTTTAGAACATATCTTGTTCAGTTGCAAATTCGGAATGTTTGTCGAACCTAAACGATCTTATCTTCCAGCTATCTTCGTAAGCACCTATAGCCGTTTCAATTATAGTGAAACCCCATAACGTGCAGCCGAATTGACAGCATGTACACCGCGCAACCACACACGTCGTACAAGCGAATGTTCAAAGGTACGGCTATAACTTCCACGTGTTTGAAGTGAGCTATCGCGCGGGGTTAGTTGACATGCCTCAGCTGGGACTTTTTTGGATTAGCTATAGTCAAAGTTTTTCCCAGGGTTATTCCGAGTTGTCCGCGAGGACTGAACGACCTATGATATCGAGCAAGAAGTTTTGACTGCTAGGTTAGAGTATGAAATGGATCGATTGGGCCGCGTCATTCTGGGATCGCGCAATATAGGACACATCGTAACGACCCGGCGTTAATTGAAGGAGAAGATTATGCCAAAAATTGTACGTTTTTATGAGACCGGTGAAGCCGACGTATTGAAAATAGAAAATCTGCCTTTAACAGAACCTGGTAAAGGCGAAGTTCGCCTCAAGGTTGAAGCGCTCGGGATCAACCGAGCGGAAGTCATGTTTCGGCAAGGTCAGTATTTGGAAACGCCCACGTTCCCCTCACGGATTGGCTACGAAGCTTCGGGAACGGTAGATGCGGTAGGGCCTGATACAAGTGGTATTCGAGTGGGCGATCGAGTGAGTACGATCCCGTCATTTTCTGTAGGTCAATATGGCGTGTATGGTGAAAGTGCGATCGTACCGGCTTTTGCCGTCGCCCACTATCCTGACAACTTATCGTCGATTGAAGGGGCAGCCATCTGGATGCAGTATATGACCGCCTATGGAGCGCTGATCGAATATGGGAAATTGCATGAGCATGATACGGTCCTGATTACCGCCGCCAGTAGCAGTGTGGGGCTCGCCGCCATTCAAATAGTCAAGGCTAGGGGAGCCACTGCCATTGCGGTGACTCGAGGTTCCGATAAAAAAGCTTTTCTTTTGGAGGCCGGAGCGGATCATGTGATTGCGACGGAGGAAGAAGATTTAGTGACGCAAGTGAATACGCTCACTTCGGATAAGGGGTGCCGTCTCGTCTTTGATCCGATCGCTGGCCCCATCCTGGAAAAACTTGCAGAGGCCACAGCACAGGAGGGAATCATCTTTGAATATGGAGCCCTCTCTTCGGACCAAACTCCCTTCCCTCTCCTCTCGGCGCTGTCAAAAGGATTGACGATACGAGGCTACACATTATTTGAGATTGTCAGCAATCCCGAACGGCTCGAGCGCGGAAAGCAGCATATTTATCAAGGCCTCGAATCTGGCAAGTTGAAGCCCATTATTGCTCGTACCTTTCCCTTATCGGAAATCGTAGAAGCTCACAAGTATATGGAAAGCAATCAGCAAAAAGGGAAAATTGTTGTGACTGTATAGTGACAAGTTATTTGGGCAGAAGTCTGTACTGAAAGGATTGGGAGGTGTAGAAAGGTTAGGGAAGATCAAACACTCGGAAAGCCGTTACTCGACATCGTCTGAGTCATCTATCTCAGGCTCCAATGGTGGTTGACCATCGGTCTCTTGAGGATCTTGCCCAAGAATCTCAGGAACTTCGGCAATCATGAGTTTGGCAACACCAACGACGCGATCGTCTTGGGACATATCAATCAATCTCACGCCTTGCGAATTGCGGCCGATTTCTCGAAGGTCGCCTATCCGCATACGCAGCACCATCCCTTCGGCAGTCATCATCATAATATCATCCGTATCGATCACTTGATGGAAAGACACTGCTGGACCGTTTTTCTCAGTCACTTTTACACTAATCACTCCTTTGCCGGCACGAGATTGCGCTCGATACTCCGAGGCCTGCGTACGTTTGCCATAGCCCTTTTCGGTCACCGTTAACACGGAAGAGACGGAGTCAGGATACAACGTCGTCATCCCAATGACGTAGTTACCTTCCTCAAGGTTAATTCCTCGCACCCCGCGTGCCGTTCGTCCC
>BQIX01000593.1 GCA_021604145.1 Nitrospirales bacterium
GTCCACCGCATGCCGAAACGAGTCAGGATCACACAGATCACCCCTCACAAGTTCAACATTGAGTTTCTCTAATTCGCTGGCTTGAGTCTCAGGTCGAACCAAACTCCGAACGTGATAGCCCTGCCGGACTAACTCCGCACACAAATGGCCGCCCGTAAAACCTGTTCCCCCTGTAACAAGAACCTTCACAACTCACTTCCCATTGGAGAGGTTATTCACACAACAAAATAAACAAGCTAAAGAGCATTCAATACAAGGCAGACTGTCAAGAAAATTTCAACCTGGAAACACCAACTAACTGGCACTCTCAGTCAAAGCCTCTTGCCAGCTCTTTGGCATGTTTTTCATTATCTCAACTCCCTCAAATGTCTTTCCTCGCTTTGCCCCGACCTTTTTAGCCCATGCAGCCATCCTCTGCACGCCATCATCCAAGCTCACTTTAGGGGCATCACCAAACACTTCGTGAAGCTTTTGATGACTTGAGAATGCATGCAGCACCTCATTTCGTGCATCTAAGTATGTAATCTTCTTCTCGCACTTCATGGCCCTTGCGACAATCTCAGCCAACTCATTGACGGTATGCGGAGTTTCAGCACCCACATTGAACACCTGGTTCAGCGCACGCGAATTAAAGGGAGAATCAGCAATAATCGGGGCCACATCTTGGATATAAGAAAATGCTCGGCTCTGCTCTCCATCTCCAAATATGGTCATCGGTTGCCCCTGCATCAATTGATTCATAAAGATGCCTACCACATTCCGATAACGATCACCGATGTTCTGCCGTTCGCCATAGACATTATGAGGTCGAAACACCACATAATCGAGACCAAACATCTCATGACTTGCCTGCAAATCCTGCTCAACAGCCAATTTGGCTATGCCGTATGAATCTTCAGGGACCGGCACCATGTCTTCGGTCATCGGTAATTGGTTTTGCCCATATACGGCGATGGATGACGTAAATACCACGCATTTGACCGCATGATTGACGGAAGCATTGATAAGATTAATACTCCCAATTAAATTATTCTCATAATTGAACTTTTTAATGAAGTGACTTAACCCCTCCGCCGCATAGGCAGCCAGATGATACACATAAGAAAATTTGTATTTTGCGAATAACTCATGAATCAATTGAGTATCCACAATACTCCCTTCCACAAACTCTGCCTCTTCAGGAACGTTCTCGCGGAACCCACCACTCAAATCGTCCAGCACCACAACATGTAAGCCTCGAGCAATCAACTCATCGGCGACATGCGAACCGATGAACCCTGCTCCTCCAGTCACAAGTACCGTATCGGCCATGGTTTTCACCCTCCCTTCAGGCAACAGGCGCGATCCCTGCATGTTTCCCATAGACTTCCCGCAACTGACATCCAACAGCTTCCCACGAATACTCTGTCGAAGCTTTTTGATAACAATTGGCCCCAAGGTCCCGCGCTCGTTCATTATCGAGTAAGAGTTCCACAATCATCTTGGAGAAAGTTACGAAATCATTATTGGGAGCATAGACCCCTAAATTCCCTAAGATTTCTCGATTAACCGGGTTATCAAACACCACACAGGGAAGCCCCAACGCCATGTACGTAAACAATTTTAAATTCGCTTCGGATGACGACACTTTTGGTGAAACGGAAATTCTTCCCAACGACAGATAACGAGGAGCATCGGCATACTCGATCTTTCCGGTAAAAATCACTCGATCCGCAAGTCCCATTGCGATCGCTTTTTTCTGATATGATTCTTCAGGAAAACCAATAATCAAAAATTTAGCTGTCGGAACGTCCTTGAGCACTAACACAGCGATATCCAATAACAAATCAATGCCTTGGTATGCCGTTAACACACCGATAAACACGATAACTTTATCATCTGGAGCAATCCCCAGTTTTGCTTTCAAGGCAAGATCCTCAGGCTGACGAGAGAACACATCCAGATCAACACCATCTCCGATCGTTGACACATTCGTCACCCCGAACGTTTCTGTAACCTGTTGGGCCGTGCGGGAGGCACTGGTAATCAAATGACATGGCATGGCATTGACTTTTTTCTCTATCCACCGCACAACAGCTGCGAGCCATGTCCAACGGGGAAGAAACCCATGATCAAGGACCTCTTCCGTCAAACTTCCCTGCAAATCTGCAACCATGGGAATTTTGTACCACAGACTCGCAAGTTTCCCAATCACAATCCCTTCATGCAAATGTGCATGAAGAATACTAGGACGAAACGACCGGCACGCGTGAAAGACTTTCCATAACAACAAGACATCAATATAGAATTTATGGATAGAAGGACCAGCGGAAAGTTTCTTGTACCAAGGAATCGTCATGGTTCGAATCGTGTCAATGCCTTCGATATCTCTTCCCAAATGATATGTACAAAGTTGCACTACATAGCCCTGACTCTTTAACGCTTTAATCTCTCCAAGAATCCGTACATGACAACCTCGATCCGCAAAAAATGGTGTTGGTGCAATGACAAGAATACGGTTGGATGTTAATTCACCATGCACTGCCGTACTCCTCTCCGACGAAATTCAGCATTTGTCTCATCCAATTCACTTTGGATTCTGCGTTCGTCCCATTTCATTTCTTGGGCCATCAACATGGCACATGTGTGGAGACATTCAGTGCCAGGATATCCAATCGTGCCGAGCCCCGTCCGTCGAAATACCACATCACTGAGCGTCTGAGCCATTTCTTTCCTTACTCCATGAACGACTTCCGCTTTGGTCAC
>BQIX01000594.1 GCA_021604145.1 Nitrospirales bacterium
ATAGTAATATCGTTGAGAAGAACCACTTACCGCAAATCCTATCGCATTGAAATCATCAATATAGCCATTATTTTCTGCAAAGTACGCAATTTCACCTGTATGAATGGCGACTAAATTATTCTTGGCTTCCGTCTGTTTGGCCTTGGCTTGATACGTCATGAACTTTGGAATCGCAATCGTCGCCAGTATACCAATAATGGCCACAACAATCATAAGCTCAGTTAAACTAAAACCTCGTCTATTGCGTAAGTGTTTTCTCATATGAATTTCTCCTACTTATAAAATGCCTCTCTTGCTCTTTGCAATCTAGGATGTGGGTCACTCGCCACACGACCACTAATTCTATTGTGCAAAAAGCTCTATCTTTTGTCTATTCCTTTATCGCTTCAAGTCTTGGGCCTCACTCCTCCCACGCATGGTGCATGGTATTTTTCCATCTCCTTCTCGGTAAACAGACACATCAGCCTAAGCATGCCCTTCGTGATCTGATAGTCGATTTTTACGAGACAACCCAGCTTACTCACAATAGCCCAAAATAGGGGGCAGAGGAGCCGGTCAAAATAGAGAAACGTTGGCTCTCTGGCCACGCGTATGTTCACATGGACAAATTTAAGGAGTGAGAGAATGTTCGGAAGTGCTATGACTCACTTTGGGGAGTTCTGATTGACGTGCGTCTTGCAGAATCGGCTCACCAAATCCTTGATCGCGATACCTCTTGATCAACTGTTCGTTAGACGAATCAAGTTCGATCGAACGCGTCCAGGCCTTTTGGGCTTTACCTAGCTCATCCCGTTGTAGATAAATTTCCCCAAGATGTTCAAAAATGACCGGATCATCGGTTATTAACGATAACGCATGGGTGATAGTCGCCAGAGCTTCATCACTTCGCCCAATTTTAAACAAGGCCCAACCGAGACTATCGATATAATATCCATTGTTAGGCTTTAATTCGACAGCACGCTTGGTGAGCTCGAGCGCCTGCTCCACCTGCACCCCCCGATCCGCGTAGCTATAGCCTAGATAATTCAGGGCATCGGTATGTTCAGGCTCCAATTTCAATGCGCGTTCCATAGACTGAACCACGTCATCAAACCGACCCAATTTGTCATAGGCCGTCCCCAGATTAAAGTGAAGATCGGCATTCGTCGGATCCTGCTGTATTCCTTCTTCAAACTCATTGGCTGCTGGCTCATACTGTTCTTGCTGAAGATAGGTCAGCCCGAGCAATAGATAGGGCTCTGATCGCTTTGGTTGAATATGTTTGGCTTGATTTAAGTGCGAAATCGCATCGACATATTGTTTTTGGCGGTAAGACAAAAACCCAATATGCAATAAACTATCATAGTATCGTGGATTAATCTTTAAATTAGCTTGATAGGTTTGCCTTGCCTGTCGATCATTATTCATCTCTTCATACATCAGGCCCAAATAGTCTCGGACACGTAACTCATTGGGTCTCGCATCCAAAATTTGCGTCAGCTCATCAATCGCCTGTTGATAGTTACCCATTTCGCCATAAATCAGCGCAGTTCGAACCTTGATGTTCAAATCATCTGGATGATCATCTGAAATCAGAGCTAATTGCTGTAAGGCGGGTTCATATGATTGGGTGCCAAGATACAATCTGACAAGTTGCAAGCGAAACTCTTTATCGTGAGGATTGACTTCCTGAAGATACCGCTCATAAACCGCATCGGCTTTTTCCGGCTGGTTTTGGTCCTCATACAAACTCGCCAAACTCTGGTACGCTCGACGAAAATCTACACGTAGCTGAATCGCTTTTTCAAAATACTTCTCCGCCCCTTCGGCTTCACCCGATTCACTCATTGAAAGACCAAGATAGTAATGGGCAGCCGGAGAGTTTGGCACCTGAGTCACAGCTAATTGAAAGACCGCTTTCGCCTCTGCAGTCCGCTTCAGACCCAAGAGAAGCATCCCTTTGGAAACGTAGCCATGATCTTGCGTTGGCGTTTCAGCGATAACACGATCAAAAATCAACAGCGCTTTCTTCGAATGACCTGTTCCCGCATATACTCGTGCTAACTGCATCAGATGCGCGTTTTCTTCAACGGCTGACAATGGAATAGAATCGGCCATCTCAACAGCCGAAGACATCTCACTGTTTGAAAAGTGCAGGGTCGCAATACGTATTTTGAGAAATACCGAATCAGCATCAACTCGCAATCCTTTTCGGTATTCTTCGATGGCCACCACCGGGTTGTTGGCCAATTCAGCCATATAGCCGCGAAGAAAGTGATAGTACGCTTGAGGATTAACGCGCGCGGACACCTCTTTGGGAGGAGCAGAAAGATTAGGAACTCCTTGAGGAGCCGTTCCACAAGAAAGAATGAACAGAGGAGTGGCGAGGAGCACAAGCGAGAGCCGTGCCCAGCACGAAGAATGATGTTCCCAGTATTGACGATCCCAAATATCCATCTACATCACAAACAACATATCCATCGATATTCTATCATGATCGGCATAGAGAGTGGATCTCACAACGAGAATTTTTTTAGCGCCGGTGTCCTAGTGACTTTGCTGATGTTCTTCAAGGTCTCGAAACGCCGCATATTGTTCATGAAAGTGAAGACGAGGCTCACCAATAGGGCCGTTTCGGTGTTTACGAACAAGTATTTGCGCCACACCCTTTTCGTCCGTGTCTGGGTCATAGACCTCATCTCGATAAATAAACATGACCACATCGGCATCTTGCTCAATCGCCCCAGATTCACGAAGGTCAGCCAA
>BQIX01000595.1 GCA_021604145.1 Nitrospirales bacterium
AAAACCTAAAAGATTCGTTGAAAGAAAAATGGGACAAAATCACCGACGAGGATCTACTTCAAATTGATGGAGATCTGTTGAATTTTCAAAAAGTGTTAGCTGCGCGTTACGGTGAGGAAAAAGAAGCGGTGAATACGTGGGTGAATCGCCGCTACTCTCATGTCAGTGGAAATTATGAGGGGTATGAATTTGGCATAAAAGAACCGATGCTACACCCCGGGTGAGCGGGAAAGCAGTTTGTTGGCCTTGGACAAAAACTGGAGGCTACCTGGGAGGGAGATGAATGGATGAAAGCAAGTCTTGATCCCCTCCCTATTTAAATCGGGTCTGATTGTCAATTTTCCCGAAATGGCTATGCACGATTCAACGCCTGCCCGCATTTCTTTGATCTTGGGGTTGAGTTATTGTGGCCCCTTATCTGCGCGAGACCCCAAGCAGACGACACATTGGCTGCACCACAGACCGGCATCTGCAGCTGTTAAGATAACGGGGTACTTCCCTCCGGGTTGTTTGCGAAGTAGGGTGCTGCTTTTTTAGGATGGCACCCTCTTTCTCTGCTCGGCGGAGTTCCGCTTTTAGCTTCAGGTTCTCGAGCCGAACCTCTTTGAGTTCCGCTTCATGGTGCTCGGTGGGATTGGGGGCATACACCTTGGTCCACTTGTACAAGCTTTGCAGCGAAACGCCTAAGCGCTTCGCGACATCGGCAACCGTGTACCCCGTTCGATGACCTGCTTGACCGCTTCTTCATTGAATTCATCTGCAAATCGCTCCTTGGTCATGACCTGCCCTCCCATGCTTTAAGTAAAAGTATAAGAGTGTCTGCCGATACGGAGGAAGTCCATCTCCATTGAATGCATATAAAAAGAACTTCCTTGGGACGATGAAATGGTTCCAGGTCATATCGCAGATAAAATCTATATAATACATTTTGATGGCCCGCTGTTTTTTTGGATTTGCTCTAGTATTTCAGGAGTTGGCGAAGGCATGTCAGATCTTCGGCGACAACCCCAAAATATGCTGAAGTGGATCAATAGAATTCCAGGGTTGATTTCTGAATAATACATTTTTCGAAATTTCGAATAATGTTTAGAAGTGTTAAACGATGAATGACTAGACAGAGAGAAGGAAGATATGCCCCACTTTTTCAATGCCTTGCAAATGGATCGGGAGAAACTCAAACTATTGCTATAGTACAGACTTTAGGTTTTGCTATGATAAGAACTCAACAATTTGATAAATTCCTCCTTCTCGCTACAGCGTAGGAGTTGATGAAAAGTTAGATTCGGGGGTTGAGATGTTTAATTTTAGGGATATGACGATAGGGAAACAAGTGGGCTTGGGTTTTGGGATCATCACACTTATTTTAATGGGTGTGGTTTTGCTCACCATTCAGCAAGTAAAAACTATGGAGATAATCACTAAGAGGGTGGTCGATCTTCGAACTCCCACGGCTCATGCCAGTTTGATGATGTTAAATGGCATCAACCATTCCCTGGCTTCGCTGCGTGGATGGATTCTCCTGGGAGACCCAAAATTCCAGACAGAACGAGCTCTTGCCTGGGCAGAACTCATCAACCCATCCCTGAAGCAGATGCATCAGCTTGCTCCTCACTGGACAGATTCGGCAAATAAGGCCCGGTTAAAAACCATCGAAAAAGAAATCGATGATTTTAAGAAGACCCAACAGAAGATCGAAGATATAGCACAAACCCCAGAAAATTCTCCTGCACAAAAAATTCTATTCGATCAAGCGGAACCGTTGGAAAAAACTATCGTGGCAACCGTTTCTAAAATGATCAAGCAGAATATGAAAGGCAAAATTACTCCCCAAAATCAGCGACTGGTAGAAATTCTCGCTACCATAGAGACGGCAACTAGTCTGGCTTTGGAAAGAGCCGACGAGTTTTTGTTATCTGGTAAACAAGAATTTAAAAAAGAATCTCTGGAAAACTGGGGAAAAAGTGCTGCCTCTATGGAAGCATTAAAGGAAAATGAAAACAACTTCAGTAAAGAGCAGTTGAAGAATTTTGAATCCCTGCAAGCTGGACTCAATCAGTTCGAACCTTTACTGAAAGAAATTATCCGCATTCGGTCAGGAGAAGATTGGAACCGGGCTAATTATTTGGCGAAAACTGAGGCTGCCCCTTTAGCATTTCGAATCAAGGAACTCTTGAATGAAATGACTGGAGTTCAGGAGCAATTGCTGGAAAATGATGTTGAAACGATTTCCAGCAGAACTCATTATTTAATTGTTCTTTTAGTGGCATTGTTTTTTACGGCGGCACTGATCAGCGGTGTGTTGGGGGCAAATATCACTCGTTCAATCAGCGAACCCATCCTGGATGTTTGCAAACTGGCAGACGAGCTGGCGCATGGAAATTACAAAGGAAAACGCCTCCCAGTTCATTCCCGGAATGAATTGGGCACCCTTAGCCAAAGTTTCAACCAACTGTTGGATCGATTGCAGAAAGAGAAGTCACAAGATAAAGACTGACGTGTTGCGAGACATTCAATGGCCGCATGCGCGCAAGGTATCGTGTCTTTTGTAGTTGGAATTCCCCAATAACTCCCCTCCCCTCAGGGTGGCTTTATCACGCCGACACGCGACGATAGTAGAATCACTCATCGAGTGATGTCATTCTGGCTCGCACTGACAATTCGAGACCGTTGTCACTGAATTTCCTTATCCACTCGTCAATCTTAGACATGACCCTACGGTCCACAAATTTCGTTTCTGTCAT
>BQIX01000596.1 GCA_021604145.1 Nitrospirales bacterium
GACTCAGGGCCTTGATGTCGTGACAAAAGTCGACATTCTGGCTCATGAATATGGATTTCGTGCGACAGGCACCGTAGAGAAATTCGATGGATTTCGTCGTGTCTATGTTGAAGGGGTTGACCAAGTTACGTCTCCGACGACTATAGATGGCGAGACGGTGAGTGAAGATGATATTCGATTGCCGGAACTTTCAGTGGGTGAACATCTGACGCTCGTGCAAAGCGAAGAGCCTGGTTTGGTCTCTAAGCAACATTTTACGCAGCCGGCGCCTCGTTACAATGAAGCCTTATTGATTCGAGAACTTGAAGAAAAGGGCATCGGAAGACCCTCGACCTATGCCACGATTATCTCGACGATTCAAGATCGACAATATGTCGAAAAAGAAGAGGCGCGTTTTAAACCGACTGAGCTTGGACGAATGGTGAATGATCGCCTGGTGAGCCACTTCCCTGATGTGTTCGATGTCAAGTTCACGGCAAAGATGGAAAGTGAGCTTGATGAAATTGAAGAAGGCGGAAAAGATTGGATCTCGACGGTGAAGGAGTTCTACTCGCCGTTTTCGAAGGAATTAGGTGTGGCTGAAGAAAAGATGGAGGGGGTCAAAGGGAAAGAAGAGCCAACTGAAATTCTTTGTGAAAAATGCGGTAAGAACATGGTCATTAAGTGGGGACGACGTGGATACTTCCTTGCCTGCCCAGGATATCCTGAATGTAAGACAACGAAGCAATTTACGAAGGACGAAAACGGAGTCATTCAAATTGTTGAAGAAGTCGCTGAAGTGACCGATGAAGTCTGTGATAAATGCCAAAGTCCGATGGTCGTCAAGCGAGGTCGCTTTGGAAGTTTCTTGGCATGCTCGCAATACCCAGAATGTAAAAGTACGAAGCCGATTAAACTTGGGGTGAAATGCCCGGTTGACGATTGCAATGGGGATCTTGTTCAGAAACGAACCAAAAAAGGCCGGACGTTTTTTTCCTGCAGCCGGTATCCCAACTGTAATTACGCGTTATGGGATAAACCGGTGAAACGGGCTTGTCCGAATTGTCAGGCTCCGTTTTTGGTGGAAAAAATTAGCAAACAAGCCGGAAGTCGTATCTATTGCCAAAAAGAAGGCTGCGGTTATGAAGAGACAGGCTAGGCTGAGTGAATGATTCCTCTCCTTCTTTTTTATAAGAGTTCATTATTTGACGTAGTTTACGAACCGTGATGAACCAATATTACCCTTAAGCCTCCTTTCTCCTTCTCCCTGACGCAGCCACTCTTTCTCTCGTATTTTCGTCAGTATTTACATATCAGTCTAGCTACTCAAGCATCCATCAATAGATTGCTCCAGCGTTTTCTAATCGATTGAAATCGACAGCAACGACGATGATCGTGATTTCAGTATTATGAGTCCCTTGATTTTCCCTGTCAGAAAATCTTCCTGTTTATCCTCTAGTAAAAAAATACAAAAACCGCATCAATAGATGAATAGAATACATAAACCGTTGAGATGTCATTCAACGATCATGTGGAGCCACACCTCACTTACCCAAAAAATAAAGAGTTTCTTTACAAGTCATTTCAAGGTTCACGCTTTTTCCCTTTATTCGTTAGGTTATTAGTCTGGATATTCAGTTCGTCCGTTCAAATTTCATCGTAATCTCAATGCGTTGAATGCAATGAGTCGTCTTGGCATTGGGCTTGCTCAATAAAGGCTATCAAAGCGTTTACTAATTAATAACATTTATTTTTCTCGAGTTTTTTTCTGAGGAGGTCATTATGAGTATCTCTAGTCGTTCACGCAGCCTTACGAAAGGCCTGACTGCGGGTCTTGCCGCTCTGGTGATTATGGGTGGGATGGTGTCAACTGCGTCTGCCGGTTCCATCATCTTTCAGGATAACTTTAATCGTGGGCAAGGGTATTTTAAATATAGTTCAACCGTTGGTAATGGTTGGTACGAAACTGAAAAAAGTTACAACGATGTTGCTATTAGTTACAACCACCTCCAGCTTCGAGATTCGCTCTCAGGACTTCCCGATGCGGCGGCCTCTCGTTGGATTAATACCAGTGGTTATCAGAATATATCTTTGATGTATGATTTTAAGCCCCTTTCTGCCTCTGATTATTCTGATAAGCTGTACGTCGACTTTCGAACGCTTGGGAATAACTCCTGGACTAACATTGCAAGTCATAGTTTAGGTGGAAATAGTTGGACTTGGAACACTGCCTCACTGAATTCCTATGCGAATAATACTAAACTTCAATTACGGTTTTGGACGGATGTAACAGACAGCAGCTCGGGGAACTATGAAGGGGTCTATATCGATAATGTACAGTTGATGGGTGATGCCATCGCCGCACCGGCAGCAGTGCCAGAGCCAAGCACCATGGCCTTATTTGCAACCGGTATGGTTGGGATGGGTTTATGGCGTGCCCGAAAAAACAAGAAGGAGCAAGACGCCAGTATTGAGTAATGGTTTCTTCGTGTCTTAGGCGGGAGTACATCAATGCCGGGAGAACGCAGGTTCTTCCGGCATTGGCTTGTTGAGGCTCAGAGTTGAGAGACAGTACTCATGAGAGTTTTTTCGCAGAAGAATTAGGAGGAAACAACTTAGGGAGGAGGGTTACGATCCAACGGCAGGCTTGACGCCTTTGGTTTGTTGTAAGACTTTCATCGGTTCGCCGGTCCCTCGGATCACGTCTTCCGTGATCAGCACTTCTTCAATTTCTGGGTGAGAGGGAATATCATACATCACTT
>BQIX01000597.1 GCA_021604145.1 Nitrospirales bacterium
TGTCGAACCTGTGCGGCAAAGGTTTCGAGTGATTGGTCGCTCATCCCAGGACACGCATTGACCAACCGTGCATCCCGACAGTATTCCGACAAATGCCATGATTGCCGTGAGTTGAAATGAATGATGAATGTCTTGATATACATTTCTCATAGTCACTCTCCTTCTGAGGTATGCCTTAAGAATTTCACGGTCATACCTGTCTGTCTCGCCAAACGCTTTCTCTCTTGTGTTCCCTGAATTCTTTTCCGTGTCGGCGGTATCCGTCTCTCATAATTTCGTTTCCTATTGACTAACCTTCCTCTTCTCCTTTTCTTTCCAAGAGAAGCGATCTAAGTTCCGGAATGTGATCGTGACAAAATTATTGTGCAGTTCATATGCCATAGAGGAGGTCGCCGGAGAATCGTGTTGGCGGTCATCACGAAACTTGTTGTTTTTCTGTGATGAATAAGGGGTTGTGTAAACGAGAGAGCAGTCACGAGTGAGGATTGAGGTGCATTGTGATCTTATAGGGACTGATACGTCGTGTATCTCCTGAGATAATAGTCAGAGGCAAAGATCGAGTGGAATGAGTCTTTGGGTTGAGGTGTTGACCGCGGGCAGGGAATTGCAAGCTTTTTCATATGAAGGTCATTTGACAGAATGGAAGAGGAGGATTGTTCTGTAAATTTTGCAGACTACGGAAGACCATGAACAGTGCTTGAAGACGTTCAGCCGTCTTGGACGTGCCAGTTTCTAGCTGTACGGTAACCTCAAATGCCCTTACGGTGCTTCTGGCGAATTGTACATCCCACTCAAAATTAGCTGTGAATATATAGTATTTGTACTTATATTTTGTGCATAAAATTCACGCATTCGCTGAGCCTGGAAAGGCCTACTTTGGTATCTAAAACTTCCGAAATGTCCAAAGGTTGTGCCTTGACAACTTCCAGCAACACCGTATAATGCGTTGTGAGTATAAATGGAGGAATATGATTGGAAGTGGATAATTAAGAATGGAAATGGGAAAGTGCCTAGATTTTGAGCATGAACACATTCCAGTCCTTTTAAATGAGGTACTTTACTGGATTTCTCCGGCTCCAGGCAAACTGTATATTGATTGCACGCTGGGAATGAGTGGGATGGCTGAAAAGCTTCTTGAGTCTAGCGGAAATACCGGGAAACTATTAGGTATAGATCGTGATGCTCAAGCGATTTCTAGGGGCCGTCGTACTCTTGAGCCTTATCGCGGTCGTGTGGAACTCAGGCATGCAAACTTTACGGAACTCAAATCCATAGCAATCGAGGCCGGGTTTTCACGTGTTGACGGCATTGTGTTTGACCTTGGGGTTTCCTCTCCTCAATTGACTCAGGCCGACCGCGGGTTCAGCTTCATGAAAGATGGTCCCTTGGACATGAGAATGGATCAGTCGGTTGGCCCAACGGCAGCCGAATTTCTTGTGCATATTCCTGAAAAGGCATTGGAGCGTGTGCTTCGTGAATATGGCGAAGAGCGATTTGCAAGGAGAATTGCTCGTGCCATCGTCCAAGAGCGGCAAGAGCCTATTACGACCACGAGTCGTCTCTCTGAAATCGTTCGACGTGCCATTCCTATTCCTGCCAGACGTGGACGTCTTCACTGCGCGACACGAACATTTCAGGCGCTTCGTATAGCCGTCAATGGGGAATTGGACGGGTTGGCCGATGTCTTGCGTGATGCCAGTTCACTGTTAGGGCCTGGCGGACGAATGTGCGTCATTGCGTTTCACTCCCTAGAGGACCGGATTGTGAAGCAGACGTTTCGTGAGTTATCCGCGAAGCCCAATCCGCAATTGGCTCGTCTCACCAAGAAGCCTCTCACGCCAACACGCGAGGAACAACAACGTAATCCCCGGTCACGAAGTGCAAAGCTGCGAGTCGCTGAGCGTGTGATGGGAGAAGAAGGCGTATGAAGCGAAGTGGTTTTACGATGATGGTCGTGTTTTTTGGTGCGATTGGTCTGTTGTATGTCTGGATGCGGGTGGATCTTCTGCGGGTCGGACACGACATTGAACAATTAAAACAGCAAGAGATTGCCCTTGAATATCGACGAGAAGCCTTGCAGCTCCAACTCTCGCAACTCACGGCTCCTCAGAAGATTGCCAGGGCTGCGAAGGAACAGTTTCAGTTGGAGATGCCTGAGCCTGGTCAGATTGTGATGGTGGCGTCTGAAACGGCGATTGCAGGAAATGGAGGACCACCGCAAAAGGCGATGCAGGTGGCGCAAGGTCAATAGCTGAGGACTGGAAGGACTGAAAGATGAACCCAAATGCCGCAAATGTGAACCAGGTCTGCCGGTTTCGAACGGCCGTCGTGTGTTTTGGGTTGTTGGTCGGATTTGTTGTGATTTTTTCACGTCTGTTTTTTTTGCAAGTCATTCAAGCGAATGAGGGGGCGCTTCAAGCGCGGGGGCAACATTTTGAAAATGTGGAAGTGAAGGGAAGTCGAGGTGTCATTGTTGACCGAAACGGAAGTACCTATGCCATTAATGCCAGGGTGCCATCCGTGTATGCGAAGCCGGCCGAGGTTCAAGATCATGCACTGGTTGCCCGGACACTTGCTCCCATCTTGGATATTTCCGTCTCATCCTTGACTCGTACGTTGCAGAAGAAAAAGAAAAACATTCAATTAAAGCGCAAGTTGACAGATCAAGAAGCGAAGTCTGTTCAGGCGTTGGCCTTGCCTGGTATTACGGTGAAAATGGAATCACATCGTTTTT
>BQIX01000598.1 GCA_021604145.1 Nitrospirales bacterium
CGCAATAACAGCATCATAGCCATCCTGCTTAATAATTTCAGGGTATAAGTTCAGCTCTTCAATCACCTTCTGAAGACTTGTCCGACTCAGAACTCGTTGCGTGATCGTTGAAACCCGCTCAGCCACTCCATCTGCAACCATCGGCCGCACAATGTTCCCTGGAATTTTTTGGTGTTCAACTAATATGGTCGTGGAGGATCGATATAATTCAGGTTGATACCACGCAAAAATCCCAGACGCGACCGTGCAAACAAACACGACGCTCATGATCAACCACTTCCGGCGAATGGCGATATCCAGGAGTTCTTCCAAATACGCCTGGATCATAAGATTATCGCCACCACTTGCACTATTTGAATTTGTGATATTTCCTGATTCCATACGTGTTACGAGACGAATCGTCCCCCTAATATAGAGTGCTCACCCTCAGTTCATAATAGACACATTTAAAAGCTATCGATTTGGCAGTAATTCGTTGAGTCTCTGTACGCTTACTCGCAACGCGTAGGGTCAGGGAACGACAATGGTATCCCCCGACTGTAAGGTAACATTGTAGGCTGCACCATCATCTGAAATAAGATCGTCATATCTGACGGGAATACGCAATTCCTTGACTTTACCGTCACCATTCAAAACATTTCGGATAATCCGAATATCGTTCTGTGAAGCAAACTGCGTGAACCCTCCTGCGAGAGATACCGCTTGTAAAATCGTCGTATAGGATTTCATCTGAAGTTTTCCAGGACTGTTGACTTCACCAACAACAAAAACATAATAACTATTCACTTCAATAACATTCACAGACACAGCTGGATTCTCTTTAAATGCCTTGTAACGTTCTTCAATTTCTTCTGCAAGTTGATCAGCCGTCAGACCTGCCGCAGGGACATCCCCAATCAACGGTAACGAAACCTTCCCATCTGGACGAATGACGACTTCCTTGGAAAGATCTTCATTCTTCCACACCACCACATCCAACACATCTTCTGGACCTAAAAGAAACCCTTCTTCTGGAGGTCCAGGAGGAACAATGACATCAGGCCGAGGGCAACCCAAGAGCTGACTAGAAATAAAAACAATCAACAGCGCAAAAAACAGGTGCTTGCATCGGGTCATGTATTCCACCGCCTATCCAGAAAATTTTGTATTCGTAGAATGCTCAAGGTAACAACACCATGGTTTCTGAAGGCACGACAATCGTATCCCCAGGTTTAACAACGATATTTTCTGCACCCCGTAGAATAATGTCATCATAATTCACAATGAGCTTATCACCGCCATCACCATTGACTCCTAATCGGAAAATGACAATTCGACTTCTGACGGCATCAGGTGTCAAACCACCAGCCAAGGTTATTGCTTGCACCAAGGTCGTTCGACTGAGAAGTGGAAGTTTTCCACTTGTCCCAGTGGCCCCTTGCACATAGTAGTAATAACTATTCACGGCTTTGACAACAATCGCGATCGTCGGACTTTCCTTATAGGCACTCAAGCGTTGAGTAATTTCTTCACGAAGTTCTTGAGTCGTTCGACCAACCGCTTTCACGTCGCCGATTAATGGTAAGGTAATACGGCCATCAGGTCTGACGACCACTTCACGAGATAAATCGGTATTTTTCCATACACTAATTTCCAAAACATCTTCTGGGCCAATAATATATTCCTCTGTAACAATTAACGCGGTCTTTTCTGCCCGCCTCTCTGTATCATCAGGAGTAGCGGTCTCTTGGGCATGGCCCGTCACGACACTCACAGCCATAACAAATACGAAAAACATCACCACGACGGATCCACCGTTGCCTCTGCAAACTCTCATAATCTCACCTCGTCCCTAAGAGATACTTAACAAGTATCCTCATTTAATCGATTTCTATTGATACATCAGTGGCATAACATAAAGTGCGTGCAATCCACCCCGTGCGTTCTCTTACATCTAAAACATTCGACAACAAAAACGTTCCCCTTCTATTGTCAGGAATACAGATTCGGATGCGATGCCTTAACCATCGCGGAATACTCGCTAGAGCTTAACGTGTAATTATACCTAGGCAATAACAACCATGAATCGATGGGGAATCATTATAAAAGTATACTATATTAGTAAAAAGAGTGATACCTCTCAAGGCTCTGCCTTCTCACGTATTTTTCCAATGGCCGTATTAGGTCCTACGAATCTCTCCAACGGCCAAACCTATCCCACATCGACTCATCCGCAATGACTGACATGCAATACAAATACCATCCATTCAATTAAGAGTTTGCGTGAGGGTCAAACATTCCTTAATATCAGCCATTTTTAGACAATCTCCATAAAACATCAAACGGACAGTATTGAACCTTCCTAATAGTCATCCTTCGGTTACTTGAATACGAATTCTTTAACAAAAGATTCACGTGAGAAATTGAAAAATATCGACACCCTAGGGAAAAATATTTTCTCCAACCCTTCCAACTCGCCCTGGCTGATCAAAAAAATGGAGAAAATACTCCTTATCCATACATAAACGCATACAGTACCTTCAATAAATTAAGAGAAAGTCATGGATTGTCAGGACAGTTCAGACCTGTCAATAAAACTTCCAGCATGATAATGAATGAAATGGTGCCCCCGAGACGATTTGAACGTCCGACCTCCGGTTTAGGAAACCGCTGCTCTATCCACCTGAGCTACGGGGGCAATGGGAAAGGCCTTTAACAACAAGTAAGGACCCTAAAAGAAGTCTACAAGAATTCA
>BQIX01000599.1 GCA_021604145.1 Nitrospirales bacterium
TTTAGTTGGCTCTATTTCTTTACATTCTTGACGGCACTTCGAGGAATCTTGTTTCTTCGCTTTGGTCTGCCTGGCTGGCCGTTGTGGTTGACAGGTGCGGTGGTGTTACTTTTAGTCGTTGTTCTTGTTCGTCGCTGGCTATATTATGTCATAACTCCGACGCGTGTGATTATTAAGAATGGATATACCCAACAGGAAGTGAACGCTCTCAAACTTGAAATGATCAAACACATCGATCTTGAGCAAGGTCCGATTTCTCGATTTTGGGGAATTGGAACTCTGGTTATTCAGTCAACCGAAACCGGGAAACAGCTTAAATTGCGTGGCGTGAAGAATCCTGACGTTGTGGAAGCAAAAATCAATGCCTTATTGCCAGCGCAGAATTCGGATTTTTAAGATTTTCCATGAGCACGATTTCTCGCCGACTCCAAATCATCAATTGATTTCATTTTGAGTCTACTTTGTGAAGACTCAATACCACGGTTGTTAAATCTGTGACCTTTTGCATCATCATTCGTGAATATAGGTGCGGTAGAAACACAATTCTTGCCTTTGCTGTACAGGGACTAGAAAGTCCATCATGAGTTGTGCCGCAAGCTTTTAAGCACAGACTAGGACGTTCTGGCGGGTACTGCTGAAATGGTTTTTCAGTGGCGTGCTAGGACATAATCTATCAGCACAATCTGTGATACCGTCTCAATCACATAGAGAACACAGATTTTCACATGAGGCGAAGTAGGTGATGAATATGCTTGTAATTCAAATATCTTGAAAGGAGCATGTGGATGAAAGTCCTATTGGCAGTAGAAAAAACTCGAGCCTCAATAGGCGCTATTCGAATACTCAAGAAGTTACTTCTTCCTAAGGGATCGAATCTGTTTCTTTTTCATGTGCATGCCATTCCTCAAAAGATCACGGGCCTTGCGCAAGAACGAATCTTAAAGCTATCAAAGCTTGTGCAAGATCTTCAAAAGGGAGAGCTTGCACAGGCGAGTCAATTTTTGGAAAAGGTCGAGAACACGCTAAAGCACCAGAACGTACGTGTTCGATCTTTAGTGAAAAAGGGATATCCTGGAGAGGAAATATTAAAGCTCATTCGGACGAAAGGTATTGATCTCGTGGTTCTTGGAACACGAAGCTATTCAAAAGTGGCGGGATTTTTACTCGGCAGCGTGAGTCAATGGGTGTTACAGGAGGCGCCATGCTCCGTCTTGATCGCACGGAATCATCCACGAAAAAACTTGAATGATCGAAAACTAAAACTGCTTTTGGCCACGGATGGGTCCCCCGATGCCCAGGCAGCTATCGACTTTGTGAACGCGGTAGAATTACCACCTTCTTCGCAGGTCACCATACTCCATGTTATTCAAAAACAGGTGTACGAGACGGAATTAGCGTTAAGGATGACCAGAAAGGATAAAGAGGAATTTGCCAAGTTAGCCGAAGCACTCTTTAAGGCTCGAGGGCGAGAAGGGGCGAAACTGCTGAAAGAGACTCGAATGACATTATCTTTCCCTGATCTTCATATTGATGAGCAGTTAGTGTATGGCAATGCTGCGGCTGAAATTCTTAAATCCGCGCGATATATGAAGGCTGATCTCATTGTAGTTGGTTCGCGCGGGTTATCGGGGATCAAGCAGATGTTCCTGGGCAGCGTGGCGAACAAGGTTGTCCACCGTGCCGGATGTTCGGTGGCGGTTATTCGACGTTCAAACAAGAACTGAAACTTCAAAATCTTTGGAAAAAGCTTGTTTTGTCTTTGAATAATTGGGTGGGAATACGTAAAAGGAAAAAATTCTTTTAGAGTCTAGATGAAGCAAGCCGGATCCATTTTGTGAATGGTAATATGTATTTGCATAAAACCAACGTCCCAGCCTCTCAATTGTTTGAACACGACACCCCACGTATTGTGACGGTTTAATTATTGAACTACTGAGTCATTCGATGAAATATCGTCCTCATCCCCATCTTTATGAAATTAATACATGGGTTTGGCTGAAGGAACTCGGACAAAGAGCCAAGAAAACCATTCGTCTTGGTGATGTGCCAGATCAAGAATGGGATGATCTTCAGAGTAAAGGGTTTGATTGCATATGGTTAATGGGAATTTGGGAACGAAGTCCTCATAGTCGATCTATTGCGCGAAGTCATCAAGGGTTACAGAAAGAATATGATCAATCCTTGCCAGGTTGGACCGTCAACGATGTTGTCGGGTCACCATATGCTATCCGTGCATACCGCCCAGATCCAGAACTGGGTACATGGCAGCAACTTGATCATGTCTTAGAAAAACTTCATCAACGAGGCATGCAGCTCATTCTCGACTTTGTGCCGAACCATACGGCCGTGGATCATGAGTGGGTCCAATTGCATCCGGAATACTATATCCAAGGAAGCGCTACGCATCTTGCAAACTCTCCAAGCAGTTTTTTTACAACACATGTTGCGGGGAGGGGCCTGACTCTTGCTCATGGAAAAGATCCCTACTTTCCGGCTTGGACGGATACGGCTCAATTGAACTATTTTCATGAGGCCACTCGTGACGCCATGATTGAACAGCTTAAAACAATTGCTCAACATTGCGACGGTGTTCGATGCGACATGGCAATGCTGGTGCTGAATGAAGTATTTCAAAAGACATGGAAAGATTGTATAGGAAAAGAGAATTCTCCTGCTATTGAGTTCTGGACAGAAGCCGTAAGTTCGATGCCTGATTTTATCTGGAT
>BQIX01000600.1 GCA_021604145.1 Nitrospirales bacterium
CTTCCCCATTTCCCCGGCACCCACCAATAATACGGTTTGATCCTTTAAACTTGAAAAAATTTTCTTCGCAAGCTCGACTCCGGCATAGCTCACGGAAACCGCATATTCAGCAATCTTCGTCTGTGTTCGAACACCCTTGCCAACGGAGATCGCTTTTTTGACAAACTTGTTGAGTATCACGCCACTCGTTCGA
This sequence comes from Nitrospirales bacterium, assembly GCA_021604145.1. Taxonomy (GTDB): domain Bacteria; phylum Nitrospirota; class Nitrospiria; order Nitrospirales; family UBA8639; genus JAGQKC01. The sequence goes on from BQIX01000600.1 coordinate 194, forward strand.
TGAGAGAGTGTCAGTTCAAACGCATCTTTCACTTGCCCAAGAATTTGGGGTTCCCCAATCACCATTGAATCAAGGCTAGCGGTTACTCGAAACAGATGCTTAATCGTGGATTCATCAGTATACCGATACATGTGAGGAAATAATTCATCAGCCGATAACGAAAAATGCGTCGAAACTAAGAAGTCTTGAACCTGAGAAAACCCTTCCTCCATATCTTTAACCACCGCATAGACTTCCACACGATTGCAAGTCGACAAAAACATCCCTTCCTTCACACTGGGGTAGGCCAACAATCGGGCTAAGGCCTCTCCCATACGACTTTCCGGTATGGCCAGACGTTCACGAAGCTCGACGGGAGCAGTTTTATGACTCAGACCGACAACAATAATATTCATAGGGTACCCAAGGGACTCTGATTCTTTAACACCACCCCAACGAACGTCAGAATCACCGCCGCAAAACCTACGATCGTAAGATACGCCGCCTTCTTTGCGCGCCACCCAACCGTGACCCGACCAAGCAGAACAGCAAAATAAAAAACCCACGTGACTAACGCCCACACTTGTTCAGGATTCCAGCTCATGTATGACCCAAGGGTGACATGGGCTGACAATGAGCCTGTCAAAATACCCAGGGTCAGAAAAGGAAACCCTAGTAAAATTGAACGTTGATTTAACGAATCCAAGAAGTCTAACGGCGGGAGCTTCACGTAGAGGGTGTTAAACTGTTTTGATTTGAGCATGCGATCCTGCATGAGGTACATAATGCCAGCCACAAACGCGACAGCAAACCCAACAGTCCCCAACATACTCAAGGTCACATGTACCCAGACTGTTTCAAATACCGGCTGGAACCCTTGTGTGCCAGTCGGAGCAATACTCGCCGAGATTAGGGAAAGAAAGGCCAGAGGCAGAATAAATGCTCCGAGCACGTGCAATCCTCGTTTCAACGCAACGCTCAAAAAGACTAAGACCAAAGTCCATGCAAAAAAGGACATGGCCTCTTGAAAGGTCATGATCGGAATCTGCCCCAGGCTCACAAATTTCGCCAAAAGCGCGACGGTATGTGAAAAAAACCCAAGCCATGCAAAAGCCGAAGCCCACTTCGACAAAAATTCAGATCGCCGTAAGAGATAAATTAAAAAGACAATCGTCCCCAAAAAATAGAGGAACATTGTGACTCCGATAAGAGTCTCAGCCATAATGCCTTCGTTTTAAAGGAAAAATCCAGAAAACCTTGTCAATCCAACTTTTGAGTATAGACTTGGGCCTAATGGAGGTCAAGGAAGGTAGAGGGAGATATCCACTGCATGTTGACCACTTTATGATATATCTAAGCACACAACAATTCTGCATCACTTACGCAAGACATTGCGAGCTAGTCAAAAGAAAATTTCATCAACGCCGACAACGGAGATTGGCACATAAGGACAGGGGCAGATCGATCAGTTCACGAAGAACCGCTCCTCCTGTATCTACAGTCCTCTCATTCAACCAATCGACCGTACTGACCTCCAACTATTTAAACAGTTGTCCTCAGGGAATCATCGACAAAAGATGTCTTTTCCTCTTCGCCTATGGTATCCAACATATCGATGGGTAAAACCTCAAAGACGGCTTCTGTTTCACGTCACCTTAGTATCAGATGATCCGAGCCTTCGCTTTCCGCGTTGAGGAATATGTACAATAGAAAAACCATACCACGCCTACAAAAATAAACTAAACAGCCTCCAACAGCAACAAAGAGAGGCAGAACACATATACGTCAGACATCGGCACTGTTCATGGTCATGATGAATAACCGTGTCTAGAATATCTGTCTCTCCCGAGGACAATCAGCGAATAGATACTCATGCCCGGAACGCTTTTCATCGTCAGTACACCAATTGGAAACTTGGAGGATATGACATTCCGAGCGATTCGAACCTTAAAAGAAGTTTCAATTATTGCAGCAGAAGACACACGACGAACTCAAAAACTCTGTACCTACTATGACATTCAAACACCCCTTACCAGCTACCACGACTTCAACAAAGAAGAAAAAACCCCGATCCTCCTTCAACGACTAGAGGATGGCTCTGATGTGGCGATAGTGTCTGATGCCGGAACTCCATTAATTTCCGATCCAGGTTATTATCTCGCGAGGGCAACAATCACCCACCAAATCGCTGTCGTCCCGATACCCGGAGCATCGGCTATTCTTGCTGCATTGACAGCCTCGGGGCTTCCACCTGATGCTTTTGTCTATCAAGGATTCTTGCCGAAAAAATCAGGGGCGAGAACGCAAGTTCTCACCCAACTTCTTGAAGAACCTCGAACCATTATTCTTTTTGAAACACCCTATCGAATCAGAATCACACTCGAGTCCATTCAACAGATCTTCGGTTCACGACAAATCGTGATCGCTCGAGAATTAACCAAACTCAATGAAGAATTCCTGAGAGGATCAGCGGAAGATCTACTGAAAACTGGCTTGGCGCAACGGGTCAAAGGGGAGATTACTGTCTTGATTGAAGGACTTCGTTCAAAAAAAA
>BQIX01000601.1 GCA_021604145.1 Nitrospirales bacterium
TCAGGTTATACGGAGTATGGAGTCCTTACGTATTTATATGTCATTTGCGAGGTGGTTCATGAAACGGCTCTTACCGATTGGTATGAAAGAGAGTGAAATGATGACAGAAGAGTGGTGGGCGTCAAGACATCAAAAACAACGGGGTAGTGTGTTTATTCGATCGGGGAAACCCTCAAAAGTTCAAACTCCAGGTCTCATGCAATGTGCGCAATGCGGGAACGAAGTGAAAATTTTGGTGTCTCCAAGACGAAATCCCCATTCGAGTAAATTGGGACGTGCGGTGAGTATGAAAGACCATGATTTATGTCGTCGGTGTTGGAGACGCCTTTTACAAAAGGAACCACAAGGGATTGTGATAGACCTCGAACGCGTGCGGCGTGCCAGATTGCAGAAGCAGGCTGACGATTCATCCTCTGATCAGCCTCAAGAATTTCCGCCAACAGCTTCGTGAAATAAACCCATCGTCCGCTTGACGATGCCGTGAGTTTTTGAACCTTCCAGATTTTGGCGTACAGGCGCAGACCGATCATTGTTCTCAATCTGCGCCGTACCCATGAAACTGTTACGATAATTTGGCGCAGACGGATTTGATTTCGGTGTACAACTCTAATGCCGCATGTCCCATTTCCCGCCCCCAACCAGATTGTTTGTATCCTCCAAATGGAAGCGCGGCATCAAAGATGTTGTAGCAGTTAATCCAGACGGTTCCAGCCCGAAGTTCAGCCGCAATTCTATGCGCTTTGCTGATATCTTTGGTCCAGACCGCAGATGCTAATCCATAAATACTATCATTGGCTGCAGGAATCACTTCTTCCATGTCTTGAAAAGGGATTGCACAGACGACAGGGCCAAAAATTTCTTCTTTGATCACTTTCATATTGGGTTTCGTATTGACTAACACGGTTGGCTCGACGAAATATCCTTGATCCCCGACTTTGTTCCCGCCAACGACAGCTTCGGCGCCCTCAGAAAGTCCTGCTGCTAAATACCCGAGTACCCGTTGTTGTTGTTCATCAGACACTAAAGGACCCATATCGGTGCTTGGGTCGAGACCTGAGCCGATCTTAATGTTCTTGGCCTGCTCAGCCACCCCTTCCACGACGACATCGAAAATATCTTTTTCAATAAATAATCGTGAGCCAGCACAACAACATTGTCCATGATTAAAGAATATGCCACTGGCTACGCCCGGAATGCCGATGTCGAGATCGGCGTCGTGACAAACAATGTTGGGTGATTTTCCACCGAGCTCTAACGACACTTTTTTTAAGTCATGTGATGCGGCATTGAGAATCAATTTCCCAACTTCTGTCGAGCCGGTAAACGCAATTTTATCAACCTGTGGATGGGCGGCAAGCGCGGCGCCTGCGGTTTCACCATATCCAGTGACAATGTTCACCACGCCATCTGGAAAACCGGCTTCACAAATCAATTCACCGAGGCGAAGCGCCGAGAGAGGGGTTTGCTCGGCAGGTTTGAGAACAATTGTGCAGCCTGCGGCGAGCGCAGGACCAAGTTTCCAAGCTGCCATGAGCAACGGGAAATTCCAGGGAATTATCTGTCCGACGACGCCAACGGGTTCGCGGAGGGTATAGGCATGGTATTGCGCCCCAGGAGTAAATGGGACTGAGATGGGGATAGTGTTACCTTCTAATTTTGTCGTCCATCCTGCCATATATCGAAACAAATCAATGGCTAAGGGAACATCAGCGACACGTGCTACCGTCAAGGGTTTGCCATTATCCAGCGTTTCGAGCTGGGAAAATTCTTCTAAGTGGGACTCTAAAAGATCTGCGAGTTTCCAAATCATTTTTCCACGTTCTGATGTCGTAATTCGACGCCACGGTCCCTGATCGAAGGCTGCACGCGCGGCTTGCACCGCATTGTCGATATCGGTTTGTTCACCTTCCGCCACGTGAGCGAGGATTTCACCCGTCGCGGGGTTAAATGTTGGAAACGTTTTGCCAGAAACGGATTCGACCCAGTGACCATTGATGAGAAGTTTGCTAGGGCGAGTCACAAAGTCATTCACGCGATCGTCAATACGAAGCTCTGGAGTTGCAAGACTCATGATAAGCCTCCTCGTCGAAGTGAAAGATGGGGATGAAATGAGTCCATGAACAATCCTACACGGACGTCTAACGGGCGCAGAAGTTTACCGATGAAGACATCTATTATTATGGCTCTATGTCTCCTTGTACTGCAAGTGCATTGCTATGTGAACGCAAGTTGTTGTATCTCTCGGTTAAAGGTTGGTACAGCACTTCGATATGTTCATAATTTTAAATGTCAATGCTTAAAAGGCATTGGTGAATTCTAGGAAAAGAATTCTCGCCCAAGATGTCCGGGACACAGAGAAAAATAGGGAAGGTGAACGAGTGGGTTGATCTTTTTTACTAAGAGAAAAGTATGGAGGATTTTCCCCGGTGAGACGTCATTGTCCAGTTTTGCCGGAAGATTCAAACATGCATGATCATCATGAAGAGACTCGAAGACTCCCTTTCCTCTAATGTAGTTCTTTTGCTTCATTCAAGAACAATGAATGGCTTGCACATTAATTAAGACAGAAATCGTCTTCTCCTACATCCTCTGCTGGTCGATGTTTTCCTCCTGCTTTATCGAGTATTTTTTTCAGTCTATTGCGTTCTAAAGAGAGTTGTTCGCGAAAAAAAGCATTTTCTTTTGATATTTCAGAGAGTTCATTGATAAGTTTTTGATTTTGCTC
>BQIX01000602.1 GCA_021604145.1 Nitrospirales bacterium
TGATCCGTCTTCGTTGACGACCAAAATGCCATTGGGCGACGATTCAAAGATCAATCGCTGTTGATCCTCCAGCCTCTTTTGTTTCGTGATATCTCGCAAAATCGAACGGGTTGCAATGATTCGCCCTGAATCGTCATGCACAGCCGTAGCACTCAAACTGACGTCCAGAGATTTTCCATGACGCGTCCGTATCTTTAATTCTATACCGTGGACAACGCCATGTTGGAGAAACTGCTGAAAACTCAGCCGGGATTTCTCCAGACAGCTGTGGTCATATCGTTCAAATACTGACTTTCCAACAATGTCTTCTCGTGAAAAACCAGTTTTCTCTATGAAGGTTTGATTACATTCGACAATCATCTGGGTCTCGACGTCTACGGAGCAGAACATATCCGGGGCATTTTCATAAAGATCGCGATACCGCGCTTCACTTTTCTTCAGCGCTTGTGCCAAGATTTGGGTTGTTCGTAGTTCTTGTAACTCCGTTTGAAGTTGTGCCTCCCATTCAAAGTGTTTCACCTCATGAGTCTCTTCCAGAAGTAATGCGATCAACGACTTCTCTTCTTGAAAAAGAAGTTCTAAATCTTCTTCTAAAAATAATTGGGTAGTAGAAAATGTTCCGGAGTCATAATCCGATGAAGCCAATTCACTTGCCATGGGAAGAGGCTCTTCGGAAAGCGCATGAACCTGCGTCCCAAAATGGGCCATGCGCACAAAGGCCAGGAATATCATGAGTCGTTGGAAGACTGGAGGAGAGAAAAGACGACGCAGTGCAGCACACCATTCGGTCGAGCGTTCTGAATTCATAAATATCACGGCACAGGCAATGCGAAGATGTCTTCCTATCGAAGAATCCCAGGATGGAAAATCCTGAAGTGGAGCAGGGACGACTTTGATCGCGTTCAGAATTTCAGGAAGTTGCTCACGTTTAGGAAAAGGTTCTGTGAGGAGGGCCAGAATTTCATCGGTGGTGATAGGAGGACAGTCGGCATCGCCGGCAACGTGTCCTCGTCCTAAGAGAAAAGCAGCGTGTCGCGTGATACAATATCGTACTTCACAAAAACGGGATAGATAGGTAAAGAGCTTTTCCTTGAAGATCGATGGCAGTGGACTTTCCAGATAGGCAAATTTCGCCAGATTAAATAAGCCTCGTGCAAGTGCTGGATCTGCACTGGCTAATTTAAAAAAAGACGGACACACTCCCATTTGTTGTCGGATCTCTTCCCAAAGTGACTCCAGGGCAACATTTTGAGAATCACGGCTCACGCTTGACTCCGAATGGCATATTGGTAGAAGTAACAGACATCGACTCCGATGTATGCGGAGACGAGACAAAACAGAATTAGCATGCCACATTCATGATATGAGAATCTATCGTGCACTCTCATCTGGAAATGGTGCATAGCCAGAAACAGCCATCAAATGCGGTTTTTTATGGGTCGAGCATCGAGACATCCTTCCATCACGAGTAAGGTAAGAGAAGTCAAGGTTGATTCAGGAAGAAATCATGGCACGTTAGAGAATCGTGAGAGACTCGCCTTAATCGTGAGCAAGTGATTTTTCTGTAAATAAATACTCTTTCAACTCTTTATTAAAAGTGGAATCTTGACGTCGAATCCATTCCAACACCATGGCCGCATGTTCCTTTTCTTCATCGCGGTTATGAGCCAGAATAGCTTTCAACTCTGGATTTTTACAGGCATTCACGCGTTGATTATACCAATCGACAGCCTCCAGCTCCTCCATCAATGAGGTAATAGCTCGATGCATATCCCGCGTTTCATCACTCAATTCAGAAAGAGGTTCGTGATAGCCTTCATTCGCCATAAATCGTCTCCTTTAGATAGATGAATACTTGATAGAAAACCCACGCCTTAATAATCGGACGGAATGCTTCATTCCTCGTAAACGACTTACTATCCATCGCTCCCGTTCTACCCTCATGACGTTGGGGTCTCTAAAACTTTCGTAATTAAAGCCTGCGCTTCGTCCTGGATTTGCCTAAGATGTGACTGCCCACGAAAACTCTCGGCATAAATTTTATAGACATCTTCCGTGCCCGATGGGCGAGCCGCAAACCACCCGTTCGCAGTTATGACTTTTAATCCGCCGATAGGACTGTTTATTCCTGGTGCCGACGTCAGAATGTTGGTAATCTCTTCTCCGGCTAATTCGGATGCCTGAATCTGCTGCGGCGCAAGTTGCTTGAGAATGCCCTTCTGCGCAGGAGTGGCCGGTGCATCAATTCGTTCGTAGACCGGAACGCCCAGTTCATTGGTGAGTTCGACGTAGAGTTGTCCAGGATCCCGCCCGGTCTTAGCCATCATTTCAGCCGCCAACAGGTCCATAATGATCCCATCTTTATCTGTCGTCCACACGGTTCCATCACGACGCAAGAAGGATGCGCCGGCACTTTCTTCACCCCCAAAACCAATCGATGCATCAATCAGTCCATTCACAAACCATTTAAATCCAACCGGCACTTCAACCAGACGCCGCCCCAACTTGGCCGCTACCCGGTCAATCATACTGCTACTCACCACCGTCTTCCCTACCGCCGCATCCCGTCGCCAGCCAGAGCGTTGCGAAAAAAGATACGAAATCGCCACAGCCAGATAGTGATTGGGATTCATTAACCCCGCACTGCGCGTGACAATCCCATGCCGATCATGGTCAGTGTCATTGGCAAAGGCAATATCAAAACGATCTTTCAACGCAATC
>BQIX01000603.1 GCA_021604145.1 Nitrospirales bacterium
TTTTGTGCCCTTTGAATGATCGTCTCTGGAAGCCCTGCTAATTTTGCGACATGAATTCCATAGCTTCGATTGGCCTTCCCCTTAATAATTTTTCTTAAGAACAGCACGTCTTGGTTTTTTTCTTTAATGAGAACAGTATAGTTTTTTAATCCTTCCCGTAATTCTTCGAGTTCTGTCATTTCATGATAGTGGGTTGCAAAGAGGGTTCGCGCGCCTACATGACAGCGGTCAAGTATGTATTCCGCAACTGCCCAGGCAATGCTGAGCCCGTCATACGTACTGGTACCCCGCCCAACTTCATCAAGTAAGATAAGGCTTCTTGATGTCGCGGCGGTAAGAATTTTTGAAGTTTCTGCCATTTCCACCATAAAGGTGCTTTGCCCTGCTGCAAGATCATCTGATGCGCCAATTCGTGTAAAAATTCTATCGACCAATCCAATCTGTGCAGAAGAGGCAGGAACAAAACTGCCCATTTGTGCCATGAGGACAATCAGTGCGACTTGACGAAGGTAGGTACTTTTCCCAGCCATATTGGGCCCTGTTATCAACAAGAGTCGCTGTTGATCTAAATCAAGATTGGTATCGTTTGCAATAAAACCTCCCGAGACTTCCGTTTGTTCGATGACTGGGTGTCGTCCATCCTGGATAGAGATGACGCTGCCTTGGTCAACTGTTGGCATGACATAACGATTCGTGGCGGCGGTTTCTGCGAGGCCCGTAAGCACGTCGATGTGCGCGATGATAGCAGCCATTTCCTGTATGCGTTTTGTAGCCTGCGTAATTTGGAAACGGAGTTGTCCAAAAAGGGATGCCTCAAGGTTTTTGATCTTTTGATCAGCCCCCATGATTCGATTTTCGAGCTGAGTTAACTCTTCGGTGGTATAACGTTCAGCATTCACGAGCGTTTGTTTACGAATATAGTCGTCTGGAATCTTTGAAAGATGTGTCTTTGTGACTTCGATATAATATCCAAATACACGATTATATTTAATCTTAAGGGACTCTATGCCACTTCTGGCTTTTTCACGAACTTCAAGTTCCGCAATCCAACGTAGCCCTTCACGTGCGACCTTTCGAAGTTCATCAAGTTCGCTATGAAATCCTTCTCGTATGATGCCTTCATAGCCAGAAGTGGGTGGAGCTTCAATGTTGATGGTGTGAGCTATGAGCGTTTTGATATCTTCCAAGTTGTCCCAGTGACTCCTGAGATTTTTGGCGAACGGACTTTCCAGAGAATCCAGAAGTAATCGAAGGCCTGGTAAAACAGACAGTGATTGTTGTAAGCCAAGAATATCGCGAGGTGTGGCGACTCCCAGGGCAATACGACTATTTAATCGTTCAAGATCTTGGATCTCTCTGAACGTGTTTCGTAGTTCACGGCGAACTCTTAGATTATTGACGAATTCTGAAATAACCGCTAACCGTTCATGAATTGCTGTCAGGTCTATGAGCGGACGGACGACCCATTGCCGGAGAAGACGCCCAGCCATGGCCGTCACAGTTTTATCGAGTATCGTGAGTAAGGTTGAACAATCTCGGTCTTGAGTAAATGGTTTAATGAGTTCCAAGTTTCGGATGGTCACCCCGTCAAGCTCCATTTCTCTTTGTGAAGCCCGAAGCCGGGGTTTTTGAATATGTTGATGATTCATGTTTGGCTGAGTCGTATGTAGATAACGAAGCAGGCTTCCGGCAGCTTCCATACCTCTTGTCAACGATGGAAGTCCCAACTCTTCAGCATTCTGAACCTGGAAGTGTGTCGTCAGGAGCTGTAGGTTTTTCTCGGCGTGAAACCAGCTTTCATCTTGTTCGACCAGTCTTGATTGACGGAGGTCTTTGAAAGATCGAATCATGTCTGACGGTGCGAATGTGGGATAGATAATTTCTCGCGGTTCTAGGCGCACTAATTCATCGACAAGGGATTCACGTTGTTGAGGGGTGTCATATTCGACGACCCAGAATTCACCAGTCGATAAATCAAGTGTGGCAAGTCCCCATTGAATTGGAGGGCTGGGCAGATCTTGAGCTGATGGGAGTATGCAAGAGATCGAGGCCAGAAAATTCGCTTCCTTTGTCGGAAGGAGATCACTATCAAATAGGGTTCCCGGCGTATACAGGCGCACCACTTCTCTGCGCACGAGCCCTTTTGCAATTTTTGGATCTTCTACCTGTTCGCACAGAGCGACGGTTTTGCCTGCCTTGAGGAGCTTGGCGATGTATCCAGTGGCTGCATGATATGGGACTCCACAAAGTGGAATGGGAGTATCTTTATTCTTTCCGCGCGAGGTGAGGACAATGTCTAATAATTTTGAGGCTTCTTCGGCATCTTCAAAAAACATTTCATAGAAGTCTCCAACTCGAAAAAATACGATCGCCTCTTTGTATTCAGCTTTCACCTCTTGAAATTGTCGCATTAATGGAGTTGTGTCTGTTTCAGCCATGGCTTCTCATATCTTTCAAAAATCCTGGCATATGGGGATGGTAAAGAGACTATTCCAAGATCTTTAAGGCGAGCTCTCGACTTTGTGGTCCGGTGGACCTAATGGTCGCCTTTCTGGATGACCGTTGCAGGTGTTCAAGATAAATTTCAAGACGATCAGGTGGTAAATCGTCTTCCATACGCTCTGCCCATTCGATCACCACGACCGAGGATGAATGGAAGTATTCCTGAAGTCCAAGCCCTAGCCATTCGTGGGGGAGCTCCAGTCTGTAGAGATCGGCATG
>BQIX01000604.1 GCA_021604145.1 Nitrospirales bacterium
GATCCCCGTCGCGCATTTGCGCCAGGTGTACAAATGAATATCCTCCACAATGTTGTTCAGGTATTCCCAAATGTCTTTATCTTGAGGGTAGCGGTCCTCACGAGAAATTTCCTGGATGAACTTCTTTTCTCGCACACGTCGGCGGATGTCTTCGAATTCTTTTGAATAGTCGGCGTTGAGTTGATCGAGTTCGGCCAGTCGCTTGGCGCGCTCATCGTGTTGTTGTGAAAGGAGTTGCCGTTTATTGCCAGCCAGTTCCACACGACACCAATTTGGTAGGAAAGCTCTAGAGTGTAGCAAAACTGCTGAACGATTCCATATACAGGATAGGGTAGGTCTTAATTGATAAGTCCACTAGGTATAGATGTCTCTGAAGATCGACTACTTGAATTTCCCAACTTTGACTTATTTCTTTTCAGGTTCTCACTCGTCTACACCATTTGACTCACAAGGCAGAAAATCATCGATCGGGGACCAGTCGGAGGAGATGAGGGCCGTTGTAGGCGGTGATTGAACCGAGCAATAACGCTGCGGACGCACCCGTTTTTGATCCAAGTGCCATGTTCAGGAGTGCATCCGATTTCTGCGCGTGAAGGAATCTGTAGGCTTTGTAACAACATCACTGAATACAGAATTTTGTTTCATAGAGCCCAAGTTTTAGCGAGGGAGACGACTATTGTCAGTACCTTCGTCAGATAATGTCTCTCTCCGGCCAGAAGCGGCCATTCGTGAAAACGAACATGGGGAAAAGGGGACTGTCTTCAGTATCCTTTTTACAGATTTTCTGAACGAAAACTTACGGATTCAGCTTAATAGAGCTACACGGCATGGCAATTGATGTTGGCAGTAACCCGATAGCTTTGGAGACTGATGGGTTTAGTCGACATACGGTGTTGTCTGTAAAATGTGAGATGACTAGGCAATACTCGGGGCGACAGTACGGCCAAAAAGGAGAATGTCTCCTTTTCCAATGGATCGAATAGACTGCTTGTTAGCTAGCCCCCTGGAAATCTCTTCGCGGTCCGACAGGCGCAGGGCAAATCGTGATCGCTTTCTCGTGGGAGGGCGAATCCCCCCGCTGGGGGCAAGAATCGGATAAATTGAGGAGGACACTCGCTCAAAGAGCCGCCCAATCGAACTCATGGATTCGCCACGCTGCCAGCGATCCCATATGTCCGCTCGTTGTTCAGCACTAAAGTAATTGCGAGTTCGGTATTTCGTCGGAACACTCCATCCTTAAATAGGGTAGGATAAAGTGTTGCGTTGATCAATTGAACTCACAGCAGAAGCGGACGTTGAATCTTGGTTAATCCCTCTTGCCGTCTAACGCTGCGCTCAGGGGCAGGCAATCCGCGTAGCGGACTGGCTGTCCGCCGTGGGCCGTAGCACTCGAACCCCTGGTTATGTGTCACGAGGATTCTCCTCGGACTGCAAGCCGGATTTGTTCGCCGAGCGACGCTGCAGAGTATTGCGGTGCGGCCTTTACGCGTACTAACGGAAGGCCGACTGCGGCACACGTTGAGCTGACGAAATCGTCCCTCTCTCGTCTGTCCTGGCGATGATGGCTACGGTCATCAAGCTCGACAGCACACAACACACGGAGGTCATCTGCCGCGCAAACGACGTAGTCGAAGTGTTTTGAGATTGTTCGATTCAAAGCACTACGACGCCGAGAAGGATCTAACCGTCGACTCGGTGTCAACACGTCGGCCATGCGAACTTTTGCGAAGATCTCAAACTCATCGCCAGCCACAGTTTTCAGGACACCGAAGAGCGACCGCTCCGCGGGAGACATCAGCACTTCAATTCGCTCGTAGTCCGATAACTCCCACCCCTTTCGTGCACTCCTCACTCTAATCCAGGGTAGGAGCAGGCCAAGTCCCCCGATGAAGAGAAGGCCAACTACCACGGGGACCCAGAGGTCGTTCACGATAGTTTCGCGCTACACATATTTGAATAAACTCACAAAAGAATTAAATTAACCCCTCCCCTTTTCTCCTACTTTTTTACTTCATAAACTCATATCACTCCGATGTCTGCTTTGGGTCGAGAGCCGTCGTGGTGATTGAGAGAATAACGAATTGTATCAAAAAGGATTAGCTGGACGGAAAATATAACTGAACGTCCCATTCAGTTGCATGGTGCCGGACGTAGACTATGGCTTTGAGCTGAAATTGTATTCTTGTCAAAACCCTGTCATACTAATATGAGAAATTCGTAATTTACGAAATTGAGGTAGACGCTATGGACAAAATTACATCAGAAAAATTTCCTTCAGCATTGGTTAAAGTAAGAAGGGCTGCACAGATCACGTTGCCACGTGAAATTCGACAAGCGGCACATTTGGAGGAGGGCGATTATTTAGAGGCGGAAGTCACCGACTCCGGAATTTTGCTCCGGCCTGTGAGTATCGGTAGTCGTGAACCGACGCCACAACAGGAGGCCGAAATCCTTTCAGTGGTGAACTAAGAGCGCCGGACCTATGCCGCACAACGCCATCGTTGATGCCTCGGTGTTGGTCAGCGCCTTCCTGTTCCCTGAGAGTGTGCCGAGACAAGTCATCCACTTGGCTAGCCAAGGGCTGTATGCCCTACATTTCTCTCCCATCCTAATTGAAGAAGTTTCCCGTTCCCTCAAAAACCCACGTTTGAAAAAGCCATACGGCTACACGGATGTTGAGTGCGTACATGGCTGGCGGAATTAAACGAGATCG
>BQIX01000605.1 GCA_021604145.1 Nitrospirales bacterium
AGAGCGAACCACAGGGTTTGACGTCAAGCAATTTAAGGGAGACATCGAAACCTGGACGGCAACTCTTAATAGTAAGTTCTTTGCCCTCACTGGACAGGTTCAACCCTATGGGTTGTTAGGGGTGGGTGCGATGAATGCGACAACAGACGGATTCCTAATTTTTGTCAATTCGAATGGCCGGCGGTCGAGGAACGAAACCGATGTTGTCTTTCGGTATGGCGGAGGGGTGGACTTCTATATGACGGAGAACTGGGTGGTTAATATCGAAGGATCTTATGTTGATCCTCGTGGTGACATCAATCCCCTTAACTATATTGCTGTTGGAGGAGGACTTCAATATCGATTCTGATCGATATAGCGTGAAAAAGAGACGATTGGTTTCTTAACTTATTGGTGGAAATTTTCTGGTGTCAAGAGAAATACTTATCGTATTTTACGGGATATTCGCCCCATATCTATTCGCAGCAGTTGCTATTGTCGGTTGTTATCTGCATCTTTGGATCAAGGCGCATCAAGTCCGATCACACGCATAGAAGTCCATTGAATCCGAAGCCGTATGAAGTGTCGAAAGATGCTTCTCACACCTGAAGCCTGAGGAAAATCCTTGCAGTAGTAAGCGAGGCAGATTTAATTCTTTCGTTTGGCTGAGCTTCAATCTTTCTTTGAACGATGTCTTCAGTTCCCCATTAAACTGACTCAAATCAGAGGCGGGTCTGAGAAGAGTCTTCTATGTTTACTCTCGACTAATAAGTCGTGTGTTTAGAGGTCTGCCTCATTAATTTTGATTCGTGAATAAGTAGTTATTGACAAGTGGACTCCCGGTTCCAAAAATTTCCCAGTATCTCTTTATTTGATCAAGTCGCTCGATTCAGTGAACAAAAGTTTGCTGTGAACCATGCTATCAGGGGTGCACTCATGAAAAAACTACATCTTGCAATTGGTGTTTCCAATATCGAAGCATCAGTGGCAGAATATTCTCGTCGATTAGAGCAACCGGCTGATGTTGTTATCCCTGATCAGTACGCATTGTGGCGCACGCAGACGCTTAATGTGTCCATCCGCAAAGTCGTAGGTGATGCCGTCGGACAGGTTCGCCACTTGGGGTGGGAAAATTCTGAAGCAACAGCATTTACATCAGAATATGGCGGCGATCGTATTCTGTGGGAAGAATTCGCTGCGGAGCAACAAGCTCAGGAAATTGAGAAAACTTGGCCGGGAACAGGCTATAATCCAAGATCGTGATGAAAATTTCGCTTTATGTTGGTTTGAGTGTTCCTTTTGCCTCAACAAATTCCTTGTTTTGTGAAGCCTGCGCGAAATACGATACCATCTGAGATGGCAAATCAAGAGTGCGTGAGCCATGGATAGTGTTGACATTCTGTTTTTATGACAGGTAGACATGTGAGACACCCTGTTTTTTTCGACGTAATCATGTTTAGATAGAGTTGGCTGGATGACCTAAGCCAGACACGACCAAGTTCCTGAAATAAATCATCAATATTTTTTGACGTTGGGATGACGGTATGCCGGTAAATGTCTTGAAGAAAAAGGGGGCCAAAATGAGCCTCCGGGAAGCGCAGGATCGGATCGAAAAACTCAAGAATCTCATGCAGAGTAATAATCCGCATGAAGCTGAGTTAGCGGCCTCACGTTTGAAAGCGTTTGATATCGAAACGGCTAGGTATCCCAAGCGAGAGCCTAGTTCTTCCCAGTCCGGACTCAAGGGAGACATGAAGCGGTCGGCGTCTATCATTGAGGTGCTTGATGGTTTTCCCGAGAGACCACATCATGACCTTGGTGTGGTGGAAGTGGAACAACCGCCAAAGCAAAAAAAAGTGGACTGGGAAGAGTTGCATATAGAGCTCAGAGAACGTGCTAGACAAATTGGAGCTGATGCACTCGTGAATATCCATTTGAAAGGAACGCTGCAGCAACGGATATTATGTGCCACCGCGCTTCGCTATCTTACTCCCGTAGAAATTGATGAAATTCAACGGCAAACAAAATATGAGGATGACGAGAAGGCATACTGGGAAGAGCAGAAAGAACGTCGAGACGAATCGTTTGCCCCTGGGATCGACTAAATTGCCGAGTATTGAGTTTTCTCGAAATGCTCATGAATTGAACGTCTAGATTGGATAATAGAGGCGCTCAAGGCGTCATCTCGTTTCCCTCTTGTAAGTTTGTACTTCTCCTTGTCCAGAATCTTTCCAGTTTTTCAACCCCCGTATTAAAAGAAAATTTTAGCTTCTCCCATCATCGTTACTGAGGCTGTGGTCGGGATACTCGGTACAATGCGACGAACTCGTTACCGCTGAGGAGCATAAGAAAGAGGCTATTCTTTTACACGACATTGTGTGAAATGCTTGTCATTTTTCCAGAGACCGTCGCATATCAGGAGGTGGATACGTTGTCTTGCCCTGCAGCTCAATCTTTTGGGTTTCTGTAGGCGTGTCGTGCTTTTGTCAGGACTCTATCAAAACTAGCGCGGAGGACCACGTGGCGTGAGCCCGTGGGTGAAAGCGCTCCCCGCTGGAAGCGGGGCCCTCTTTGCCAAACGAGGTATTGGGGATGATACTACGGCATGGAAGTTCGGCTCAGTGCCCATGGTGCCTATCAGCATCAATATCATGTGGTGTGGATCCCCAAATATCGCCGACGCATTTTGCGGGGGGCGATCAAGCTCTTTGTGCAGGAGCATTTACCTC
>BQIX01000606.1 GCA_021604145.1 Nitrospirales bacterium
GCTTTTCAGGGATTCCGCCAGTTTCTTCAGGAGTATCCTCGATCTTCCCTCGCCTCTAATGCTCAGTACTGGTTGGGCGAATGTTATTATGGTCAACGGCAGTACGGCCAAGCTATTCGAGAGTTTGAACGGGTCATGAGCATGTATCCGACGAGTGAAAAGGTGCCCGCCGCGTTATTGAAAATCGGGTATTCTCATTTAGGTCTTCATGATGAAAAAGCCGCACGTTCAATGTTTCGTCAACTCGTTCGCACCTACCCCAAAAGTCGTGCCGCGTCTAAAGCCTATGCCAGACTGACTGAAGTGAATCGGCCTCGAAACGGGGCTTCCTGATCCACGGTTTCACCTCCTGAAAGTCAATAGAGAGACTTCCTCCTGTCTGTTTACAGAGGTTTGCTCGTTGTTTCCTGTTTATCGTGTTTACTGTCTTTTCTAGTTGAATCATTCCATTTTTTACCTGTTGGAAGATTTATCTCCTCATTCACGCAACTTGCTGCCCCCACTTTCTTCGTAACAACGTAATGACATAGAGAGCCTTTAGCTCTCGCTATGTATTTCCGGTCAAAGCCTGGGATTGATTGCCTGCAATCTCCAAAGCAGCACATGCTAGGTGTGAGGCTTTCAATAAGATCAAAGACCCCTGTCGAGGTCACCCTTCTTGTAAAAATGCGACTGTCACAGCCAAATTCTCAATCAGTTTCAAAATGTAGAGTTCAAGACTTTCCATTTTGAGCCGAAAAAGAATTGACCTCATAGGTGAAAAATGCGTCATTTTCAAGCTTTGATATAAGTGCAGTTTACTGCGTCTTGTTTGTTTACTCGCAGCATTCTTGCTGGATATTGGAAGTAGATCGCTGTACCGGACAGTATCCGTGAATGGCATATTATTAAGGAAGGAAGAATACCATGAAAGAATTGAAACTCTTTATGAGCCTGGTGATGCTCATGCAGTTATTCCAACTCATCATGTCCAGTCATGCATTTGCGTATATTGATCCTGGTACAGGAAGCTATCTTTTTCAAATGTTAATGGCTGGTTTATTAGGCTCAATGTTTGCCCTGAAAATGATGTGGCGAAATATTCGGGTCTACTTTTCCAGGTTTTTCGCCCAGAGTGATTCCCAAAAACATGAGAACGATTGATACACCCGTTACGAGTTCCTTTCGAGACCCAAGTGGTTTTTTGTTCTTTCGTGAGGGTGTCCTCTATCGTCAAGTGAATAGGGTCTATCAAGACCATTATGATCAATTTATTCAATCTGGCTTATATGATTTTCTTGTCAATGATAGCTTGCTGATTTCTCATCAGGATGTATCTGATGAATTTTCCTGCAATGCAGACGTCTATAAAATCCTGAAACCGGAACCGATTTCCTTTATCTCCTATCCATACGAATGGTGTTTCTCTCAACTGAAACACGCGGCCCTTCTAACTCTCAAAATACAACGGCGTGCATTCGAGCACGGAATGATGCTCAAGGATGCCAGCGCCTATAATATTCAATATCGAAAAGGCTTGCCTATTCTCATTGATAGTCTTTCGTTTGAATCGTATCGGATTGGTCAGCCTTGGTTCGCATACCGGCAGTTCTGCCAGCATTTCCTTGCTCCCCTTGTCCTCATGAGTTATCGAGACATTCGACTTAATCAATTAATGCAAATTAATCTCGATGGTATTCCATTAGATTTAACGAGTTCCTTACTCCCATGGAGTTCACGTATTCGGTTTGGAGTGCTTTCTCATATTCACCTTCATGCTAAAAGTCAGAAACGTTTTGCTTCAGCCAACATTTCAAATTATTCCCGTCCAGTGACTTGCAATGCCGTATTAGGGCTTATTGATAGCCTAGAGTCTACGATTCATCAGTTGCACTACAAGGAGGAGGGATCGTGTTGGTCATCGTATTATGATGAGCATTCTTATTCTGAAAACGATATGACGGAAAAAATCGTCATGGTGGGACAGGTCCTAGATGAACTCAAGCCAAAAACCATGTGGGATCTTGGAGCCAATACGGGGCGGTTTAGTCAATTAGCTTCGGAAAAAGGTATTTATACTCTTTCATTTGAAGGTGACCCGCTTAGTTCAGAGCACCATTATCAAGCCTGCGTTCAACGGGGAGAAACAATGGTGTTGCCATTGATTCTGGATTTGTCGAATCCCAGCTCTGGAATTGGATGGGCTCACGAAGAACGGCAATCGTTGCTCGAACGTGGTCCGGCCGATGTGATCTTAGCTCTGGCGCTCATCCATCACTTGGCGATAGCCAACAATGTGCCATTTGAGAAAATTGCGGAATTCCTCAGCCGTCTTTGTGAGACGCTAATCATTGAGTTCGTTCCCAAGGAAGATTCTCAGGTGAGGCGATTACTTTCGAGCCGTACCGACATTTTTCATGATTATACGCAGAGTCAATTTGAAGAATCGTTTCAGAGATTTTTTCATATTGAAGAATCAATGCTGATTGGCCACTCTCAACGGTTGTTGTATGTCATGCGAAGATCGTAATTCACCGTGAATCGTCAAATTATTTTCTATCCGCTTGCTTTTTCGATTTGGATTGTACTTGGAGCGTATGCGCCTCACCTGAAAATCGGTGAGGTGCAATTCGAAGATATCTCAAGAGCGCTGTTCTTGATTCCTATCTGTGTGCTGTTGTCCTGGGGACTTCTAGACCTTTTCCTAAAAAATTGGAATCTGAGTGCG
>BQIX01000607.1 GCA_021604145.1 Nitrospirales bacterium
TTTTCACGGAATTGATCTGGGGAGAGAGTTCGCATGATGGTCCTTTACAATATGCAGGATTAGAAAGGAGAGATAACGCAAAGCGGAGGCCTGTACGATAGCCACACAACCATCAGCTACTTCAACCGGATTGCTTTTTGATTCCTATCATTTATAGAATACCACAGATTTTAGGGGGCTGTAAGTATATGGAAACAGTAAATTTAGGAAATCCAGATGAAATTCTTAATTTTTTAGCTGAGGTGTCACTCAGTGGCAAAGGAGTGACCGCTGAGAATTTGCTTGACTATGTTTTAGATGAAGGTTTTACAGAGCCTACCTATCTTCAAGCCAAAGGAGAAGATCCTGAGGCGTATTACAAAGGGCAGCCCAATGCTTGGGCGGTGTATCAAGTTCGTGAATGGAAACGTGTCTTAATCATTAGCGGCGGAAGCGGACGTGAGAGGCGAGCTCAAATTACGGAAACTCCCTGAAGTTTTGTCAATGTTCTCTTGCGGTTCGTTTTTTAAATTCTGATGGGATAACGATTGACTCGGAGGATTCAGGATACGTTGAACATTATTTCCATCCACCGACTAACCGGTTTTCTTCAAAATATAGGTAGCGATGAGTGATGGTTCCAGCGTCTAGCCAATCTTCATAGACCCATTCTTCCCGTCTGATTCCTTTGGGTGTATAGCTGACATTCATCTGATATGGCGACCCCCAGGCTTTCATGGCTTGGTCACGGGTCATTCCAACAATCACTTTTTTCTCCTGAACATGTTTTTCAAATGTTGGATCCAAGAGCGGGGGGATAAGTCCCCAGCCGATCATCCAGAGAAAAAACAGAGTCAAGCCTGTATAGAAAGTAATTCGGACTGGCCGACGGCAGAGGAATGGAGTGGAACCAAGGTGAGGGGGCAGCGAGTCGTTTGCCAAGTTACTCAACGGTAGATAGCTAGTGAAGTTTGGATAAAGAGAAAATTGGTTCTGGATTCGTTACATGGTATCAGCAGTGATTTTCAGCGGTCAAGGAAGGTAAGAAGATGTTTCTGGAAGTCGAGAGCAATTCAAATTGTGAGACCTCGGTCTTTCTTCGATTTAAAGAAGTTTCTCCCCCGCTCCCTATCACACATATTAAAGTCTATGATCGTCTTTCATGCGGGGAGTGGTGTTTGATCACGGGATGGGGGGAAGATTCAGAACAGCCACTGTGTGATGTTTTCGCACAAAAGGTGGAAGATTCAGGGGCCGGAGTTGCCACGCTTATTTTTGGAGGACTATACGGGGTTCGACTGAAGCAGGAACAGAACGAAGAAGCGTGGAGCTTAGAGAGTGCACAGCAATGGGGAGAACCGTATTTATTGCTCAGTGATGACAGAGACATTCGGTACACATAATAAACAAGAGTAAGGCGTTCCTCGAATTCATCAAAACAAAAAGTGGAAAATTAGACAAGAGCATTCATTGGGCCGTTGGTGTTTTTCCGTTTCATTAGTCCGCATACTGAGGCTTCGGAATGTTTGCATTTTTCGAATCAGGTTCTGGTGGTGGTTGATTGGCAACTTCTTCAGAAAATGGGTTTAAGATTGGTTCATGAGTGAGTTGTTGACTGTTTTTTACAATTTGGAGACTTTGGGTGGTAATTTCCATGCGGTCAATCTTGGCATCAAGAGTCAGGTGCTCTGGAAGTCCGTTAATCGCAAACATCTGATATGCCAATGTCCAGGGAAGACTTTCTCGGCCTTGTTCTTTTGAGATAAAAAATGCTTCTCTCGATGGTTTTCCCTTAAATATCAGTACCCATAAATTAGATCGAAATACTGATGCCGTTGGTTCCGTGGGGGGAGCGAATTCAGAAATTAATCCAGGAATCTGGGCGAGAGTGACGGCCGGAGTAAACTCAATTTCGACCCGTTTCACATAAAGAGTCGGTGAGTCGGTTCGTTCATTCAGGTCAGGAGTGTAGGCGAAGGCATATCGAACTTGAGTCTTATCCCGATTGTAGGTGTATACATCTTCTCCATTGCCAGGAGCCACCACTGTTCTAAAGTGTTTTTCCCAATCTTGAAACGTATAGTAACTAAACACCCGTAATGCGGCCTTTCGGGATCGCACCGCCATGGGCATGCCTAATTTTGTGTGTAATTCAGTTTGTTTTAATCCAAGAAATCCATCTTCGAAGTATGGTTTGGCATAACTGAGGGATGGCGTTGAGAATTCAGTAAGAATGAGGGCCAACCCGACAAGAAGGAGAATGATTTTTGAATTTATATGAGGTCTAAACATGAATGAGGTTCCTATTTGGCATCGTATTTGTTACGGTCAAAAGAAGTCAAGAAAAGTCAATAAGCCGTGGAGACGATTCAGTCGGTGAAGCCGATGTCGTCTTCATGGTGCAAAAGTAGGGAAGTCGACCGCTTGTTATGTAATGTTGTTTTCTGAGGAGAAAGACCGAATGTCAAATTTAGAGTTGTTGTTACGTGACCGAATCGTGGTGATGGATGGTGCCATGGGCACCATGATTCAAAAGCATACGTTAGAAGAGAAGGATTTTCGAGGAACCCGATTCGTCGACCACCCAAGTGACGTTAAAGGCAATAATGATCTGTTGTCCTTAACACAACCGCAGATTATTCAAGCCATTCATCAAGAGTATATGGAGGCCGGGGCCGATATTATTGAAACCAATACCTTCAATTCCAATATCATTTCCATGGCCGAC
>BQIX01000608.1 GCA_021604145.1 Nitrospirales bacterium
TTTGCGGTGTGTTGCTACAACCCTCTCCAAAGCCCGGACTGTCTCATCATGAACCTTTCCATGATGAGCTAACGTCTCATCATAATCCGTGGCAAGTGCTAAATATCGCATACATCCTCGCTGGAAAAATTCGGATTAGCCGTGCGGAAGAGCCTCTCATTCTCCTGCCTCCATCTATCCCCTACTCGGATAGAATTGAACGGGATTTATTAATTATTGCTGAAGATACCCCGTACATCATAGACTGGGGGCCCCTACAATCAGCAGAAATGGTGACGTTACCACGAAAAAGCGTCGTAACCTCTAGATAAAAATGCTAAAGCATTTCATGAAATTATACATTGAAAATATCAATCTGATTATGATCTTAGATAGAGGACTCAGAAGGTGATCGTGGTCAAATTAAAAATTCAAAAAGGTTTCGAATGAATTTCATAACTCGGAAGATTGAACGACAAACGAACAATGATTCGCACCAACAATTGGCCACTCGGGAATGGTTGCTCACGAATGGGTTAGGAGGCTATGCATCAGGTACGATAGCGGGTGTCTTTAGTTGCAAAGATTTACCCGATCCTGGACATTCTCATTCTTTCCATGATGACTCGCCCCTTACCGAGTTGTCACAAATATTGATTGTCCGCATGAATCCAATGATGCCATAAAAACTAAAGGAAATAGGACAATTCCTGCCTTCACACATTTCATTTATCCAGATTCGCACTAGACCTACTTTCTGCTAGACTTTCACTTTTGAGACAGACGAAACCATGCAACCACCATATGCCTCCTTACAATTCGATAGGCTGAAGCTTACGTGAAACACTTGTTGGTGTCGGCATTGTTGATATGGTATGCCCTCTTCTTTTTCATCATGGGAATGAATCCGGTTGACTCTCAAAATTGGATCTTCGCGAATATTCTTCCCATTCTTTTTGTTGGGTTTTTGACCATTACCTATCACGCTCTTCCTTTCTCAAGTACATCGTATCTGTTATTCTCATTTTTTTTGACCTTGCACACCATTGGGGCTCATTATACGTATGCTCAAACTCCTGTTGGAGAGTGGATCGAAGACTTTCTCCATTTACCTCGGAATAATTTTGACCGTATCGTGCATTTCTGTTTCGGGTTGCTCCTGGCTTATCCGTTCAATGAGCTGTTTGGAAAAATCAAAGGCATACCATCCTGGCTTCGCACATATCTCGTCTTCATGACTTTAATCGGATTAGCTGGAATATGGGAAATTTTAGAATCCTGGTTTGCGAGAATCGTCCATCCCGGTTTAGGACAAGCTTTTCTCGGAGCGCAGGGTGATATCTGGGATGCACAAAAAGATATGGCCGCAACCATGTATGGTGCCTTGCTCTGCTTATCATTCATGATTCTGATACGAAAGGTTCAAAAACCTTTATCGTGCTTTCGCGCGGAGAGGCTGATATAAGCAACCTATGAACCTTACCACTGCAACGACTGCCACTAATCAAAGAGCCTTTCAAAATCACTACCTCCTTCATGGATTAATGACGTGGTTTGTCCTGATTTGGGGATTGCTCGCGATTGATCCGGTGGACCGCCATGATTGGGCTCTTGAAAACATTTTGGTCTGTGGCTTGATCATTTTTCTCATAGCGACGTATCGGTGGTTTCCCTTATCCGATCTTTCCTATATTTTTATTGTCGTGTTTTTGACCCTTCATGCAATCGGGGCACATTACACCTATGCCAAGGTTCCTCTTGGTTTCTGGATCCAAGAGGTGTGGGAATTAGAACGTAATCCTTTCGATCGCATTGCTCACTTTTCATTCGGACTAATCTTGGCGTATCCGCTTCGTGAATTATTTCTACGTCGAGTTAAGGTCAAAGGATTTTGGGCCTACTATTTACCCATTAGTGGAATCTTGGCCCTTAGTGGACTTTTTGAAATTGGTGAATCTTGGATTGTTCGATTAGTCAATCCCGAATTGGGGGAAGCCTATCTGGGCACTCAGGGAGATGAATGGGATGCGCAAAAAGATATGACGGTCGCTGTTGTCGGTGCCCTACTAACCATGACCGTAACGTTTATACTTTCGTTGTTCGTCACACAGAAATCTCGCACGTTCTCATCGTAAAAACTTATTTTCGTCACGTATTTCACGAAGACTCTCCTTCCATACTGTGCATTCCGCTTGAATGACGTTCAGTCATGATTTCGTTCACGCTTCTCGACAAATATCTAGATAACACCACTCACCCTCACACCGAATACTCAGATGATCTCAGCCGTCACTCCTCGACTTTAGGTCACTAGACAAATAACGAAAACAAATTAAGAAATTATTCATTGTTTTTAAAAATACTGACCTGAAACAATTAAGCGGAAAAGACAACACGGTATTCATGAGGACACGAGAAAGCAAGAGAGACATCGACCTGGCCTCGTGACTTTTGATCAAGAATCTCACATGTTTTGTATTCAAGCACCAGGAACGGCATCCTAGGTGTGAATTACAGGCTGTCGATACGTGTATAACTAGTGAAGAGCCAATGCTGAAAGGAGAGCATGATGAAAAACAAACCATTTCTCACCGACATCAAGACATTACGAAAGCGTGCACGAGAACATATCGAAAAAGGTGCGGTGACACCAGGCTATACGGCAGATCGTGATACCGTTATCAAGCTACTCAATGAAGCGCTCGCGACTGAAATCGTCTGT
>BQIX01000609.1 GCA_021604145.1 Nitrospirales bacterium
AGGGAAGAATGCGCCAATAGAAGATCAAGGTGATCCCATTCTTGCTGCATTAGAGAAAACTGGAGGAAATAGAAGTGCCGCGGCCAAGCTTCTTGGAATTAGTCGAGTCACCCTCTACCGTCGTCTCTCCCGCCTTGGAATCAAATAGCCTTCCTGCCTAGCAGTTCCGATTGCTGACAGAAAATATAATGTTACACATGATACACGTTAGTTACACTAATGTAATATTACGTGTAACATGCTTACAGTATATTTTATTCTATTATTTCTTAATTTGTTGTTTTTGTTAAGTTTATTGATTGGTACTCTTATTGTATTACTATACAAGTCAAATGGGTTAAGCGTTTAAAGGCCTATAGAGCAAGCGGTACAGCAGAAGAATGAAAGGAATTCTAGATATGAAAACAACAATGATTAGTTTCATTTTGGTAATGGGCTTTGCAATGAGTCATTCCGTAGCCTGGGCCACAAATGATAATACCGTTCCCTATAACGATGAAAAATTGCAAAGCATGCAAGCATGGTCGGTGGAGAATCATGTTGAAAAGGCCATGGCTGCGAAGGAAAAATTTGAAAATCTTGAAGCTCAAATTGATGAAGTTCAAACGAGAATCGATAAACTTACCCAAAAACCTTATTTGGATACCAAAGGGTTTAAACGTCAAGGATTGCGACTATGGAAAGGTAAGTTAATCAATGAGCTGAGAGATGTTGCAGATAAAGTTGTCTGGCACGAAAATCAAGCACAAGATATGCTCGCTTCTCAGGATGACCATCAACAAGATTCCTGATCCCTTCCTCATACATCCCTCTCTCGATTAAAGGAGCCCGCTCAAGGATTGTGGGCTCCGCCAGCATTCCAACAATCAAGGTCTAGACCTCAGTTAATCATCTAATTTTTATTCGTTATCCTGAACGGAAAGTTGGATGGTGTACGTTGCTGTGCACTTTGTCCATTTGGTCTGGGGACCCCTGATTGAAAACGTTCATTGACGAAACGAATGCAGTATTTGTGTTCGTCATGTTGGTTTCTTCCTGACGGCATACATGTTCTTTTGAAGAGTCAAGACGGATCTCCTCATGCGATAATCAATGCCGGAAAAGTCCGATGAGTCCTGGTCAGGATAAACTGGATATTTGGACCACAAGTTGCTGACAAGACATTTTCAAGGGATTTAATCTCCCGTCGACTATGTTGTTGGTCTGGCAGGATATAGTGGGTAGTGTGCGAACCGTATACGAGTTATATCGTTACGGTACCAAATTAAAGCTACTGTATGGCAGGCAAGGAATAAGAAGAGGAATTTCTCATAGCACTTCTTGTATGATCACGAAATAAAAGATCGAAACGGTCATATAAAGAAGAATATTAAGGAATATCAGCACCGCCATTTGTCGATCCTTTGCTCTTGGCTTGTTCAATGTCTTGCCGAACTCGATACAAACCGTCTATTGTAAACGCTGAAGGGATTTGATGGGTGATGGTGTTCACATAATAGCGTGCGGTTGTTACCATAAGGAGGTTGCTATGAAACGATTATTGGGAATTTCAGCTATCGTCATGAGTTTGGTGTTTGTTGGAATAAACGTCTCAGCCGATATGGGGAAAAAAGCGGTCCCCCCTCTTCAGACAGTGGCCGAATCTGGAGCAGCAGGTCATAATACAGAAGGCATAAAACATTATAATAAAGGTCATTGGGAAAAAGCACATGATCATTTTATGGAAGCTGTCGAAGCTGATCCAAAATCTGCGGAAGCCCATTACAATTTAGCCCTTGCCTTGGATAACATGGGGGACCATAAGGCCGCCACGCAGCATTTCCAAGATGCATTTGACCTTGGGAAAGATAATCCTGACATCCAGAACTCAGGAATTCTCAAAGCCCATCTCAAAATGAAATAGGGCTCGAAGCCAAGACGTGTTATGCATTCCCCTTTTCCCTTTCTTAGTGGAGAGGGTCATTCAGGAAAAAGCTGGCTCCGGATGTAGAAACAAAAGCTCTTCTCGCGAACACTGAGACCTCGTTTCACTTGAGCTGTCTGTCATGCCCGCTTGTACGGACATGACAGACTTTCTGCAATGCATAGGGTGCCCCAAACCTTATGACTTCATCCTTAAGCGGCTTTTCTATCCAGATCACTGAAGAAAGACCGCTTTTCGACAGATACAGGTCGTCGTTCATCAGGATCTTCCTTATAGGATGCCCAAACTGCCGCTCCCCATAACATGAACATGACACTCAGCATCGCGACCGTGGCTTCGACAAACATTTTGAACCTCCTTTGTCTGATGGTTAATATTTTCTGCTCGACCGGATCCAACTGCAAGAGAACCTCTCCTTACCTCATTGAATTCCATAGATCTGTCATTCAACCCAGTATGTCTGTTCTTGCGGATACCGTAAGCCGCCCGTCAAGGTTTCTGCTTCATCTGTCTGTCGATTACACAACGGCTAGGTAATCCCTTGAAAAGGCAGGTTCCTTTTTCACCTTTTGTAATGTTTCCTCAATTCGCTTGGGTTGACCCCAGTCACTCCAAAGGACATCATGCAACTCTATGGTCATAATGTCCTGGGGAACCTGCTGGAGTAAATCGAATGAGAAATTTTTGTTTGGCATGACGGCATAGATCGCATTCAGAACTTTAGATTCTTCTGATGTACCGATAACCTTTTCAAGTTGTTCGAATAACACCATC
>BQIX01000610.1 GCA_021604145.1 Nitrospirales bacterium
CGGCTGAACGGTCGGCTGCTAGCCATGAGTGTCGGGCTGCTGCTATGGGGGGCCTCTGGAAGCGCGCTCGCGCAAGATGCGATTCCCGAGGGGTTTAATAAGCAAAGCCTCCCGGCCCAGCATTCAGCCGAAGAGATCGAAGCGGGCAAACGCGTGTACTTCACCAAGTGTGTGTGGTGCCATGGGGTGGATGGCTCAGGGGACGGCCCTGGGGCTGATCGCTTATGGCCGCGTCCGCGAAACTTTAACGCCGGGACCTTTAAAATCCGGCATACGGCAAGCGGCGAACTCCCCTTGATTGACGTGGACTTGCTGCAAACCGTCACGCACGGGCTGCCGGGGTCGGCGATGCCCTCCTGGGAAGGTATCCTGACGAACAAACAAATGCGGAATGTCTTGGCGTTTGTCACCGAAGAACTGGTGAAGGACCGAGACTGGCAGGATGAGGAGTTTGAAACGTTGACGGTGTTGGACCTGGATACGTTGGCCAGCAGTGCGACGGCGGCGAGTGCGGAGTCGATCAAGCATGGTGCGGAGTTGGTCGTGGAGAAAAAATGTATTGAATGCCACGGGGTGGAAGGCCGCGGGGACGGCAATGCGTTTAACCTGAAAGATGACTGGGGCTTTCCGATTCAACCGGCCGACTGGCACAAGTGCTGGAACTTTCGGGGGAGCCGGCAGGACCCGTATAACGTGAAGAACATTTTCCGCACGTTCTCGACGGGCATCAACGGGACGCCAATGCCGTCGTTTGCAGACAATACGTCGATTGCAGACCGGTGGGATATTGCCAACTACGTGAACTCGCTGTGTGAGCGGGAAATGGAAATCAACGTGAATGGCGGGCAGGTGACGGAGGAGATTGCGACCACCCTCGCGAGCAGCAAAGCCTTGCCGGTGGATAATCTCACGGATAAGCCGAAGGCGAACTTCGTGGTGCCCTCGAAGTACTTTGAAGGAGCCTTGCCGACGGATGAATTGGATGAGCGGTGGCAGACGGCCCCACGTCGCTGGATTGCGTTAGGGGGGCAGATCACGCATAAGCCCCGGAACTTTGTGAACCGGATTGATGATGCGTGGGTGCAGTCGATGTACAACGAGACCCACATCCAGTTCCTGTTCCAATGGGATGACCGGACGAAGAGTGTGGCGGAAGGGGAAGCGGAGTGGTACCACACCGAAGTGAACCTGGAAGACTACGGAGTAGAAGAGCAGCCGCCGGGCGGGACGAAGTTCGAAGATGACCCGGAGCATCCGGAGTCGATCGCATCACGGCAGAATCAGTATGAGGTGTATAACGACGGGATTGCGTTTGAATTCCCGATTAAGTGGCAGGAGCTGCCGTTCCCGCGGAAACCGCGGTATCTGTGGGGGGATGATAAGTTTGCCATGGATATCACGAAATGGATGGCCGATGGGAGTCTGCATGCCTATGAAGGCACGGGCTGGGATCAGGAGTTTGGGGAACGCGAGGGGATGGAAGACGACCTGAAGCTGGTCAAAGCGGAGTGGAAGCATGGACGCTGGACGGTGATCATTGAACGACCGATCAAGCGAGATTATGAAACGGATGCGTATCTCGAGGCGGGGAAATATATCCCGATGGTGTTCTTTGCATGGGACGGGCACAATGGGGATGCGGGGCGGAAGATGGCAGTCTCGGCGTTCTATTACTTGGTGATGGAGCCGCCGGTGCCACAGGAAGCCTACATCTATCCGGTGTTGATGGGGATTGGCCTGGTGGGGATTGAAGGGTGGGTGCTCGCGCGCCGCCGCAATCGTCGCGAGGGCAAACTCGAGAGCTAAGGAACTCGTGACGCCTCATGAGGCGAGGTGAGCAGCAAGGGGGTGGGGTGGGCCACAAACCCACCCCTTTTTTTATGTCGAGATACGGACAAACAACTGACCAAATGACTGGATTGAGTGGTGGGTCTGAGAAAAAGTAGAAAAGACACAGGCTTATCTACGCTATTTGCTAAAACTGAATGGTGTGATCCGCCACAAAGGCAAGTCACACAAGAAATATTAAGATGAAGCTGTGTAGTTATCGAAGTTAAGTGTCATGTGTGATCGAACCCAATCATACCATTGAGGCAGTCCTTCCCCCGTTGTTGCGGAAACTTGGAACACCAGTATGTGGGGATTGACCATCTTGGCATATTCCAGACATTTGTTCACATCGAATGTTAGATAGGGAAGGAGATCAATTTTATTCAGGATCATGACCGCTGAGGACTGAAACATATGGGGATATTTCAACGGTTTATCCTCCCCCTCGGTCGTGGAGAGAATTGCGACCTTGGCTTGTTCGCCAAGATCAAACAGTGCAGGACAGACGAGATTCCCCACATTTTCAATAAACACAAGTGAATGAGACGGTGGCCTTAGTTCATCCAAACCCCTTGCCAGCATATCGGCTTCAAGATGACACCCTGCACCAGTATTAATCTGAACAACCCGGCACCCCGTTCGCTGAATACGTTCAGCATCATGCAGCGTCTCTTGATCTCCTTCAATCACTGAGATAGCCATACTGCCGTGCAAATCACGAATGGTGTGTTCGAGTAGTGTTGTTTTCCCAGACCCAGGAGAACTAACTAAATTGAGAGCAAAAATGTTTTTCTCTCGGAACCATTCCCGGTTCTTCGCGGCTAATTGGTCATTCTTACTGAGA
>BQIX01000611.1 GCA_021604145.1 Nitrospirales bacterium
CCGACCAAACGCTTCCGGATTCGATAATGAAAACACTTCAATAAGACTCTTTAAACACCCATTAAGTGTCCGCTCCAGAATATCTCGCTCCGTTCGCAAGAGCCGGTGATGCTCAAGACCGGCCTGAATCGTCTCAAGTAATAATTCATGTGGACACGGCTTCGAAAGAAACCGAAAGACCGCACCATCATTGACGGCTTTCATGGCCGTCTCAACATCAGCATATCCCGTAATGAGAATTCGAGAGGTTTCAGGCATCTGGGCTTTGACCATCTTTAAAAACTCTATCCCATCAACATTTGGCATACGAAAATCAGACACCACCACGGCAAAGGGGCCATCGCTGCTTAGTTTTTCAATGCCCCATTCTGGGCCTAAGGCTGTATCGATTTCATACCCTTTACGAAACTGTCGCCTATAGGCATCCAAGACATTCCGACTATCGTCCACAAATAAGATTTTTTCAGGCATATCCCAACTCCTGCCCCTGAATCTTAGCCGCAAACCGTTGCCATTTCGGCCAAGGATCACGGTGGCCATGACTCGTCAAGTATTCCATCGCGCGATCGGATGGTACATTGTCACTATCTTGCGGCCATCCCCCACCATCAAGAGTATTGGCAGCATACACCGCAATCGTTGGCGTAAATTCTGATATTCCTAGCCCTAAAGGGTTGTCGTGGTACGCAACAGCATCAACAATTGTCTGAGGAAAGGTTTGCCGTTGAAGATATTCAGCACCAACTATTTCATGTGAAATCCCCAACTCAAGCAGTTCAGCCGTTGCAAGAGAAAGACTCTCCCTCTCTGCCCGTGACATCACATCGAGATAACGCTTCGAACCAAGAGAAACTGCAAGAATCACTAATCCAATGTCATGTGAAAATCCAGCAATACAAGACTGCATGATCACATCCGAGCCCTCACACTCCCCTTTGGCCAGGGTTCCAGCCAAACAACCCGTGCGTAAACTATGCCGCCATAATCGCTCGCCATGCAGAAACTCATTTCTATCTTCCTCTAATGACGCAAACGCCCGAGCCACAGCCAGCAGGTGCTTCATTGTCTTGACTCCCAACCACACAATCCCTTGAGCAATCGTCTTTGGCTGATAATCAAATACCAGCCATATGGCCTTGAGTAGTTGAATCAACTTGCCCTTTATGGCTCGTTCAGATCTTCGACGAAAATTCTTCTCGCGACATAAACTCCCTGTGTCCAACGCACCCTCTTCGAGTCGAAGATCGGTCTGGAGATTCAACCATGTAGTATCGCCAGCATGATCATGTTGTCCGTTCACTGACCATTTATCCAGACTTAAACATTCCCACACAGATGTCGAACCAAGCAGATCAAAACTTTTTGTATTTGGCGTCCAGACGATCTCCTGAGAGAGACCGCATAGACATGCACAAGAATCTGTCTCTGACAGAGACGTATGATTCGTACATACTATGCGACGTGACCTCTTCATTGCATAGACCAGATCAACTGCAAGTTATAGTTCATCGACTCAATTGTTTGAGTGTTCATGGGTAAAATCCCCAACACTTTTAAAAGTCGTACTCTCTTGGCAAAGCAGTAAAATGCCAGGATATATATTTGTCTCACCGTGATTAGGGCTCAGAGTCATGTTCTGTCATAGAATCAATCTTTCTTCGCCTTTGGGATCATTAGCGGGAGGTATCTAAAGAATTTGGAAAGATACGTCAGTCCCGTATCCTTTTTTCTCGGTTAGACGCCACGCACTCTTAAATGCAGAATCGAGCTGGGACCGAGTGGCCTGCGGCCCCAACACGTTCACCATGAACATTATTAATGAAACTACGAGAAATGCCGAAAACCAATGGTGATAGGTATGAAGGAGTAACGATTGCTGGAAGCACCAATACGCTCTATGTGGCCTTTGATCGCAATGTATAAGATGGGAGCTTTTTCGATCCAGCCGAGCCAACCGATCCCTGAACCCAGCACCGGATGGCTTGTCGGACCTGCGGTCTTGGGTCTTTTAACCTGGAGAATCCCTCAAAAACGGAAAAACACTATCTAGGAATTTGTTGGACAACCAGAGTTCGCAAGTAAAGATAGTATCCGGATCATTTTCCTTAAGAATAAAGAGACATCATCATAGATCTGGGGGTATCGCGACCGGCAAGGTTAAGATAAATGTTGCGCCGCATCCTTCGCCATCGCTTCTGACATGAAGCGATCCTCCCATATTTCTGGCTAACAGGGCTCCGCTGTGCAGTCCGAACCCATGACCATCTTTCTTGGTGGTAAAGCCTTGAGAAAAAATATGTGTGAGCTGGTCAGAATGAATGCCGACACCCGTATCAGTCACTTCAAGCTGGACCATATTTCGTTCATTCGTTGCAGGCCCAATTCGAACCGTGAGTATTTTTCGATTAACCGTCTCCATCGCTTGAGTGCTATTACGAATTAAGTTGACCAAGATTTGCAAGGTTTGATGCTTATCAACAATCACTTCTGGGGTATCGACGAATTCTCGAACAATTTTCCCTCCCAGTTTTTCGAGCAGCACCTTATTGATTGTCATGGCTTGCTCCATGAGATCAACTAACATGACGGGCTCATGCATCCCCCCCGCTTTGACCATTCCCTGCTGCATCGCCACACATTGCTTGGCATGTTCTGAACTTTCGATTAATGAC
>BQIX01000612.1 GCA_021604145.1 Nitrospirales bacterium
ACATTGAATGAGGGGATAATCTGTGGCCGGAGGGTTGACATGCCCGAATATCGCATCGACTAAAAATCTTGGAAAATCAATCCCCGCAAATAACGCTAAATGGAGAGAACCCCAAAATCGGGAATTGAATTCCATCAAAGAAAATTTATCACTGACAGGGTCCCAGCGATATTCAAACATCCCCACGCCTTCCCAGCCAAGATGTGTGGCTCTCAATTTCGCATCAGCTAAGATTGCCTCGTGTTTCCAGGCACTTCGCAATGAAGACACTCCCCCTGTATGCGGGACTTCGTGAACGCGCCGATGCATGAATTCCCCTAATATCGCACCTTGCCATTGTGATAAGAACACTCCCACTCCGGTACCCTGTACATATCCTTGAATGAGAACCTTTTGGTAGCGCTGGCGTAGCTGCTTGAGTTGTTCGCGGGCTATGCGACTGGTTCGACACTTAATGACATCTCCAGAACTCCCATCTCGGGCATACACCGCATCAACTTTGAGGAATAATGGTTCCCCAAGCATTTGTAGCTCACTGTTTGATGGTAATGCATCATCTTCCCCAAGTAGAGCAAACGGTGGTAAATGATCCTGAACACCTCCTTCTACTGAAGCTTGAAATAAATCACATTTACTCAATGCTTGATAGACTAACCGTTGGTCTTTGGGGGTTGGCAGGAGATGCTGAAATTGCTGAAACCATGGTCGGATGGCCAATAAAAAGGCCTCTGAAGGAATAACTAAGTCTATGGTTTCTTGATGGAGGATCTTGCTCAACCAAGTGATGAACTGTTCGGGGCCATCATATGACGGTTGCTGATGTGCGACTTTGCAATAAGTAGAAGAAAAGCCTAACGCGTCTTCGATAGGAGATGTCGCGACCACGCGGTAGCCGGCTCGGCCAAGCGAGCGTATAACGGCTAGGGACCCAATGGCATGAGCTTCGGTCACCAATATCGAAAGGCTTTTTCTCCAGTTATCCTTCAATGCTGTTCCTCATAACTTTGTCGTGTTGAATTGTGAACACATCTTTGCCAGTGCCAAATCAATACGATGGAAGCATCGTTCAAAATACGCATTGGATAAACCATATGGGTCATGAAAGTACACAGCCCAGGATTGTGGAGACCATAATCCTAGCAATGTTACCTGGATATCATTTTCCTTAAAATATTGATCATAGAGCGAGTTTGCATGATCGGGTTCGAAGGCGACAAGCAAGTCCCCAGAGTGCAGTGAGACTTCTTGAATGTTCTGGCTCCGATGAGCGTCAAGTTGAATGCCTCGACTGGCTGCTGCAACTTGTGCGCTTGAATTTGCGGGGTTGCCTGACTTGGCTTGCAGGCCAGCCGATATGGTGTGTCCGCCCAAATCCCGATATTTGAATTCAGCATACGGACTGCGACAAATATTTCCATGACAGACAAAAATCACCCTTGAAACCGTGAGCCAATTAATGCGCCGATAGGCTGAATACCCACCGAGCATCGCTTTGGCCGAAAAGAATATATTTCTTAAAAACGCTTTTTTCCCACCGTAGACATTGGTGAAGTATTCGTCGTTATCTTCCAATGAACGCTGTGATGCTGACATCTCCCTCACCTTCTTTCTCCTCGTTCAATATTCTTTAACCTCTCATAGCCATGTTGCAACGGGATGTTGTGAATCCTTGGTGTTGTGCTGCAATTTCATGGGTACTAAATTGTTTATGCGTATATTAAAAAGAAATGCACGATTATCACAATTCATAGATTGTGCCTAACGTCTTATTTCTCGAAGAAGTAAATACTCGAAGTGGTTAAAAAGAGACGAATACCCCTACACATAAGTGAGACACATCTGAGGAAATGATGCGAACGTTGGAATAATGGAGTTGCTAGAGTATCTGCGTAGACAAAATATGCCGTTCACAATCAACACGGATTATTTCCACCGAACCAACAGGCCAAAATAGGACGCGGATTTTGCCTTTTCATCCCGTCACATCGAGGGCTGTCACACCCTATAGCATCTCACATATACTTCCGATGAATGGAGCGCATGACTTTGCTGTCTTGGCTACATTAATCGACACTCCATGGGGAAATGAGGGTTCAACCTTGGCTGATCATTGAGTCATAACAGGGCTATGCCACGACCGTAGCCTAGATCACCTTAAGAAGATACTTGGATTTGCTATAGATATAAAATACCTGCTGTCATATGCAAATGAAACACAACAACTGCAGAAAAATTGGTCCTTGGGCAATGGTTGTAGTTGAAAGAAGGGATGTTTTTAATTTGACCGATGGTTCACAGGGGATGATGACCACAGACTATCAGCACGACATTCTCACGCAAGCCGCTTTAAAATCGGTGCAAATTCGGTGTCATACCCTCTCATCGAATTATGCCAGTGAATATAGGCGTTCATACTCTCTTGAAAGGTAAACTCAGGGGTATAATTCAAATCCTTCTGTAACAGATCACAGGAATGATACACGCCTCGCATCTGGGCCGAACAGAACTGCCAATTGATCGGTGCCGCATTCGTGACTTTGGCTATGGCGGTCGGGCCTTCTACGGTTAATCTGACCTTTTCCTCCATATCCCCAGGAAGTTTTCCGATGAGTCCTCGAAAGAACAAGTCTACTTTGCAGAGCAGAGGGTCTAAGCGCAACGCTTCA
>BQIX01000613.1 GCA_021604145.1 Nitrospirales bacterium
GGAATGGCCAGGCACACGCATTGCTCAACAACAAGCTGCTCAAGCAAGCGTGAAGAGTGCGCAAGCGGGGTTAGAAGATGCCAAACTGAACGTTATCGCACACACAAAAAAAGTGTTCTTTGATTTATTGCTCTCGCAACATGAGACTGCGCTCATCAAACACAATGTCCAAGCCATGAAAAAACTGGAAGCCGCTGTGCACGCTCGAGTCGAGGCTGGAGAATCACCACCGTTCGAGGTCATCAAGACGAATGTTGAAACCTTAAAAATTCACAAAGAATTGCTTCGGACGGAAGGGGCAGCACGGTCTGCAAAAGCCACCCTGAATAGTTTAACTGCCGGAGGGTTAGGCGACGAGTTCACGATACAGGGAAAGTTTCTCTCTTCAGCAGGCGACCTAGATTTCACGAAGTTCTCAGGACAAACACTATCAACTCATCCTAAATTGGTAAAAGGGCAAGAACGCGTCAAGGAAGCTGAAAAACGGCATCGTCGAGAACTTCATGCGCGAGTGCCAAACATCACACTCAGTGGAAGTTATCAACGGGATGTAGGAAGAGAAGCCTTTGTTGGAGGCATTTCAATTCCGATTCCTTTATGGAATCAACGTCAGGGAGAGATTGCCGAGGCAAAAGGGGTTATGCGACAAGAGGAGGCGATTCTTCTTAGAACACGCACAAGTCTGCACCAAGGTATTATTCAAGAAACTCAAAAGTCTAATATTGCGTCGGCTCAAATTTCAACATATGAAAACGGACTTCTCAAACAAGCACGAGAAGCCTTACGAATTGCGCAAGTCAGTTTCAAATACGGAGAGGCGAGCTTACTGGAAGTCTTAGATGCTCAACGCGTGTTTAGAGAAACACAACTTGACTACATGCGAGCCAAGCATGAACTATCCGTTGCTCTGACGGCACTCGAACAGTTAACAGGAAAACTTAACGAGTAAGGAATCATAGCCAATCCTATGAATTGCAGAAAATGAATGAGCACGATACTTCAACAGGTCAATAGCCTTATGGACAATCGTTTCTTACTTGAAGCTCTTGTTCAACATAGAGATGAGTGTGTAGGTGTCCTAGGACACGAACGCAGCACATGCCCTGGCTGGTTGTCAGTCAATACCTTACCAAGACTCGCTCGGCGAACTGAACCTGGGATTATAGGTGTCCTAGGACACGATCGCGGCACATTCCATGGCTCGTTGTCAGTCAATACCTTACCGAGACTCGCTCGACGTACTGAACCTGGGATTATAGGTGTCCTACCTTTGCATAACCCTGTCACGCAAATCAGACAGCCGATGTTGAAGCCTTAGCCCACTCAATACATAAGCGTCTACTCAAGAGAGTCAGAAGTGTACTGGCTGATGATATGTATCGGAATTGCCATTCTCGAAATGATGTCCCTGACTGCATTCCATCTCATTGGCAGCACAATTGATGTTAAGGGATTTTTGTACGAGCCGTTTGTTCTGTTGCTTATCGGATATGCCCTACTTGTCATTGGTGGAATTGGCGCATTGGACAATGACATCATGAACGCCAGACACAAGAACCGAAGTCATACCAAAAATCGGAACGTGAAAGATAAAGGATACTGACAACGGTATTCTGAACGGTTTTTTATCTTTCGTGTCTTCACGGTAAACCATTTAGACCGTGGCATCACAGAGAATAAAACTTGTCTGTATATCAACGACGTGTATGTCATATCATCAACTCCCTCCCCTTAACGACGGTCCAGATCGCAAGTCATGTACTCAATAGACAGCCACCAATAATACGTCATGCTACAACCTGCCCTTCCCCTTCGTAGCTTCGACGAAAAACGTATCTCATGAGAACTGCCTCATATTTTTTTCAATATTCATTCTTTAATTCTTGATACGGGAACCAATACCCCCCAAGGAAGATCAGTGCGATATTTTCACTGTCGGATCGGTGTATTTCCTTAAGATTCTTACTAAATAATTCCCGTTGTTAAGGTCAGGCCACAGAAAACCGATAAATACAAATAGGAGAGTTCTCTGACAACCCTGACGATAGGTTCTTCGATATGACATA
Organism: Nitrospirales bacterium; assembly: GCA_021604145.1. Classification (GTDB taxonomy): domain Bacteria; phylum Nitrospirota; class Nitrospiria; order Nitrospirales; family UBA8639; genus JAGQKC01. The sequence goes on from BQIX01000613.1 coordinate 2,067, forward strand.
TCATCGACAAGCCATGGATTCCTCTACAACGCTTACCGTCTTGAGCCTCTTACTTTTCTCAGTCCTTCTGCTTTGTCCAGTCATAGCACGAGCTGACAATAATATGACTTTTCTCGATAAAAAAGTCATCAAAAGTTTGAGATTGAGCGTGTACGAAGTGGTTGTGCCGAAAATCGAAAGTCAAAAAATTCAATACGCGAGGGAACTACCGTTCCATAAACTCAGCTATAAGGAACGAGAAGAGAAATACTTTAGTATTGGAACCGCGTTTTTTATTAATGAAAAAGAACTCATGACGGCGGCCCATGTACTGAAGTTGAAGTACTTTTCACTCTTAACAGATTTTCATATCCGTGATTCAGATGGACGAGTGTATAAAATTGGACAAATAAAACAGTTTTCTTCGATTCGAGACATGGTGGTGTTCGAGCTGGAGGAGTATCCGGAAAACATTGTCGCCCTGAATGTGTCCAAACACGTTGAAATCGGGGATACGGTGTTTTCGGTTGGGAATGCGCAAGGAGAAGGTCTTTCGTTTCGAGCAGGCCAGGTCGCTTCATTTACCACAGAACCGGAACTCGGAAAATGGAAA
>BQIX01000614.1 GCA_021604145.1 Nitrospirales bacterium
TCACTCGCCCCGCCAACGTCCGATCTTTCCATTGAAGCGTGGCCGGAGCTGAACCCATCCACATTTCCCCGCCATCATGGGTTCGGGAAGACGATTTCGAAATGGCAGAGATCGTCAGTGATAGTGCGTTGGATTCACTGAAAATCGTTATTCCAGTTTTGGGATTGCCATGAAACTGAAATGTCGAAGAATCAGGAATGGAGAGAAGGTCCTTGGCGAGATTAGCATACGAGCCACTCCCCTGCATCTCGACCCAACCTTGCCGTTCGTCATGAAGCATCACAAAATGTTCGGCCTGGTAGGTCTCATCATCTTTCCCTCGATTATTATCCAAAGCCAATGCGACATGCCCATGAGCATCCTTGCCAATAAATGAAAAATAATCAGAAACATAGACTAAGGACGTTTCAAAAGTACTTTGTGTGTGGTGAGGACCTTCCGAAGGCTGAACCGCAAACGCATACCAAGGAAGCCACGGCACGCTCAACAACAAAGCAATGAGGAGGAGGTGGTGGTGGTGACGGAATACGTCACGGTGTTGTGACAAACTGATGTGCAAAAAAGCGATAGACAAAAGAAGAAAGGTGAGGAAATCTTATAGCCGTTTTGATAAATTCCCTTATAGCAGCCTAGCAAACATCTCCCCATCCAAAAGGACAGGGAGATGTTACCAATTCACAGCCATCTCAGATAAGTCAATGAGACGTCACAAACCCAGACTTACCGTACGACAAAATGCACTCGTCGATTTTCCTGCCAGCACTCTGAAGTCGATTCGGTACAAAACGGTTTTTCTTTTCCCAAGCTCATGACGGTTAAATTCTCACTCGGGATTCCCAAATCAACCAAGTATTCCTTGACGGCTCGCGCCCGACGCTTCCCAAGAATCATATTATAACTCTCGGTTCCTCGCTCATCACAATGTCCCTCAAGCACAATGGTACGACCCGCCAGCTGCGATGACAACACATCCGCATTCGTTGTCAATTCAGGAAACTCATCTGTACGAAGGCGAAACCGATCATAATCAAAAAAGACATCTTTCAATGTATGAAGCAGTTCTTCTTTTCCTTCATCAGAAGACATGTCTGGCTCACTGGGTACAAGCTTCGCGATCTCCATTGGCTCTTCATTCAGTTCAAGCCCTGGCAACGATCCGCCAGGCTCTCCAGGCGAATCGTTCTGTCCAGACCCACTCGTTTCTTCAGCCATGAAAGAATCTGGAGATTGACCATGTCCTTCTTGAGGCGTCGCAAAAATAGATTGCGCCTGCTCTTCGTCATGGCCCGATGGCTCAATCGGGGAATTTATAGACGAAGCACTATCTGGCTCAGCACCTTCGCTCGCGACCTTAGGCGCATCCATGTCACCATCCGATGGCTGCAGTGATTCATGGGGTTGATCAACGCCTGTTTGTTCACTCATGACCCGAGTTTGTGATTTCGCACTACAGCCACCCATCAATATTATCACGAGTCCTAGGCTGAGAATGGCTAAAAAACCCTGCTTCAAATTCATCATACTCTCTTTTCCTCCTAAAAATACTACGATTTTCAACTTAATGCAGGCTATGGAACCAAAGACTTCCAAGTCAAGACTCTTCGCATACTTTCTTGCCATCTACACTTCTTCACTCCCATATTTACATAGAAAAGAGCCTAAGCAAACCCGAAAAAGTGTATTCCCCAATCTAACTCACCGTCACATGGATCGTGATACAATCGTATGTTGAGCGTCACGGCCTACAGACTGGAGAAAAATACGGGAGCGGGAGACGGAAAGAAGGGAAAATATCTGAGGACAAAGAAGAAAATCAACTAAAAAGGAAGGAGAAATTGGCATGTACCAACAAATCCATCAGTCAGCACTCCTGTCGGGTCTTGCCGGTATTCGACAACGATCTGTTCCCGCTGCTTTGGGTCCATACGCGAGTCATGCAGAATATGATCCTTATCATTCAACTGATGAATCACATCAATATCAGGAAGACCTTGGCCTGTAAAATATGTTTGCGTCACAAACTCTTGGTACCCTTGAGCGCGAATGGAAAAATGTAAATGTGGTGGACGGTACCAACCATCTGCTGCAGGGTAAAATCCAGGAAGAATTGTTTTAAATTGAAATCGTCCCTGCGCATCCGTGATGGCTTTTCCCCAATATTGAAAAGACTCATCATGCACTCGCTCAATCATATTTCCTGTCTTAGGATGCCGGAAGCGAGCTTGTGCCGTCTCATCACGCTGATGATTATATCGTCCCGAAAAGTTTGCTTGCCAAAGAAACACCGATGCCCCAGCTAGCGGCTGACAATCGGTAGACTGTTTCTGCTCTTGAGAAGATGACTGCAGAACCTGCCCCTGAAAATAGATGATCTGTCCGTTGGCGATTCCCTCTTTTCCTTTGATAAAGGTCAAATCATGATCATTGGCTTCAATCAACGATATGTCTCCATTTTGACTTTCTCGTATCGGGTAGGAAACCACATGGTCATACGGAAAATAGGGGCCACGAGTCTGACGAGGCGTTGTCACAGATGGACAACGAGTCGCGAAGCCAACTCCGGAGGTAACGAGTAACCCAGCAGTTCCGATTCCAACTTTTAACAACGACCGTCGTGTAAGCAGAAAAGAATCAGACGGT
>BQIX01000615.1 GCA_021604145.1 Nitrospirales bacterium
GTTTACGTCGATACGCGTAATCGCCACGAGACAGCCTTGCTGCGCGACTATGACACCAACGAGAAGGCCATGACACGACACAAAAAGGCGCTGTGGCTGGTCGATCGCGCCTTTATCGACGCCCGCTTCTGGGACCAGAAGAAAAAACGCTTGAGCGTGACGATGATCACCCGCATGAAAAAGAGCCTGCGCATCGACTTCACTGAAGACCTGTTGGTAGCCGATACGCAAGCCAATGAAGGCGTCGTGAAGGACCTGCGTATCACCTTGGGCAGTTCCCGTGAGTTCTGGCGGCTAATCACTTTCCGCACCCGGCGCGGGCGTGTGGTGGAATTTCTGACCAACGAGTTCGATCTCGAACCTGGCATTATTGCTTTCCTGTACGCACGGCGCTGGGATGAGGAAAAATGTTTCGACACCTGGAAAAACGACTTTAGCCAGGCCAAGGCTTGGGGCGCCAGTGTCGTGGCCATCGACAATCAGATCCGCCTGGCCATTATCACCTCCATCCTCGTGGCCATGCTGCTGTATCGTAAGATGGGCCAATACGGGATTGAAGACGAAAAAGCCTTACGAAAACAAGACCGGCGGCAAACGTCGGAGCACGAGGGAACCGACCGCCCAGATTGGAGTACACCGGTATTCCGTTACACCTCAAAAGTAAGTCGCCAGGTGTTAAGGTTCTTCAAGCACTGTTTTCTCAAACCAGCTTCTCAGACGCTCTATGATACTGAACTACGGCCCATGTTGTTGGCGTACCTATAACGGAGACCGGACACCGTTTGGAAAAACAAGAAAAATACCTGTTTTTACAATTTATAGTCAGACTTTGGAAAATCACTATGCAGCCAAAAATCAGAAAAACAGGTGTTTATGGATGAGAACTAGTTAGTTTATCAAGTGGACGAAAATGCGCTTCGTATTGCACAATGCAGATTCCACTATTAACATCCACTTTGACAGATTGAAAAGTCACTACCAAGACATCATGGAAAAGGGAAGCGTCCCCTTTACCCTAATACGTTTCGCATCAAGGCGCCGTATCACACGAGCACTTGCCATATTATCTGGATGAGTTTACCTTTCGCTTTAACCGCAGAACATCGCGTTCGCGCGAAAAACTTTTTTAAAGATTGATTGAACTAGCCGTGCAGATCGGGGTCGTACCGGCAAAAACGTTAAACACTATATCTGGTAGATAGGTTACTCATCTGCATAGGCATGAATTACGCTATTTACATGATTAAATTCAGGTTGAAAATTTTCTGCACCAAATGCACGTGCTTACTTTAAGCTCAAGTTATATAAACAAAAACTGAAATTTGTTTATATTTCCCGGGGCGCGTATAATGAAGACGCAGCTACTGAATAGTGTAGTGATATTCAAATGTGTTCACGTGGCTTAAAGGGGTATATGACTACCCCAAAGGCATGCAGAGACTGGAGGTTCCAATGAATACACAGCAAGATTCAAATCAATCAGATCGGAAAATCTTATCATCCCCTGAGCGAATTTTTACCTGGCGGTCTATCGGTACAAAACGGGCATCTGTCTTCCGGCAGTTTCTGCTCTTTACAATGGTTTTGATGCTTTTGGGTTGTATCGGCAAAGAAAAAGAGGTGAAGGAAAAGCCAAAACAAGATTGCAAAGCGAGTGTCATTTTTGAAGAAGTCATTGTCATACGTGATACTGATCCGGCACCCATAAACGACAAGTGGGATATCGAGGCACAGGTTTTGCCCCAATTTCCGCCGAACCCGGGGGCGTTCACGAAAATTGCAAACGGACAGGCAGGAGATCAGGGGGTACGGTTGGTACAGAATTTTGTTTTCGGCCCTAAAGTGCTCGGACCCAAAGATCAACGATATAATATAACTATACTTGTAAAGGCTAAAGAGCTGGATCCAAACAACGAAAACCGAGGACAGGATGATGTGCCGCTTTTGGGTCCTCAGCAATTCGAAATTAGAAATATGCTTTGTCCTAATGATAATATGGCCAAGTATAAATTCAAGCAGACTGTTGTTGATCCGAATAACATTCAGGAGGTCGGGCAGGTAGAATATACTATCCGGGTTGATCTCGATCCATAACCAAAGATTTTATAATTTTTCGCCAATCAATAAAAACGAAATAGAAAGTTCTGGAAATATCACATTTATGATAATGAATAAGTATTGCGTCCCCAGAACTTACTGGCTGGGATTATTTAAGATGGGTTTTCCAGTCCGTATCTATATCAAGACGCACTTGTGCATTCACAACTCCTAGCAAATTTTTACCTAATTACATATTGTGCCCCTATAGCCCCTGTATTTTCTGAATCCATTTAATTTGTATCTGACCTTGGTTATCCTGTTTTTTGGTTTACTGACATCTGTCTACACATGTAATCCCTCTCGGCAGGATATTACACCAGTTAAAATTCCCCCCGTATGATGTACCTGGCCGCACTATGATAAGAGGTTTTCCACCTATTAGAAAGGAAATATCTAAACCAACGGTGTCCGGTGTCATGTTGATCAAAGGCTAACGTATTCGATACGAAGCGGCACATAATACCGGAGAAAGTCCTGCAAACAGCATTGAATGAAAAATGCTCCAGTGGTAATTGAATGGCTCTATAAGCGCGACA
>BQIX01000616.1 GCA_021604145.1 Nitrospirales bacterium
CAACATTCTCAAACATTTTCTCTCTTACGTCAGCAATCGTTACTCGGACACCTCGCCAAATTGTTTGGGAGTAGTGACTTTCTTTGGGAAGACCTGCTTCGCCGGCAACATTCGAATCTTTTACCGGCAATGTCAGATTTCCTTAAGGGACCCATTATCCGTGAAAAAGCTGATTTAACCCGAGCACTGACCGCTCAACTCAAATCCTGTAAATCCACTGACGAGCGAAGGTCCTGCCTGAATACGTTTAAGGACCAAGAATTATTCCGAATCGACATGAAGCACATGCTGGATACCGCTTGGTTGCCGGACTTTTCACTCGCCTTAACCAATCTCGCTGAAATCGTCCTTGATTATGCGTTTCGCGAAGCGAAACAGGTTCTGGCCAAGCAATTCAAACAGCATAAACTCGCAATCCCACATTACTCATTTGCCATTTTTGGTCTGGGAAAATTGGGGGGAAAAGAACTTGGCTACGCCTCTGATATTGAAGTGCTATTTGTCTATGAGATGAAAAAACCCGCTGGCCGTGCACACCCATCAGTCTCAACTGACTACTTCGAACAACTCGTACAAGAAATTCTTCGTTGGATTGAAGCCAAAAACAAGGGAATTTTTCATGTCGACACACGACTGAGGCCTTATGGTGACAAAGGCCTCCTGGCAAATTCCTTCCAAGAAATCTGTAAGTATTATGATCATGGTGGTTCAGCAGCCCCGTTCGAACGTCAAGCCTTGATCAAACTTCGTCACGTTGCCGGCGATGTTACGTTAGGGAAAAAGGTGGAAACGCATCGTGATCGATATGTCTATAGCTCCAAACCCTGGCCGTTAGACATTGCTCTCGGTCTCCGCACCAGACAAATAAAAGAACTCGTGCCAGGACAGTCCATTCATGTAAAATATAGCCCAGGCGGTATTATTGATATTGAATATCTCACCCAATATCTCCAGCTAATCCACGGTCATCGCTTGTCCTCGCTCCGTACGCCCAATACCCTTGAGGCCTTAAAAACTCTTCAACGGCGGAAGATTCTTCAAGCTGATGAAGAAACTGTTCTCCATGAAGATTATCTATTTTTTCGTCAGCTGATCGACGCACTTCGTATTGTTCGAGGACATGCGCAAGACCTGTTGTTGCCAGAATCCAATTCTGACGGCTTGATTTTTTTGGCTCGACGCTTAGGATTTACGACAAAAAATTGGAATGACGGAGCTCTGGCACTGGAAGTCGACATTCAACATCGCATGAAACGAGTCCATAAAATATTCCTACAAAATTTTCCTTCAAAAGGACAGATCGATAGCGAATCCCTATGAGTTCCAGTAGTGCCTCGGCCACAAACGCTCAGCGCACTACTGGTCTTGTCGTTTCAATCTTTACTGAGAATAGCTAGGAGACTCAATATTGTGATCATAGATGGCCAAGGTGGCGACGATTGTTGTGTGACCTTGCATACCCTCAATAGGTACCTGACGTTCAAGGCGGTTCTGCTCCTAAGATGTCGACTTGAGGTCGCCAAGCCAGCGTCATTACCCACGTCAAACAGTGGAAGGTTATACCTGCATGGAATTTCTGACAGCAACAGTCTTTGATCTTCTATATGACATAGTGAATATCAAAATTTAGCAATTTGGTATTTTATCAATTCGGTATACCTGAAACGGCTATCGCAACGTCATCTCCGTAACAACATTCCCCAGTCGTGCCCACATTGCCTCAAAGAACACCGCCCCCAAAAGCGACCTGCACCACCGCTTTTCATCTGTTTATGGCCATTGCTTTGAAAAACTGTCAAATACTGCCTCACAGAGTCAAAGGTTCCATCCCTTTTCCGCTCTTGACTCCAGGAACGTCCTTACTCATCCGATGAAACACCTGAGAAGGGAACCCGGCAAGAAGGCACTATTCAATCCTCCTTTATGCCGTTTCTGAAATATATAAGAATTTTAATTTTCAATACTTTCAATATGTTAGACAACACCAACCGCAACCAACGAAACATGCTTCTTTAGATGACCACTCAACACCTGACGGACAACAGAGGGATAACTAAAGGTAAATACACTAAATTTTTCTACCATTATTCATAAGTGGCTTGTTTTTTGCTTTTTTCATGATTATCACTGGTCAATTATATGACCGGTAATTGAAATGAAAAAGTCGAAACAATTCACCCCATGGAAACCTAGATTATGAAACACACACAAGCCACTCTTTCACATACTCATATTGACGAAATGCCATCAGGTGCGGGTCGAACATATACTCCGGCCGCAGGAACCAATTCCCCGGCACTCGAATCTCTGTATTTTCGTTCCTTCGGACCAAAACCCTTGCTTGACCGTCACTCTGAAGCCGAACTGGGTAAACGAATTGACCAAGCCAGCCATTCAATACGAACCACAGTCAAGCAAGGTCTGCAAGTGGCTAAACTCTTGCCGAAATCAGCACCTCAACAGCAGGCCATTGACAAACTCAAAGAGATTCATCAACTCACGGGACTCTCCGTCCCCGCTATTGAAGAAGCCAGACTCGCATTGTTGACCTTAGAAAAAGAAGATGGACGACACTCAAAACAGATTGCCTTACTCTGTAAACAGCTGCAAGCCGCCGGCATACAGTTG
>BQIX01000617.1 GCA_021604145.1 Nitrospirales bacterium
TAACTCGTGAAGAAGATCAGCCTGTCTCACGAAAAAAAAGGAATACTCATGGATAGTGCGACGATTTTTCTGGTGATCATGTTGATGCTTTTGGCCGGCGTGATCTTTTGGGTGGTCAGCACCTACAACCAATTAATACTCTACCGCAACCGCTTTAAGAATGCGTTCGCCCAAGTCGAAGTCCAGCTCACCCGACGATATGATTTAATTCCCAATCTCGTCGAAACAGCCAAAGCCTACATGAAGCATGAGCGAGAAACATTAGAAGCGGTCATCAGCGCCAGGAATCAAGCCTCACATGCTGCAAAACAGGCCTCTGTTCAACCAGAGGATGTGATGGCCATACAAGGATTAGTAGGAGCTGAAGGCATGTTGACCGGAGCAATGGGACGATTATTCGCCGTGATGGAAAATTATCCTGACCTCAAAGCCAACGAAAACATGATGCAACTCACAGAAGAACTCACGTCAACAGAAAACCGCGTGGCGTTTTCCCGTCAAGCGTACAATGACGCGGTAATGATCTATAACACGGAACGAGAACGATTTCCGATGAATCTTGTTGCTGACGGATTTCACTTTCATACGGCATTGCTATTTGAAATTGAAGACGTTCAAAAACGAGAAGCGCCGCAAGTTGTCTTCGCCTAACCCAATACTGTGGACTTTTTCACCTACCAAGACCAAGCCAAACGCAACTCGAAATGGCTGCAAGGCCTTTTTGGCGTCGCGGTCATTATTACAATTATTGGAGTCTATTGGGTTCTGACAGGCACCATGGCGTGGTATGAGTGGTGGTCTGCACTAGAGACTGAACAATCTACTCCCTTTTCCTGGTCCTTCATTTGGAATTGGGATTGGACGATTTTCTTATGGATCACGCTGTTTTGTCTGGTCGTCATCCTACTTGGCTGTGCGATAAAGTTCATGGAACTGCAGGTAGGCGGTGCATGGGTGGCCGAACTCCTGGGTGGAAAACCGATCACTTCAAGCAGCCATTCGACTGAAGCACAAACCATCCTCAACGTCGTAGAAGAAATGGCATTGGCTTCCGGCATCGCTCCACCGCCTATCTATGTACTTGATCGTGAACAAGGCATCAATGCGTTTGCCGCCGGGTATAGACCTGAAGATGCCGTGATAGGCATCACACGAGGCGCCATGACCCAACTCACACGAGATGAACTTCAGGGCGTCATCGGCCATGAGATGAGCCATATCCTACATGGCGACATACGCCTCAATTTTGAGATGATCGGTCTGCTCAATGGATTACAAGGACTTGGCTTTCTCGGACGGACAATGCTGAATTCTTGTCTCAATTATAGTGCCTACAGAAGTAACTTCTTCACACCAGCTCATGGTCTCAGCATTGTATTCAGCTTCATCGTAGGATCGGCCCTGAGAGTTGTTGGATCTCTTGGAGTGATCCTGGCGGGCATGGTCAAAGCGGCAATCTCACGTCAGCGTGAGTACCTTGCCGACGCTGCATCCGTACAATTCACTCGAAATCCTGAAGGTCTCGCCAATGCATTAAAAAAAATCAGGAGAATAAAGAATGGTTCTGCCATCCATCATGTCGAGGCCTCGCAAGTCAGTCATCTATTTTTTTCGCAGGGTATTTTCATGGGATTAGATTCGCTTTTTGCCACCCATCCTCCACTGAAAAATCGGATTCAACGTCTTGATCCAAGATTTCCAAAAACCCCTAAAATGCCAGAAGCCATCCAGGGACCAAAGCCCATACGCCTATCCGGAAACAAACGTGCTCTTGCCGCAGGTGAAAGAATGACACCGGAATCTCTCGTTCAACAAATTGGGAAACGTCACCCTGTCCATGTGGACTATATGCACAATGTTCTTTCTCACATTCCAGCTGTCATTCAACAAGCCGTCCATGAACCATTTGGTGCCAGAGCCGTCGTTTATACACTCTTACTTTCTTCAAACCCGCAGATACGAACCATCCAACACAATCGATTGGCCACGTATGCCGACGACGCGGTCTATCAAGAAACTCATAAATTAGAGCCTGAAATTTTGAAGCTTCATCCAGCCGTACGTTTACCGCTTATCGATATGGCCATCCCTACACTGACACAACTTTCCCCTCAACAATACACCACGTTTAATACTAATGTCCTGGCCATCATTCCAAAGAGTGATCACGAAGCCCTCTTTGGCTGGACCTTGCGGCGAGTTCTGTTGCGGCACCTCGCTCCTCATTTTTCTCCCTCCGCAACACCAAGCACAAGACACGGTTCCATCAAAGTTATAGCTCATCATTGCGGCTATTTGCTCTCCGCCTTAGCCCATTTCGGGAAAGGCAACGACAACGACATCCTACAGGCCTTTCGAGCAGGCCAGCGAGTATTAAGAATACCCAAACTTCCGTTGACGCCAGCCAGTCTCTGCACATTTGCATCTCTGGATTTGACGTTGCACACCCTGGCCGAATCCTCCCTACGCCTCAAACGACTCATCATCAAGGCCTGCGCGGCATGCGTGCTAGCCGATGAACACATCACCATTGAGGAAGCCGAATTACTTCGTGCGATTGCGGACTCTCTAGGATGCCCCATGCCACCGTTATTGACGGCTCAGCCTGGAAATACTCTAGAAGACGA
>BQIX01000618.1 GCA_021604145.1 Nitrospirales bacterium
GCGACCAATTTTTCCGTTGTTAACGTATCGAGGGTCAATGGTCCGCTCGCATGAAAATGGGTTGTGTTCATCCCAATTTCAGGACCTAAACCCAACTGCTTCCCACCATGAAGTCGTGTTGACGCATTCACCATGACCGCACTTGAATCAACTTCCTGGACAAATCGCATGGCCGTCTCATAATTCCTTGTCACAATCGAATCCGTATGACCAGGGCTATATTGAGCAATGTGGGCAAGAGCTTCATCCAGATCATTCACCACTTTGATGTTCATGGTTAACGATTGATACTTCTCACTCCAATCTTTCTCTGTTGCTTCTTTGATACCCAAGTGTCCAGTCATGGCCATAATCCCCATAATCGACACCGTTTTGGGGCAACCCGTTAATGTGACTTTAAATTCCTCCAGTAACCGACGCATCAATCCAGGAAGAATATGGCGGACAATTTTTTGATGAATCAGCACCGTATCAACAGCATTGGATGCCTCAGGATTTTGAATTTTTGCATTGACCACAATGGTTTGAGCCAAGGGAATATCAACATCCCCATCAACATAAATATGCGATAACCCTCCGTCATATCCTAAAACCGGAACTTTCGCCTGCTCCATAATACCTTTCCGCAGGGCGGCCTTTCCTCGCGGAATGACCGCATCCACATATTGGGGCAACCGAACAAGCTCAAGAGCAGCTTCGGGCTGCGGCCGATCGATAAACGTCATGACGCCGTCTGGCAAGCCAAGCTCAGCTCCTACCTTGACGAAACACTCAGCAATCGCCTTATTCGTATAAAACCATTCACTCCCGCCTCGATAGAGACAGGCATTCCCGGTTTTGAGACACATCGAAAACGCTTCGAGTGTGACATGAGGCGCCATATCTGAAATAACCGCCACAACACCTAACGGGGCTCGCACACGACCAACTTGTAACCCGTCAACCGTCATCCACACGTTTGACATCTCACCGATGGGATCTGGGTATTCCACAACCTCCTGAAACCATTCACCCATTTTCTCCAACGACTCATCGGTCAATTTGACACGTTCGATAATTTGGCGATAGACCTGTTTATCCATATCCTTAGAAATCTGCTCAAGATCTTGCCGGTTCGCATCAAGAAAGGTCTGCTTGTTTTCATAAAACGCTGCGAGCATGGCTTCAAGACCTTGAGCTTTTGCTTGACTGGAAAGGCGAGCTAATGTTCGTGCCGCCTTTTTTGCTTGCTTCGCCAGCCCCTGAACATATATTTTTGCCGGAATTTCCACCATTGTTCGATTTCCCCTTCTATCCTCAAGGTAAAGCTGTATGATTGACAAACCTGAGGACTATACAAAGCCACAAACGAGGGAGTCAAAAGAAATACGAGACCGGCATTCTCAAAACGGCCATCTTGTCATTAAGTTTCAGACTTCCACTCGCTTGAAATAAAAATGTCTCTATGCTAATCTTCCTAAGTTTGTGAATGTAAAAGTTTTTTTAATGTCTTCTCTGTCATCCGACACCTAGACACTTTTCTTTCTCGAACGCGAAACAGCAGTTTTCGATTTTTCTGTTATTTGTCACATATCGTGGCAAATACTGTTCTTTTTCCAATCACATGAAAGGGGGTGGGAAAGCTTTATTATGGTAACGATTAAATCTCTATTGGAGGCCGGCGTGCATTTTGGGCATCAAACCAATCGGTGGGACCCCAAGATGAAACCCTATATCTTTGGTGAGCGAAACGGCATCTATATTATTGATCTTCAAATCACCCTTCACCTATTTACCAAGGCCTATCATTTTGTTCGCGATACCGTGGCTTCTGGAGAGTCAGTCTTATTTGTAGGAACAAAACGCCAAGCCATGGATATCGTCGAAGAAGAAGCCACAAGATGTGAGATGTTCTACGTCAATCAACGATGGCTGGGTGGCATGCTCACGAATTTCCAAACGCTTCGTAAAAGCATTGGGCAATTAAAAAAACTCGAAGCTGCTGAAACAGACGGCACCTATGAACGGCTCAAGAAAAAAGAAATCGTCCGCATGGAAAAAGAGCGAACAAAACTACAGAAGTACCTCAACGGCATCAAAGATATGTCAAACCTTCCAGGCTGCATTTTTGTTCTTGATACCCGAATTCAACACATTGCGGTCAAAGAAGCGAACCGTTTAGGAATTCCCGTCATTGCGATTGTCGACACCAATTGTGACCCACATGGAATTGACTACCCCATACCCGGCAACGATGATGCGATACGCTCGCTTAAACTCTTTTCAGCGAGTATCGCTGACGCATGTCTCGAAGGCGTTGAGCTTCGCAAAAAACAGGAGCAAGCGACTGAAGGCGAAGATGGAGTGATGGCTGAAATGCTGTCAGTCCGCAGTTCAGCTGACAGCACTGAGGGTGTCCAGACTCCCTAACGATTTCCTGTTTATCGTACGGATCGCAACGACTCATATCTACATATCAAAAAAGGAGATGATCACTCATGGCTAGTTCTGCTGCCTTGGTGAAAGAGCTTCGTGGCAAAACCGGGGCAGGAATCCTAGATTGCCAAAAAGCTCTTCAAGAAAATGATAATGATATCGAAAAAGCCATTGACCATTTGCGACAGAAAGGGTT
>BQIX01000619.1 GCA_021604145.1 Nitrospirales bacterium
ATCATTTGAACTTGGAGACCGCTATGCCCTACCAACCCATTGAAAACTATGGACTCATCGGGAACATGCGCACCACGGCTTTGGTCGGCATGAACGGCTCAATCGACTGGTTGTGTTTTCCTCACTTTGATTCTCCCAGTATCTTTGCATCCATTCTTGATGACCAAAATGGAGGAAGATTTTCTATTGCTCCCTCGTCCTACCGTGTGACAAATAAACAATATTATTGGCCAGACACGAATGTCCTTGTGACTCGCTTTCTTTCGCCTGAAGGTGTTGGGCGAGTTATTGATTTCATGCCAGTGGGATTTCGGTCAAGCGATATTCACTGCAATGGGCTGATTCGTCGCGTTCAAGCCATTCGTGGCACGATGGCCTTTCGCATTGTGTGCCGACCAGCATTCAATTATGCACGCGACTCTCATAAAACGATTGTGACTCAGCATGGAGCCGTTTTCGAATCGTCAACACTTACAATTCGACTGGGAACTAGCATTGAACTCACGCAACAAGGCGACGGCGTGATTGCCGAATTTACGCTCAAAGAAGGCGAAGAAGTTGATTTTTCACTTCAGGAAATTCAATCTGAGGATCAAGCTGAACTAGGTTTATCTGAATATCAGGCTGAGGAACTTTTCAAACAAACCGTGGATTATTGGCGTCGATGGTTATCAAAATGCACCTATGCTGGTCGGTGGCGCGAAACCGTGTATCGCTCTGCTCTAGTCTTAAAACTCTTAACCTTTGAACCGACGGGTGCCATTGTGGCCGCTCCAACCTGCAGCCTTCCCGAAGGCATTGGAGGGGAACGGAATTGGGATTACCGATACACCTGGATCCGTGATGCGGCCTTCACGATCTATGGATTATTGCGGATCGGGTTTACCGATGAAGCTGCACAATTCATGCACTGGCTAGAGGCCCGATGCCATGAGTTGAGTCCAGAAGGGTCCTTGCAAATCATGTACGGAATCGATGGACGTCACACATTAACGGAAGAGTCACTCGATCACTTAGATGGCTATAAAGGCTCAAAGCCAGTCCGTGTCGGCAACGGCGCATACAATCAGTTACAACTCGACATTTACGGCGAACTCTTGGATTCCGTCTACCTGTACAATAAATACGGTACACCCATCTCTTATGATCTTTGGAAACATCTTCGCCGCTTAATAAATTGGGTTTGTGACAATTGGCAACGTAAGGACGAAGGCGTGTGGGAAGTCCGAGGCGGACAGCAGCACTTTGTCTACTCTAAATTAATGTGTTGGGTCGCCGTCGACCGTGGCATCCGCCTTGCCGACAAACGATCATTTCCGGCAGATCGTGACCGTTGGCTGAAAACGCGAGACATGATTTATGAGGAAATCATGACCAAAGGATGGGATCCTAAAAATCAAACTTTTGTCCAACGATACGGGAGCCCTTCACTCGATGCAGCAAATCTGATGATGCCGCTTGTCTTCTTTGTTTCCCCAACTGACCCGAGGATGCTCAAAACCCTTGATGCCACCAATCGATCGCCAGAAGATGGCGGGTTGACTTCCAATGGATTGGTCTATCGGTACAACATTGCGGATACACAGGATGGGCTGTCAGGAGAAGAAGGAACTTTTAATATCTGTACATTCTGGCTCGTCGAAGCCATGACCCGCGCGGGAAAAGTCGATCGTTCACGTCTCGATGATGCGCGACTACTCTTCGAACAAATGTTAGGGTACGCCAATCACGTCGGGTTGTATGCCGAAGAAACAGGACACCACGGAGAAGCGCTGGGAAACTTCCCTCAAGCCTTTACACATTTAGCGCTCATCAGCGCCGCCTTCAACTTGGATCGCGAATTAGGAAAGTGACACGTGAGAAACGTCTTCAATACTTCAACACAATCCACGGATCTCGTATCATGCTAGCCATACTTTCTGACTCACTTTGCGGAAAGTATGAATCAGCACACAGCAACTTCTAAACGTAATTTTATGTACCCAACAAAAAACACAACAGGCCGGAAGGGGCATCTGCCCCTCCCGGCCTGTTGATTTCCACCCTCGACTGTCGTCGCGCGACTTACAGCCAGTTAATGCGTTCGGCTGGGCGGACATAGATGGGCTCTTCCACCTGCTGCCGCACCGCCTCTTTGCCCGACTTGTTGAACCCCAACACGGTATCGTTATACATCTCAAACTTCTTCCCGTGGATCTGGGTCTCAAACACTTTCGGGCCCGGGATCACATCATACCGGAACAGAATCTGCTGGCTCGCCCGCCACAACTGCAGCACCGCCAACAACTCCCGACTCGGCACCAGGTACTTCTCAATCGCGTTATCCACTCCTGGCCCAAACATCTGCCGCGTATACCCCCGCGGCGCCTGGCGTGGCGGAATGTAGAACCCATTCGGCTCCGTCCCCCACTGCGGGTACAACGGCAACGCCACCTGCTCCACCCGGATCGTGTAGTACAACGGGTTCCAGCGGTCTTCCGCCCACAACCCATCTTCCCCCACCTTCACCAAGCTCTGCAGCCGGATCTTCCCGACACACGCCGACATACACCGCGTTTCCATCGGCTCTCCACCCGTGAGCGGGTCCTTGCCTTCCACCCGCGGGTA
>BQIX01000620.1 GCA_021604145.1 Nitrospirales bacterium
GCGACGACGGTGATTTCGCCAAGTGTGCCTTCTTGCGCTACGCTTCGCATGTGCCGGCAATAGGCATAGTTTGTTGGAGACATCGGGCTCGTTCGCATCTGTTTGGCCGATAGCTTCCAATGTTTGCCGTAGTTTTGATGAAGCCCTCGTTCCACCGTAATCGTGTCTTCCATGAGTTTGGCAAAGTGGAGGGCCGTTTCAGGGTCGTCAGCACGTTTCGCTCCTGCGGCGAATATTCTGGCGAGTTCTTCAAGATATCGGGCATCTTGCAGAATGTAATATTGAAATTTTCGAGCTGGAAGCGTCCCTTTCCCTAATGCGATGACAAAGGGGTGAGTGAGTTGTGCCTTCCAGATGGAGGCTGCACGTCTTCGTAATTGATCTGAGAATGTCACGAAGGAGTGTCCAGGAGGCGTCTGGCTTCTTGAAAAGCGGCTTCCATATCAGGAAGGTTTCCCAGGTCTGGCGTCACTTGCATGTACCGAAGGACGTTGTGTTGATCAACCACCATGACCGCTCTGGCTAGGACATGGGGGCCTTCAAGCAGCAAGCCATGGGTTTTTCCAAATTCTCCACCACGATAATCCGATAAAAATAATACATTATCGATCTTGGCTTCCTGGGCAAATCGTTTTTGTGCGAATGGCGTATCGACGCTGATGGTAATGAGTTGTACGTGCTGGTCGAGACCTTGGTTTTTTTCACTGAGATAGTGCGTTTGTTGTTCACAGACTTTCGTGTCGAGCGACGGCACAATATTAATGATCCGTATTGAATTGTTGAGTCCGTTCAGCGTGCTGAGTGACAAATCTTCTTTGGTCACTTGTGCTGAGCGAAGCGTATCACCCACCTCTATAGGTGTTCCCGATAATGGAAGTTCTTTTCCACGAAACACTATGTGATTTCCCTCTCCTGGGTACACGGTTTCATAGGTGACGGGTATCTCGGTATAGGTAAATCCGTTTTCGTGTTTGCCTCCCGTTGTCGAGCATCCAGCAATCAACAAGAGCCCTATAAGCGCGATGAGTGTATACCAGGTCTTTGTCTTAGTTTTCATGTAATTCTCCATAGTGACAGGTTAAGGCTGTACGGTCTGTCGTATCATATCACGATTCCGGTTTCGCTAAAAATTCTTGGATATAGGCATTAACCGATTCCGGTTTTTCCCACTGAAGGAGATGTCCGGCATTGGGAATGAGATGCCAGGTTGTCTGAGGGATCAGCTCTTGTAAGTGTTGGCCAACAGCCGGTCGGAAGACTTGATCTTCTTCTCCCCACAGGATCAGCGTGGGCTGATGTATCTCTTGGAGGCGTGCTCCATATTGGTGCTCCCATTCGTCCATATGTTCCACGATCGAATACAAGGGCGTGAGCACGTCCATATGCCTTCTGTTTTGATATGATCGTTCGATTACCGCTGGGGTTAATAATGTAACATCATACAAGATTTCTTCAAGGACCTGTCGCGTGGCCCAACGTCCAGACATCCAATTCCCCATCTTAGCCAACCAAAGAGGTGGACGGTGCTCAAGAAATCGTTGATAGAGTGGTGAATGAATCTTGCCAGTGAAGGTTGGAGGAAATCCAGAGATTAAAATCAGGGATTTGACACGATGGGGTTCCGTTAAGGCCGTGGCCATCGCTAGCCCAGCTCCCATGGAATTCCCAAGTAACGTGGCTTCCTCAATTTCTAACGCATTCATAAACTTGAGGAAAAACGTGGTCAACATCGATGGGGTGTATGGGATGTC
Source organism: Nitrospirales bacterium (assembly GCA_021604145.1). Taxonomy (GTDB): domain Bacteria; phylum Nitrospirota; class Nitrospiria; order Nitrospirales; family UBA8639; genus JAGQKC01. Next base: position 1,752 of record BQIX01000620.1, read on the forward strand.
AGGTTTGGCTGACAGCCCAGAACCCAAGAGATCAACGGTGATCACTCGATAGTGCGCTGCCAAAGCAAACTGTTGGTGTTCCCAGTTCCACATGGCTCCTCCCAAACCATGAATCAAAATGAGAGGATGCCCTGCTCCTGTTTCGACATAGGCGATCTGATGACCATCAATGTGGACGGTTCGGAGGGGGATTCGTTGAATTGATTCAATCAAAGGTGGGGGATTCGGTGTGCTCGTGCACCCAGAGTGAACGATACACGTAAAAACGACAACGGCATACCAACAACAATTGAATGGACCGCGCACAGTTTACTCAAGTTGAATCAGCGTTTCGTCAGGATTCACTTCATCTCCTTCTTGAACAAAGATGGCTGACACCGTCCCTGCAATGGGAGATTGGACGCGATTCTCCATCTTCATGGCTTCAACGACGAGTAACGAGTCGCCTGCTTCGACGGTATCACCTTGATTGACAAAAACCTTGACGACTCGTCCGGGCATGGGGGTGGTCACGTCTCCAGGTTTGGTGGGTTTTGGTCGCCCGTCCGTCGATTTGGTTTCACCATCGCTGACCGCCGCTTCTGGTCCTCCGGCTAACACTTCTTGAAGAGGCTCAAGATAGACTTCCTCGAGTTTATCATCAACTTTAATGTAGTAGGGTTTGATCCCATCTACCGTTCGTCCCGCTCCGGATACACGAATGTGATAGGACTCTCCATGAACGGTCACTTTAAATTCAACAGGTGCAAGATGCAGGTCCGTTGCCACAAATGGTCCGCCTTCGCCTGGCGGGTCAAGTTGTTCAGGTTTCAGCTCTCCACGTTCTCGTTCATCAAAAAACTGTAATGCCAC
>BQIX01000621.1 GCA_021604145.1 Nitrospirales bacterium
GGCTAAAACGGTTTGGGAGCCAAGTTTCCATGGGACCTATGTTATCACCCCCGCACATCTCAAAGGTGATGAAGCCGTTCGATTTTATGGTGTCTCACCCTATGAAGAAGATTAGGGAAAAGACCGATAAGGAAATCGAGAGAAATTTGCCTTAAGTTTTGTTGTTGATAAAAGTTGTATGAAACCTATTATTGGTATCACGCCTGATTACAATGCCGGTGATCGTGAAGATATGGGAGGAAAAGAACCTACCTATTTTCTTCGAGCTCGATATGTCCAAGCTATAGAAGATGCCGGGGGGCTGCCCATTCTGTTGCCATTGGTTATCGATAAAGCGAAGCAACGTCAACTCTTAGCCCAGGTTGATGGTCTTCTCATCACAGGGAGCGGTTCAGATTTAGACCCTCAGTTATATGGGGAACGCCAATGTGTCCCATTTCGACAGATGAGCCATCAACGAAGTAGTTTAGAGCTGGGAGTGAGTCAATTGGCCTATAGCGAGAATGTACCAACATTAGGGATTTGCGGTGGAATGCAATCTCTGAATGTGGCGCTAGGGGGAACCTTAATACAAGATATTGCTGCCCAACATTCAACGGATATCGCCCACTTGCCGCCTGGATCTGCCACGAAAAAGGCGCATGGTCTTACGATTACACCTCGAACACTCTTACACCGCATTGTTCGAAAGCTGAGGATTCGAGTCAATAGTTCTCATCATCAGTCGGTGAAGGAGGTTCCTCGTCGATTGGTCACAAGTGCGCTAGCCCCGGATGGCGTCGTAGAAGCCATCGAATCCCCTCACCATCCATTCTTCTTAGGTGTTCAATGGCATCCTGAGTTTTTGTACAAACACGACCCTATCCAAAAAAGTTTGTTTCAGTCTCTTGTGAAAGCTGCCAAATCATTCGCCACTTCACGCACTCGACGATCAGCTTAAGCGGGTTTCTCGAATTATTCAGATATGAATTTCAGGCACAGTTGAGCGTTTACTCGGCAGCTTGCGCTGGTTTGGGCTTCTGCTCAGTTGCTTCGCCGGGCGGTGGGGCGGTTTGAGGATTGGTTGCAGTCGCAGGTTGTGCATCCGGAGTTGGAGTCGGTTGTTCAGTAACGGTTGATGCTGCTGCCGGGGGCGAGGAAGGACTAGATTGCGTTCCTGTTGCGGCCGGATGGTTAGATTTTGCAGCCGGAGCATTGGGTTTTGCGGCCGTTGCTGGGGCACCTGCCGCGGCAGGTGCTGCGGGTTTGGGGGCCGCAGGTTTTGGCGGGGGTTTGGGTTTTTCTGGCTTGATTCCCCCTTCCCAGTGAGGTCCTGAATACATCTCAGCAGCGAGATCGTTCTCTTTCCACTTCGCCTCAAAAGCTGCAGCGGCTTTATTCGGCGTTTCTCCGCTGCCAACTGTTCGGTTCCAAGGATAGACTCTTGGAGAAATGTGGCACATAGTCTCCTCTTGCCGCATATAGAGTGCGATAGGATTGCCGCGATAGGGCCCAAGGAAAATATGAACGGTTCCGACAAACTCTGGTAGTGAATCCATCATCTCCCTATCCCAATAAAAAGAAAAATCATAGTGCCACAAGGTACGTGAAGACGGCAAGACATGAAGCGGAGAAAAGTCGCAGGAAAAACAAGGAGACGAATGCGTCAAATGGGCGGCTTGAAGGAAATTTGCCAGGAGAGGATGGTTACGAGGTGATCGTGGTGGTGGGTGTCACTTCACTTTTTCTAATCAAAAAGAGTGCAATCATTAGCACCAGAATGATCACGACATGAAGGCTAAGATCCATCAAATAATGATAAAATGTGTCTTTCGGAATGTTCTTTACATGTGAGAGCTCTGCGCCTGTGGTCAGGATCTTTCGAACTGAGGCGATCACGCCGACATGGAGGAATGGCTCAAGGCGCACACGTTCGGACTGTAAAAATCCCAATACGGTTCGAAACAGTTCAAGCAGGATAATGACTAACAACAAATCATTGATCAGAACAATAGACGCTTCTAAAAAGCCCTGAGGGGCTTGATGGAAAAACTCTATCCAACTGTACCCAAAAATCAACATACCGAGAGCCAGGAAACTCAAGCAGGCAGAGATGTAGCCCCACCGGTCGAGCCATTGCATCCATTTCACCCATTGTTTGGTAGATTCTGGCGTCCAGCCGTGCATCGGCGTTTTTCCTTATGCGTTGCCTGATTGAGAGGTATTAGGGGACTCTGCGGGGCCGCGCATGCCCATGCCAAATTCAAGTGTTTGCATCGCTGCCTCGTTAACGGAATGGCTGCAGCAGAGAATTTCCTGGAATCCTGCTCCACCATCCATAACCATGACGCGAAGTCCACAAGAGTCTGGAAACAGTTTTTTTTCATCAATCGTCATTCCAATCACGAGACTGCCTTTTTTTCTGCCTTTACTTGTCTCCGGGGATGGCACGACATCCTCTTCCGTGAGTTCATGGCCGCAACAGATCAGCTTTTCAAATCCTTCGCCACCGCTCATCACTTTGACCACAAGTCCACATGAATCTGGGTAACGTTTGCGTTCATCAATGATATCGCCTTTTTTCAGTGCCATGTGTATTCCTTTCTATTGGTCCCAG
>BQIX01000622.1 GCA_021604145.1 Nitrospirales bacterium
CCATTCTCCGCAGCCCGTGACTGAATAGTAATAGACGATCCTTCAGGGCTAAACTTAATCGCGTTCGACAACAGATTTTCAGTCACCTGTTCAATGCGGGAACCATCAACATCCTGCATACGAACACGATCATGTGATAACTCTGTCACAAGTTGAATATGTTTTCGTTCTGCTAAAAATTTCATTTTCTCAACAGAACGCAGCACCAGACGATTCAAGTCTGTTGGGCTAAATTGATAGGCCAACATGTCAGCTTCCATTCGAGACAAATCAAGAAGATTACCAATTAACTGATTGAGACGTTGACTACTCTCCAGTAAGATTGTCAATGTCTCACGCTGATCGCGATTGATGGGACCGGGGATTCCATCAACCAGAAGCTGTGTGCCCTCTCGTATCGAGGTTAACGGCGTGCGAAGTTCATGCGAAACATTAGCGAGAAATTCAGATTTCATTTGGTCCAATTGCTGTAATTGTTCGCTCATCCAGTTGACCGTATGAACAAGTTCTCGTAACTCATGGGGCACAGTCACGGGGACCGTTCGACCAAACTGCCCTTGCCCAATACGGCGTATTTGTCCTTGAACGCGTCTTAACGGACGCAGAATACTATAACTGGCCACACCCGCCAAACCAAGTCCCAACAATAATGCCATAATCATAAGCTGCCGAGAAATATCAACCGCTTGAACTGATCGTACATGCGTATCGCGTAAAATCCCTCCGATACTCGACTCCTGTAACGTGATATACGAATTGATCGCCTCGGTCATAGAGTCAACTAACACATCTCGTCGACTCTCATACGAAGAAATAGAGAGCTCCGAGCGATCGTTTTGCTCTACCCCCTCACTAAGAAATAGCGTATGAAGTTCTTCATGGAGTTGCTTGACTGTCGCAAGTAGCTCCAGTGTTTTCGGAGAATCTTCCTGTTCTCGTAAAACCTCCAGCGTTTTTCGAAAGTTTTCGGCTTCTTCAAGAAATTCTTGCAACAACAGGGTATCTCGAAGAACGAGATATTGTTTATCACTTTTTAATTGTGCATATAAACTCACGATCAAACGTTTCGCTGTTTCAACAGCAGGGAAATGGTGAATCACCAGCTCTGCACTTAAATCCGTCAAGACACGAAGTTGATTGAGAACATACAAGTTCACACCGACCACCAAAGCAATGATGGTCAAATAACCCAATGCCGATCGCCAAAAAATAGAAAGACGCGAAAACATAAGACGGCTATCGTCCGACAGTAAATAATTTCGTCACCACTGCCACAACGAGATACTTCGTATCGATCACTACTTCCTCCCCCTTACCATTAGCTCAAATTCACAATCCAGAACCTTTTCCCTTTGCTTTCCATACAAACAGGGACAAACTACATCCAGGCACATATCCAACACAACTCAATGGAACTCAACCCTCAATAGCATTTTTAACAGAAACACGAATCAACGAATGCCAGTGTGAGAATAAGACATCGTCTCGAAGCCCCAACCCACCAAGACATTCGCCCCATTAAAAAACACACCTCTCACAGACTAGTCAAATCTCATAGTCCAAACCGTGTCTTTTAGCGTAAATATTAAAGCGATATTCGAAAAACACGAATTCTACATATCGTGAGATTCGCTTTTGCCATGTTCCAGAAACTACGTATTACACATGAACATTATGACCTGCAGAAAATTAAATTTCTCTCATTCAATGATAACAAAACCATTGTGATGGTTTTTTATAACTTCCTAATTTCAAGAAATAAATACAGAAAACATAAAATCGGCATATGACTTGCTTGGGAAAATGCCTGGGATTTAAAAGGTTCCGCAAAATGGATCAGCAACACCCGCCACAAGGATAGTGGAATTATCTCATACGGTGCATGTCATCGTATGAATTGAGCGCCAGCATTAACTTCTGATTTTTTATTCTCAGGTTTGATTTTCACTTCTAAGCAAATTGTTAGGTTTGATTTTCACAAAACATCTTAACTGGAATCTGTCACGGAGAACTATGACACGTCATACTGCCTCAGTGCGTAAACCCAAGACCCCCACAGTTTTTGCGTTGTTTTTGGTTGCTGTATTTTCTTCTCTTCCTCTTTATGGTCAGGCAGCCTCCCTCACACTAACGTGGGACCCTAATAACGAAAATGATCTTGCAGGATATAGAATTTACAAACGGATACCGCCCTCTACCAATTATGGAGCCCCAGCATTTTCTGGCTTACCATCGAATCCTGCCTCTCCATCTCAAACAATAGGTGGATTAGCAGACGAAACACGTTATTCATTTATTGCCACAGCTATCGACATTGCAGGAAATGAAAGTGCGCCTTCGAACGAAGTTTCAAAAACCACGTCTGGCTCGAATCCTCCACCGCCAGCACCTCCCCCTCCCCCACCACCGGCACCAGGACCACCCCCGCCGCCCCCACCACCAGGCGGCTCAGTCGTCTCCATTAACTTTCAACCGGCTTCTGCCAGCACACCGGCGGGCTTCCTGAAAGATGATGGGGCCCCCTTCAACGCATCCCGCGGCTATGGCTGGTCGACCCGCGTCAACACCCGGGAACGGAATCGATCGAGCAATCA
>BQIX01000623.1 GCA_021604145.1 Nitrospirales bacterium
TGCGTCCCATTTCCCTGTTCAATTTTTTCAACCAATTTGGCTAACTCACCGGTTCCAATTCGACAAGGCGGACATTGGCCACAACTTTCGACCTCAAAAAATTTTGACAGCTTTAGTGTTTGTGCGACCATGCAGGTCGCGTCGTCAACCACGATGACTCCAGCAGACCCTAACCCAGTACCCGCCTTTTTGAGGGAATCAAAATCCATCGGTAAATCAAGTTGATCAGGCCCAATCATCGCAAAGGATGGTCCACCAGGAAAGACGGCCTTGAGTCCTCGGCCATTTGGAATTCCTCCGCCACATTCTTCGATGAGGTAACGAATCGGTGTGCCCATTGGAAGTTCATAGACTCCGGGACGATTGACGGCCCCACTGAGTGAAAACAGCATAGTACCTGGGCTTTTCTCAGTCCCAACCTGCATAAACCATCCGGCACCATTCCGCAGAATTGCAGGAATATTCGATAACGTCTCCACATTATTCACCAACGTCGGCTTGCCGTAGAGGCCAAATTCCGTTGGATAAAACGGAGGTTTCTGCTTTGGCTGTGCAGGCCGACCTTGCATCGATTCCAACATGGCCGTTTCTTCACCAGCCACATAACTTCCATGGCCATCAAATATTTCTAGATCGAGAGCAAGGGAGGTTCCCAGTATATTTTCCCCTATCAATCCCTTTGAACGTGCTTCATCAATAGCCTTTTCAAAGTTTGCACGTTCTTCTTCAAATTCTGCATTCAGATAAATAAAGGCCTTTTTTGCGTTCACGGTAAACGCTCCGATAAGACAGCCTTCAAGTAATTGATGAGGATGGTGCTTGAGAAGATACCGGTCCTTGAACGTCCCCGGCTCATGTTCGCCGGCATTACAGACAAAATATCGTTCTTTCTCTCGGTGGTGAAACACCTTTTCCCATTTAATGCCCGTAGGAAACCCTGCTCCACCTCGACCGCGAAGATGCGCATGCTTCAGTACCGAGATCACTGACTCACGATCTTCTTTCAATACACACGTTTTCCACGCCTCATAACCACCACGGCGCATATACGGCTCAACTTTCCACGGTTCGTCTTCAACACCGACGAGCACTCGTGGAGCTATAGTTGTTTGTTCAGTCATCTTCGTCTCACTCACATGTACCCGTTTAAAATAGTTTAGACATTTGAGGCGTATGCCTTCGGTCGAGCACTTGAATACATCTACTAGATTCTATGGTTGGTTCGATTGTTAAAAGAAATTATTTGGCGTAATTCTCCAACTATACGGCTCACTCTCTAATGCCGTCAAGCACGTCATTGTATAAAACTAATGGATTGTCAATGCCTTAGAGTCAGGCCTCATACTCTTATTATACCACTCTCAATAATCTACTTATGCATTGGAGATGTTCAAGCTAACCTAGCAAAAATGACCTACTTCAAATATATGAAGGTTATACCCGCTTGGATGTACGAACAGTGATTGACGTGTTATCTCACGTATTGGATGTCAACATTGTACACGTTGGCGCGTTTCCGTTTCGGCAAAACTGAATCGGCCATAGGCCCTACTGGCTCAATATTCTTAGGCCTTATTCTTCACGAGAGCGAATAAAAGATAGAAAATATATTATCAGGAATTTACCGAATGCGTTGGAACAAAAATAGCTATTTCACAAGAAGTTGATCGACTTTTTGGCACAAATCTTGGACCGCCTTCCCCGATACCTGAAGAGCGGCTTTTTCCTCAGTCGTGAGTTGATATTCAATAATCTCCTCTACACCGCCGCCGCCTAATTTCACAGGAACTCCCATAAATACCCCCTGAAATCCATATTCTCCCTCACATAGCGTCGCACAGGGGAGGATTTTCTTTTGATCTCGGACAATCGCTTCAACCATTTCCACCGCAGACGCGGCAGGGGCATAATAGGCACTCCCGGTTTTGAGCAAATTGACGATTTCCGCTCCACCCTGTCGAGTTCGTTTGACGAGTGCCTCAAGCCGATCTTGAGACATCCACTCATCAAGCGGACGACCCGCGACCGTGGTGTATCGAATCAAGGGCACCATTGCATCTCCATGGCCTCCCAGAACCATAGCTTGTACATTATCCACTGAGACGCGTAATTCTTCAGCAATAAACGTTCGAAAGCGAGCAGAATCCAACACTCCCGCCATACCAAGCACTCGTTGTTTCGGAAAGTTGCTCGCGCGATAGGCGACATATGTCATCGCATCGAGTGGGTTGGCAACAATAATGATAATGGCATCAGGAGAACGCTGAACAATTTCCTTAACCACCGACGACACAATTTTGGTGTTCGTTTCAATCAAGGCATCACGGCTCATACCTGGCTTTCGCGCTATACCCGACGTGATGACTACAACGGACGAGCCCGAGGTTTCATCGTAGTGATTCGCACCAACCAGCTTGGAGTCATAGCCACACACTGGCCCAGCCTCGGCGAGGTCCAAGGCTTTGCCTTGTGGCATGCCATCCACAATATCCACGAGGACGACGTCATACCAATTTTTTTCAGCAAGTCGTTGAGCAATCGACCCTCCAACATTCCCTGCTCCCACCACTGTAATTTTTAGTCTTCTCATG
>BQIX01000624.1 GCA_021604145.1 Nitrospirales bacterium
ATTACACGGGGCACGTCTGCTTCTTGGAATCACGGGAAGTATCGCAGCCTATAAGGCTGTGGGATTACTTCGGACGCTTATGAGTCATGGGGCAGACGTGTCAGTGGTCATGACGGAATCGGCGACACGATTTATAACGCCGCTCACATTTGAAGTGTTCTCGAACCATCCGGTTGCCACTGATACGTTTTCTGGCCATCAGGACATGCCTCACCTCTCGTTACCCGAATCAGCAGATGTAATTATTCTTGCTCCTTGTACTGCCAATACGATAGCCGCCTATGCATTAGGATTAGCTGATAATCTATTAAACACCTTGTTACTCACCACGCAATGTCCTGTCATTATTGCGCCGGCAATGGATGGAGATATGTGGGAGCAGCCCCAAATTAAACAGCATGTACAGACCTTACGCACACGCGGGGTGATCGTGTTGGAGCCAGAAGTTGGAGAGCTGGCTTCTGGGAGAGTGGGCCGCGGGCGTCTGCCGAATGAAGAGACTATCGTCGAGGCCGTTGTTGAGAAAGTCCATGCCTCGAAGGAGTTAGTCGGATGTCGAATCCTCATCTCAGCGGGTCCCACACGAGAGCCGATTGATGCCGTTCGCTTTATTTCAAATGGATCATCCGGGAAAATGGGCTATGCCCTAGCGAGAGCCGCGCAACTACGGGGAGCCGAGGTCATTTTGGTCAGTGGTCCAGTAAGTCTTGATCCGCCATTTGGAGTTGAGTGTGTTTCGGCCCAAACGGCTGAGGACATGTATCAGGCTTTACGGTCCCGGTTCAGCGCTGTCGATGTGTTAATCATGACAGCAGCGGTCGGTGACTTTCGACCGCAACATTGTCGCGAAGAGAAATTTAAAAAGCGCGATTGGAAAGGAGAACCCATTCAGCTTGAACAGACCACCGATATCTTAGCGGCCTTGTCTGCGCAGCGAACCCATCAGTTGTTAATAGGATTTGCTGCTGAAACAGACGACCTTCTAGAAAACGGACGCGAAAAATTACACAAGAAAAGCTTAGATATGGTTGTGGTAAATCAAGTGGGGGGATCTGAGTCTGCTTTTGATAATGATACCAATGAAGTCATTCTTTTGACTCGGCACGGAAACGTGACGCCCTTGCCTCGAATGTCCAAACATATGGTTGCTGCTCGAATATTAGATGAACTACAGAACTTCCCTACACCCTCCTCAGATCTTCCTTCCCAGTCCCTTTCAAAACACTAACATCTCGTCGTTTTCCCATTCAATTCAACGGCTATAGCCTGTGCTTAGTCCAACTTCAGAAGGCATCTCAAAACCTTTCCACATAAATGTCATTGCCTAAAGAATGAAACGAATATGACCGAAAAAAAGATAAAGAGGTCTACTCTTGACCTTGCCATACAGCCTAGGTGTTTTAACGTATAAATTCCGTGCACATATCAATAACACATGGATTGCGCATTCCCATATCTGGGGAACCTGAGCAACTGATTTATGATGGGCCGCCGGTGCAGTCCGTGGCTCTGCTTGGTCAGGATTATATTGGCCTTAAGCCAAGTGTATTAGTTGAGCAAGGTGCTCGGGTCAAACTGGGGCAGCCCATTGTTTTAGATAAAGCAAATCCTGGGGTCGTCTATACCTCTCCGGGAAGTGGTGTGGTCACGGCAATTAATCGAGGTGCGAAGCGTGCGCTTCAGTCGGTGGTGATTCAGCTTGAAGGCAACGACGAAGAGATCTTTACGTCATACCGTCACGAGGAGCTTTCTCGGTTAACTCGAGATCAAGTCAGAGATAATCTTGTGGACTCCGGAATGTGGACAGCTTTGCGAACACGACCGTATAGCAAAGTGCCATCACCAGACACGTCCCCACATTCTATTTTTGTCACGGCCATGGATTCGAATCCTCTGGCTCCTCAAGCCTCACAGGTGATTCGAGAACATAAAGATGACTTCTTCTATGGCCTTAGTCTTATCAGTCATTTAACCGACGGACACGTCTTTCTCTGTAAGGCACTTGGCGAAGATATTCCAACTATTTCCGCAAAACGATTGACTGTTGCTGAATTTGCTGGACCTCATCCCTCAGGGTTGGTCGGGACTCACATTCATTTCCTTGATCCTGTCGGTCCCCAAAAAACCGTATGGCACCTCGGGTATCAGGATGTGATCGCGTTTGGCAAATTATTCACGACGGGAAGGATTTGGACGGAACGAATTGTCGCGTTTGCCGGGCCAGTCGTGGAGGCGCCTAGATTAATCCGGACTCGACTCGGAGCCAAAACAGAGGATCTTGTTGAGGGACAGCTTGAGCCGGTTCGGTGTCGTGTCATCTCGGGATCGTTACTGTCCGGCCATTGGGCAATTGGGTGGGCGACCTTTCTCGGTCGATATCATTCTCAATTGACCGTGTTGCCGGAGGGAGGAGAACGAACGTTCTTGGGATGGCTGTCTCCTGGACCGGATAAGTTTTCGGCCTTGAATGTGTTCATCTCCAGTTTCTTTCGAAACAAAATATTTCGACTGAATTCCCTTGAACAAGGCAGCCCCCGTGCGATTGTGCCGGTGGGTGTGTATGAAGATGTCATGCCATTGGATATTCT
>BQIX01000625.1 GCA_021604145.1 Nitrospirales bacterium
CTGCCGTGCAAATCACGAATGGTGTGTTCGAGTAGTGTTGTTTTCCCAGACCCAGGAGAACTAACTAAATTGAGAGCAAAAATGTTTTTCTCTCGGAACCATTCCCGGTTCTTCGCGGCTAATTGGTCATTCTTACTGAGAATGGCCTCTTCAATGAGCACAGTGTGTTTATGATCATGCGAATGATGATCGCCATGTGAGTGATGGTCGTGAACATGATCATGTTCGTCATGCACGTGGGAATGAAGCTGATTCCCAAGAAAATTCGTTTGCCCTGTCGCTAGATTTGTGACTCGAGGGCTTGCCGGATCAGAACACCCACAGGTCGTACACATCAGACTGTCACCATTTGTTTAATGTTCAGCTCCGAACCCGTGCGGCGGATGATGTCAGTTGAGCCACACGGACAGGGATCAAACATCTGTTGGAGTGAAAATTTTATACCACAGGTAGCGCATTCTCCTGTGCCAGGCGTTTCAATGATTTCTAAATCTGCTCCCTCGGCGACCGTTCCCTTCGTCACTATATCAAAACAAAACTGAAGAGCATCTGGCAGAACGGCGCTGAATTTTCCAATTTCCAAAGTCACCTGCGTAACCTTGGCCCCTCGGGCTTTTTCAGACACGATAGAGACGATATTGCGCGTCAAGCTCAATTCGTGCATTGCTTCGCTTCTCGCAGAATAGGATCAAGGACGTATGTACTATAAAAAATTTCTTCAAGTGGTCCCATCAAAACTTTCGTCGTCAACTCTTGCTTTAATTCTTCAAGTTGAGATTTGTCATCAGTCTTTTCTTTGGATGATCCTACGCGATCGACAAATTCAAAGAATTGCTGAGGAACAAACCCATGGCAAAGTTCGATCTCCACACATTGAGAAAAATCACTCACCCACCAGCGAAATTCCATATTTTTATGGCACCCCATTGATTGAGTCGGATCAAGCAAGTGAAAGCGGTTCCGGCTCGCACAGTGCGTGATATATTCAATGGCACCCCGAACTCCAGGTCCAGGGTGAGCACTTATCACCGAGAGAAATTCTCGATCCCACAGACGAGTCGTGGACAAGGCTAATCCTGCCGCTTGCATGGCTCTGAACCCTACGCTCGCACCCCAAATCGCCTCACCTTGCTGAAAAGTCAAGAGCCCTCCATACGTGAGATGTTCAACGTAACCGTTGTCTGCAATATCTACTGTGTATTCGGTGAAAGTCATCAGCGCATTTTTGGTTTAGCAAATTCTGGGTAATTGTTCTCCGACCAACGTATCGACAATACGCGTACCGCCAAACGTGGTCGATAACAGCACTGTCCCGACTGGTGCTTCCTTCACCGTTCCAATGATAGCACTGCGTGTCCCTGCAGAATGTCGTTGCATGGTCGCCACAAGTTGCTCGGCTCGCTCCTGCGGAACAATCGCTACGAGTTTCCCTTCATTGGCCAGATAGAGGGGATCCAAGCCTAAAATCTCACAGGCTCCGCGAACAGATTCTCTCACTGGTATGGCTGATTCATGCACATACATTGAGACTCCGGCCGCGGCGGCAAACTCATTTAAGACAGTAGCAACTCCGCCACGCGTGGCATCCCGCATACAACGGATATCAGGGCATACCCTTAACATCTGGGCAATCAAGTCATTGAGGGGTTGAGTGTCACTTTCAACATTGGACTCCAAGGCTAATTCATTCCGAGCGAGAAGGATGGCCACACCATGGTCGCCAATGAACCCATTCGTCACGATCGCATCGCCAGGCCGAGCTCCGTGAGCAGAAATACAGATACCCTCAGGGATGATCCCAATGCCTGCCGTATTAATGAAGAGTTTATCAGCTGAGCCTCGTTCAACAACTTTGGTGTCTCCCGTAACAATCGACACGCCGGCTTGATCTGCCGCCTCTTTCATCGAAAGTACGATTTGGGCTAGGGATTCCATGGACAGTCCTTCTTCCATAATCATGCTGCACGAGAGATAGAGCGGACTCGCCCCGCTGACAGCCAAATCGTTCACCGTGCCATTCACCGAAAGATCACCAATATTGCCGCCAGGAAAAAATAACGGATGGACGACATAACTATCGGTAGTAAAAGCCAAGCGATGGCCATATTGCGATAATTCATGTAAGGGAAACACGGCTTGGTCTTCTAAGGCATCAAGGATAGGATTATTGAATGTCCTGACAAACATGTTTTCAATAAGACCGCGCATCGCTTTTCCACCTGATCCGTGCGCCAGTGTTATCCGTTGATCTCGCATCTTTTTCGTTAAAGATATTTTGGCATCGGAAGAAATTTCATCAGGTGAGAGCATCGAGGGTTTCATAGAGCCGAGTGCTTTCGTTAAATCGGAACGCTGACGGGTTGAATATCGTTCCGATCAATCCAGCCGTAGTTGTAATAGGCAGCACATGCACCTTCAGTGGACACCATGAGCGCCCCTAACGCATTCTCCGGCGTGCAGCTTGTCCCGAAGACTTTGCATTGATTCGGCTTGATTGCCCCGGTTAGGACTTCACCGCATTGACAGGCCGTAGGGTCAGCAATGGTCACATTTGGAACCGAGAATTTTCGTTCTGCATCAAAGG
>BQIX01000626.1 GCA_021604145.1 Nitrospirales bacterium
CCAAGACTTAGGACTTAGTCCTATTTATCACATCATGAAAGAAGGAGAAGAGAGCATGCATGTATTCATGAAACAGATGCATATGGGATTAGCCGTTGGTCTCCTGATCACCGCTGCAGCCTGTTCGACACTCGAAACCCCTGCGAGTCAGTCAACCGCTTCGTTGTACGATCGGTTAGGGCAGAAACCTGCTATTACGGCAGTGGTCGATGAATTTGTGGGTAATGTGGCCAAGGACGATCGGATTAATAGCCGTTTTGCCACGACAGATATTCCCAGATTAAAGGGGCATCTCGTGGATCAAGTGTGTATGGCAACTGGAGGCCCATGTACCTACACGGGCAGAGACATGGTGACAACACATCGGGGAATGCGTATCAATAATGCAGACTTTAATGCCATGGTCGAAGATTTGGTGGCCGCGCTCGATACGTTTAACGTTCCCCAAGCAGAACAGAAGGAGTTGCTTAGTCTCTTGGGTTCGATGAAATCTGATATTGTCGAAATACCGTAATTGTTTTTCTTGCAATTCCGCATGGTGCAAGGCTCCCTGTGGGATAGATTCTATCCTGACAGGGAGTCATTTTCATTCAACGATAATTTGTGATAGAACGCATAGGCGTGTATGGAAATTTCTCGAAAGACTTTATGATCGAAACCTGATGGTTGTGAGAAAGGAGTTCTAACTTTGACTCATCCAACAGCATCCGAATTAGGAACCATTACGTCAATGTGGCGGTATCCCGTGAAGTCGATGATGGGGGAAGAATTGTCTGTCGCTCAAGTCGCAGATCGTGGGATCGTGGGTGATCGATCGTACGCCATTTTGGATCACGCAGATGGAAACATTGCCACGGCGAAAAATCCCAGAAAATGGCCGACGCTATTTACATTTCAGGCAAAATTTCCTGAAGTCATAGATGAGCATGACACAAAATCCACGGTCCATATTACTTTGCCCGATGGTACGACGGTGACCAGCGAACTTGGTGATGTGGATCAACAGCTTTCAAAGGGACTCAATCGAGAAGTCATGTTAGTCGCAACCGAGCAAGGAACCGTTAAAGGCGTCCAGTCTTCGCTCCCGACATCCTGGACCGCTCGCTCGGAAGAATATTGGCCGGATGTCGATGGTCGTGATTATCGCGACACCGTGACAGATTTTACCCTTCCTGCAGGAACATTTTTTGATGCGGCCATGGTCCATATTCTTACCACCGCTACACTCAACCAACTTCATGCCGGCTATCCGGATGGACAGTTTTCGGTGTCCCGTTTTCGCCCCAATATCGTCATCGAGACAACGGAACAGACGGAGGGCTTTGTAGAAAATGCATGGATTGGACATACCATTGCAATTGGAGAGAGTGTTCGCTTACGGATCTCCGGACCTTGTGCTCGATGTGTGATGACAACCTTACCTCAGGGAAAGCTTCCTAAGGATCCCGGTATCCTACGCACGGCGCTGAAGCTCAATCAGGGAAACGTCGGCGTGTATGCCTCCGTTTTGCAGGGAGGAACCATTCGACCTGGTGATAGGATCACACGTGAAGACTGAATGCCAATGACATTCAGCCTTTTCCGATGACATGGGTCGTCTGATCATCGAAGAATTTGAATTTAAAAAATGAGTCGCCAATCCAGGGTGACCCCATGTGTCGTCATGTTCTGACTCAATTGTGAAAAATAATTCACACTCAAAATCTGCTTCTTTAAAACTTCGGCTGTCAGTCCTGCTCCTAACAGTCCACGACTTCGGTCGGGTTTGAATCCTTGAACTGTAAAACGGACGTTAGGATTTTGTGCAAAATTAGCATCAACAAGACGATTGGTGTTAAGCACTTCGTAACTCCACCGACCCCATACTTCCGGGACAATTTCAAATGTCAGACCAGATGCTACCACGCCAGCGACTCGAAGACCGAGAGACGGACGAAGCGTTTTCGTCTTCGATTTGCCCACTGTCAAATTGAGCGCTTGTGCTCCAGTTTCAGTATACCCGTCCTGAGACAGGTAGCTATATGACACAGAGGTTAATGGTTGGATTTCTAAGTCAAGGAAAGAATTCTTCCAGGGATGGCGACTGCCCATTTCAAGATATCCGGAGAATTGGTATCCGTCTGTGTGAGCCTTGGCTCGACGATTGAGTGATCCAAACGTAATGCCACGACTGATTTTATTTTTCAGGTACCCGAAGGTGCTGGCAATATCGGCGTAAAATGGCTTTCGCATATGACTGGCGTACATACCGACAAGATAGGTATTCACGCGATTTTTGTTAGAAATGCCATCGAAGTTTACATAGGTTTTTGAGAAACCCAGATTCATTCCAATCAAAGACCTGGAGCCGATTCGACGGTCAAATCCTAACATTCCTCCGCCGGATTGATAGTGAAATCCTGTCGTATTGCTATCACGTTTGCCTTTACCATATATCCCTGTTCCTTGCATCCAGACACCAGGCTCCCAATGCATTTCATGACTTGTTCCCACACCTGGTTGAAAGTTGGAATTCATAAATGAATTCGAGAGGTCTTGCAGGCTGTTCTCCATCTCAATCGGAGATCCGGTAAAT
>BQIX01000627.1 GCA_021604145.1 Nitrospirales bacterium
CTTTAATTGCCCACGATCACATCACATGGTATCCTGCCGCGTCATAAAACAGTAGAGACATTCTTAAGTGATATTACCGTAACTTTTCCACTCATGTGCTAAAAGGAGGGTTTCATGAAGACGGTCTTACTACTCTTTGGACTATGTGTCATAATTTCATTGCTCAGCACTGATTTAGCCTTAGCCGTCAATCCAACTGGATACGGTCAAGCCGGAGGAGAATTTGATATTCGTGTGAAGCGTGTGCCAAAACCTGAACTGGCCGCAGCCAAAAAGATGAAACCACCCTTTGAGGCCACTCAAGAGATACTTGCAGAAGGGGAAAAAATTTTCCTTGGCCGTGGAGGCTGCATTAGTTGCCATGGGGCAGAAGGAAAAGGTGATGGCGGAGCTGCCAGCAATCTCCCCATCCAACCACGAAATTTCACTAATCCCAAGTTTAAAAAGTATCGCACCGTGGGCGAACTCATGTGGGTGTTAAAAAACGGAAGCATGGGTCAGTCAGGGAAGGTTCCAGGAACGGGTATGCTTCCTGTGGTCCAACCCAAAGGGTTCATTTCTGAAACAGATGGATGGAAAGTCCTCCTATATGAACGAAGTTTAGGAGAGAAAAAATAACTACTCTGTTATTGGCGGCGCTTTCCCCTCCGCTACATGAGGGGGGAAGCAAACGCAACGCAAGCCGTTCTTGCTCACTGCCACTGAGCATTAACCTTCTCTATCCTATTTTTACAGAAGAAAGTCATTCCATATGAGTAATCCAACGTCAGAACGCAAGGCCAATCAGTTAATCCACGAAACCAGTCCCTATTTACTCCAACATGCGTACAACCCAGTCGACTGGTACCCATGGAGTCCAGAGGCCTTGAATCGATCCAAACAAGAAAACAAACCCATTCTTCTCTCTGTTGGATATTCAGCATGCCACTGGTGTCATGTCATGGAACACGAGTCATTTGAAAACCATGACATCGCCAAACTCATGAATGACCATTTTATCAATATCAAAGTCGATCGCGAGGAACGACCGGATATTGATGAAATCTATATGCAAGCCACGGTAGCCATGAATCAGGGACATGGGGGATGGCCAATGACTGTCTTTTTGACTCCTGATCAGGAGCCAATCTTTGCTGGAACCTATTTTCCGCCAACAGACAAATGGGGCCGCCCTGGCTTCTCAACCGTACTCCAAAACATTGCGGCTGCTTGGGAAAAAGATCATGAAAACATTGTCAAGCAAGCCACGCAGTTTACCAGCCGACTCCGTGAATCGATTAAAGTGACCTCTCCCATGACCGTGGGAGAAACAGAAATTGCAACCGCCGTCGAACAATATGCCCAGGACTTTGACTCCACACACGGCGGGTTTGGGCAGGCTCCAAAATTTCCCCCGGCAACAGGCTTGTCGTTTCTACTCTGCCAGTATCATCAGACCAAAGATGAACACACACTCCGCATTGTCCGAAAAACATTAGATGCCATGGCAGCCGGAGGAATCTATGATCACATCGGAGGAGGCTTCGCCCGTTATTCAACGGATACTCGCTGGCTGGTTCCGCATTTCGAGAAAATGCTGTACGATAACGCCCTGTTAGCTCGAACCTATGTTGAAGCGTATCAAGCCACTCAGGATGAACACTACCGGCGCATCGCCACAGAAACACTCGATTACATCATACGTGAAATGACCTCGGCAGAGGGCGGATTCTACTCCGCCACCGACGCAGACTCAGAAGGGGTTGAGGGAAAGTTCTTTGTCTGGACCCCGCAACAGATTCAATCCATTATCACGAACCAAGAAGATGCCAAACGATTTTGTGCATACTACGATATCACCGACGAAGGAAATTGGGAACATCACAGCATTCCCAATACTCCCAAAACATTAGAACAGGTCGCCGAAGATCTCGGCTGTTCCCCGGAAGAACTGTGGGCAACGATCGAACGAGTTCGTCCCCTCGTTTACCAAGCTCGCCTACAGCGCGTCCCGCCCGGCTTAGATGACAAAGTTATCACGGCATGGAACGGCATGATGATCGGAACGATGGCTGAAGCGGCACGCGTACTCGGAAAGCAGCGGTACCTGGAGGCGGCTCAGAGAGCGACTGATTTCTTGTTGACCACCCTTGCCCAGCCTGGCAATCGATTACTTCGAACGTATCGAGAAAAAAAAGCTCATCTTCAAGCTTGCTTAGAAGACTATGCGTACCTCGCTGAAGCCCTTATTGACTTGTATGAGGCCGGAGCATCCGAACGATACCTTCACGAAGCTGTTTCTCTGGCTGAGCGAATTCTGGAAGATTTTTCAGATCGGGAGCATGGAGGATTTTTCACCACCGCCATTGACCACGAATCGCTCATTCTTCGAAGCCGGGAAGGGCCAGATGGCGCGACACCTAGCGGGAATGCCGTAGCTTCGTCGGTACTGGCTCGACTGTCATTCCATTTCAATCGTGATGATTTTCGGGAGGCTGCCACCAACGCCATTCGTGCCTATGGCCACCAAATTTCCCAAATTCCTCGTGGGTACGCCAAAAGCTTAATGGTCGTTGA
>BQIX01000628.1 GCA_021604145.1 Nitrospirales bacterium
TCTGGGGGACAGGAATTCTACTGGCCAATGCCGCTTCTTCTCCAACCGAAATTACTGGAAAGGATAATGGGCCGATGGTGCTCGTCCCAGAAGGCAATTTCCCAATGGGTGTCCCCAGTGGAGCACGCGATGGGGGTGTTGATGAACGGCCGAATCATGATGTCTTTCTTGATACGTTCTATATCGACAAATATGAAGTCACCAACGGACGGTACTTGCAATTTATCACTGATACTGGACACCGATCGCCTCACCATCCGACAGATTCCACAAAAAGCCTTTGGCAAGGGAATACCATGCCGGAATCTATCATCGATCTTCCGGTCATCAACGTCGATTGGTACGATGCAAAAGCCTACTGCGAGTGGGCTGGGAAACGTCTTCCGACCGAAGCAGAATGGGAAAAAGCCGCAAAAGGTCCGAATGAATGGCGATTTCCGTGGGGAGACATCGAACCGACCGATAAACACTTGAACTACAATCAAACGACCTGGCGTGGAGAAGCGACACTGGTGCCTGTGGGTATTTATGAAGCCGGCAAGAGCCCCTATGGCGCCTATGACATGTCTGGCAATGTGTGGGAATGGGTTGCCGATTGGTATGACGCAGGGTATTACGCAAAGAGTCCAGAACGAAATCCCAAAGGCCCTCAAACAGGAGGCTTTAAAGTGCTTCGTAGCTCAGGCTGGCAAGGAGAAACACCACAAGCCCGCGTCTTTACGAGAATCAAGAGTAATCCGTTGGACCGAAATCACTCAACAGGATTTCGCTGTGCGAAGGATGCTGAATGAAGCTGTCGACAGGCTCAAAAACAATCCCATCGCCCATATTGGAACGGTCACCACTGGATGATGCAATCTGAATGTGAAACTCTCTGATCATTTCGGACCCTGATAGCAATCTACTAAAGTACGGCATTCGAATCTCCACCCCAATTGCAACGCACAGATGGACACATGGTCTCTAGCGTCTTCTCCATAAATATATATAATAACATATTTTATATTTTATAAATATGTGTTAGCATATATTAATGAGTAAAGACATTGGGAGGAAATTACGCACTGCCCGCAAGGCCAAAGGACTCACCCAAAAAGACCTGGGTGCCAAGATGGGTCTACCCCAAAGCCATATCTCACAAATCGAAGCTGGCAACGTCGATGTGCGCTTTTCCAGCCTCCAAGAAATGGCACGCTTGCTCGATCTGGAACCCATCCTCATTCCCCGCCCACTTCTACCAGCAGTCCGTTCCATCATAACTGGCCAAAGCCACACGACAAAACCAGCCTGGCTACTCGACATTGAAACAGTGGATGAGGAGGAACTGTCATGACAGCCATCCTCGAAATATTCTTAAACGATACTCTCGCTGGTACGCTCACGCTCCTGCCCGACGGGACCATCATATTTGCCTTCGATGAAGCGTATGAAACCGATCCCGACCGGCCTGTCTTAAGTCAGTCTTTTTATTCCGCCGATCGTACGTTATTGCGAACATCCCGCCCATCACGCGGCGGTAAAGCTCCGCCATTTTTTTCCAATCTTCTCCCCGAAGGCCAACTCCGCAAATATCTTGCTGAGCGCGGCGGCATCAAACAATCCCAAGAATTTCACCTGCTCCATCTTTTAGGTGAAGATTTACCGGGCGCCGTCGCAGCCAAACCCGCTAAAGACTCCTCGCCTTCACTGGGAAAGAACACTGAACACTCTGCAAAACCTCCATTCACGGAAGAACAACCATTCCGGTTTTCTCTTGCCGGTATCCAATTAAAGTTTTCCGCACTCCTGACACAAGACGGTGGTCTGACCATCCCAGCCTCCGGCTCGGGCGGAAACTGGATCGTCAAACTGCCATCGCCGACATACGATCTCGTCCCAGAAAATGAATTTGCCATGATGCACATGGCCGCTGGTGTCGGCATCCCCACACCAGAAACAAAACTCGTCCCCCTTAAGGCCATCGCCGGTCTGCCGGCTTTCGGCAAACTACACGGCACGAATGTACTCGCGGTCAAACGCTTTGACCGTTCGGACGGCGGTAAGCGCATCCATATTGAAGATTTTGCTCAAGTCTATAATGTTCCGCCAGACAAAAAATATGAAGGCGTCAGCTTCACCAATATCGCCAGCATGATTTGGACATTGACAGGAGAAACCGGACTCCAGGATTTTATCCGCCGTCTGACCTTTACTATCTTGACTGGCAACGGCGACATGCATCTGAAAAACTGGTCTTTCATTTACCCGGATGGCCAAACCCCTCATTTGGCTCCAGCGTACGATTTGGTTTCAACCATACCCTATATTCCCAACGACCGGCTGGCACTCAAATTCCTGAACACGAAAGACATGACCCAGTGCGATGAACCCCTCTTTGAAAAGCTCGCAGAAAAAGCCCAGCTTCCCAAAACACTCGTCCGGGATACAGTCCGTAGCACCGTCAGTGCCACCCGCGAAACCTGGGCAAAAGAAAAAGCCCATTTTGATCTGCCATCCGATATCACCAAAACAATCGACGGACATATGCAGACCAT
>BQIX01000629.1 GCA_021604145.1 Nitrospirales bacterium
TGAAGAAGATATTGATCTAATTATGGATTACGCGGTCCGTCATGGTGTTCCGCTCACGGCACGAGCTGCAGGAACCAATCTCACGGGATCAGCGATTGGGTCGGGGATTATTCTCGATGTCTCCAGGATGAATAAAATTCTGGAAGTGAATCACACTGAGAAGTGGGCTCGTGTTCAACCGGGCATCGTATTGGCTGAATTGAATAAACAACTCTTGACGTCGAATCTGATGTTTGGTCCTGATCCATCCAGCGGAGAGATGTGTAAGCTCGATGGGATGTTGGCAAACAATTCTTCTGGGCCACATACCCTCCGTTATGGATCAGTCAAAGATAACGTGCTGGCGCTTCGTGTTCGTTTGCCTCACGGGGATTGGTTGCACGCTCAGTCGTATGAAATGGGTGATCCGGCTCTGTCTGGGATTTTTTCCGACCATCCGGCCATTCAATCTCTTGTTGATTTAGTCAATGACCATGCGTCGCTGATTCAAGCCAAACGACCTCATTGTCCCATAGTCGGGGGTAGAAAAAGTAACCTATCATTCTTCTTGTCATTTACGGGCCGCTGGCGTAACGAAAGCCCCACGTGAGGCATTGTCGAATTTGCCGGGTATGCAGTTCGTTGAAATGCAAGATGCTGATCGTTGTGTCGGCGGAGCGGGAACGTATATTGTCAAGGATTATGAGACTTCACGAAAGATTTTCGAGCGTAAGCGGAAGGCCATTCTTGCTAGCGGAGCTCAAACCGTGGCCACCAGTTGTCCGGCCTGTATGATTCAGTTGAAAAATGGCCTTCGAGGGTCAGTATCGGTTAAGCATATTGCTGAGTTACTCAACGAAGCGCAAGAATAACAATTGTGTCGTGAGAGGGATTCGTGCTTAAATACTTGACGTGTGATGAAGAACTTTTGAGAGGATGATATGATTAAGGTGTTGGTGTTTGGTCAGATCCTTCAGGATGCTGTCGAAGAGCCTGAATTTGAATGCGAAGTCCCTGAACCGATAACAGTGCGGGAGCTCTTTCAAGTGCATGCTGGGAAGTTTGAGCCCTTTCAATCGTTTCTCGCTTCTAATCAAGTCATGGTGACAATTAATCTACGGATTTCAACCTTAGAATCAAAGATTAAGGATGGCGATACGCTCAAACTCACACATCAGTTTAACCCCGAGCTTGAAGGTGCCCGCTGGCATAATCCTTAGCCACAGCCTCCTCCCTCCCCAGCATAATCTTGCCAACTATCAACTTTTCTGACAAAGACACGTCAAGTATGGCTATTGATTCCCCCACTTCTAAAGTTGGTAATTGTCTTTATTTGTCAAATTGATTTTCTCCTTTTCTTCAAATTTTCACTGATCCCTCCGTTGCAGCTTTACCCAAACGATACAGCGCCCCTTGTACACATTTGATATCCCCTACGTGATATGACCCGTCACTCATCATCAGTACATCCAAGTGGGTATAACCTTCCTTTATAGCCGATTTAAGGAATTTTCGCTGCTTACGATATTGAACTGCGCGGGGTTAGTTGATAGGCCTCAGCTGGACCTGGACACATGCCATTGAGACATCAGGTCGATGGCTGAATCACGCAGTTGAATGCTATGCAAGGTGGCACCTTCTTGCCTGGTATCGTGTCCAGGCATTCCAACTGGTGGATTCGTTAAAATCTTCATTTGATGGATGTAGAGAGCCAGAACATTTTGGTGTGAATGGTGATAGGGATTGGGAGGAAAAACGAAGAATGCTAGCTGTCGCTCAGAGGTGGAAAGGTCGCTTTCTTAATTGCGTGGCTTTCAGCGTGGAATACAGAAGTGTACGGGAACTAAAATGAAGAATACACATGATGGGCTTCGGCGGCGGTCGATACCTTTGAAGCCTGGTCTGGCAGCAAAGACGCCGTCGCGTTGCCTTCAACGTCAGTATTGATCAGTATCCAGGAATCGGGGTTGGCATTAATGGCTGTGACTAATTCAGCGTGAAGTTGATGTCCAGTTCGATCAGCAACGAAGTGGCCAATAACCGGCACGCCGAGTAAGGCTAAATCACCGATAAGGTCTAGGATTTTGTGCCGAACGCATTCATCGGTATAGCGGAGGCCAGTTTCATTCAACAGTTCTGTCTCCGAAAAAACGAGAGTGTTTTCCAATGATCCTCCCATCCCAAGCCCTCGAGACCAGAGCCCTTCCACTTCTTCCTTGAAGGCAAATGTTCTGGCGCTTGCGATATTTCGTTCAAATTCTGTTGGCGAAGCGTGATGGACATAGGTTTGAGATTGAATGAGCGGGTGATCATACTCAATAGAATATGAAACTTTCTGAAGTGGGGCAGGGTAGACGGTCAGTGATTTGTTACCGCGTTCGACCGATATGGGACGTACAATCTTCAAGTACGTTCTCGGGATCGTTTGTTCAACAATTCCCGCTTCTTGCAGCAATTTCACAAATGGCGCCGAGCTGCCATCCAGAGCAGGGATTTCATTGCCTGCAAGTTCGAGGCTGGCATTATCAATTTCAAGC
>BQIX01000630.1 GCA_021604145.1 Nitrospirales bacterium
CATGAAGTCGCGGTTCGTACAGGTGAGATGATCGCGCAATGGCAGGCAGTCGGTTGGTCGCATGGCGTCATGAACACAGACAATATGTCCATCTTGGGCCTGACTATCGATTACGGCCCCTATGGGTTTATGGAAGCATTCAATCCTGGGTTCGTCTGCAACCATTCGGATCACCGCGGACGCTATTCGTTTCAACACCAACCCGATATCGGGTATTGGAACATCCGGGCTTTGGCAAAAGCGATGTCCCCGTTGATCGAGCAGGCCGAGATTCAGGCAGCACCTGAATTGTATGAAAAGACCATGCTTGAAAAATATGCAGTCCTGATGAGAAACAAATTAGGCCTCATTGAAACGCATACTGGCGACGATAAATTAGTCACGGACCTATTGAATCTGATGGATTCCAGTCGTCCCGACTATACGAATTTTTTCCGATCGCTGAGTCAGTTTCAGCCAAAACTTCCCAATGAAAATTCAGCTATTAGAGATCAATTTCTCCATCGTGAAGCCTTTGATGATTGGACAACACGCTACCGAGAGCGGCTGCAAGCCGAAAAAAGCCAAGACCTAAAACGTCAGATACGGATGAATCAATCGAATCCAAAGTACATCCTTCGAAACCACCTGGCCCAAAAAGCCATTGAGCAAGCGACACGACATAAGGATTATGCCGAAATCGACCGTCTCTTGAACCTGTTGAATGATCCGTTTACCGAGCAGCCCGGGATGGACGCCTATGCGCTTCCACAAGATTCAGACAGTAGCCCGATCATTGTCAGTTGTTCATCATAGCTTATGGTAAATAACAACATGTTCAGGTCAAAAATACCTATGCCTGGTTCACTCACACATCAGATCAATAGCTCAAACTTTCATCTCTTTCTTCGTCGTACCTTTCTCATCATACGTCTTCCGACATTTCCATGATTCGCGTTGTCTTACTCCTGATTCTTCTCGCCGCTGTCTTTATCGGCCCGCAACTTTGGGTTAAACGAGTTTTTGCGCAACATCGAGCTTCGAGAGAAGATTTCCCTGGATCAGGAAGTGAATTGGCCAGACATCTCTTGGACCGGTTTCATCTTGAAGAGGTTCAAGTTGAAACCACAGATATGGGTGATCATTATGATCCAATTGCCAAAATCGTCAGACTCCATTCAGAGAACTATTACGGAAAGTCGTTGACGGCTGCGACCATTGCCGCCCATGAAGTTGGGCATGCCCTCCAAGATCAAGCCGCATACCCTCCACTCAAAGAACGGACACGTTTGGTTCATGTTGCACAGAAAGCAGAAAAGATCGGGTCATTTATCATGTTAGGCATTCCTCTTGTGGCTGGATTCACACGAGCACCAGCCGCAGGACTCTTGGTCATGGTTGCCGGAATTGCCACGATGGGGATTGGAACACTGATTCATGTAATGACTCTGCCAGTGGAATGGGATGCGAGTTTTCGTCGAGCGCTTCCCGTCTTAGAGCAAGGAGGATATCTCTCTCGAGAAGATCTGACTGGCGCTAGGCGGATTCTCAAAGCCGCCGCACTCACGTATGTTGCTGGATCAATGGCCAGTTTACTGAATCTCTGGCGTTGGATTGCCATGATGCGACGGTAGGATAGGCTCGCTGTTCGTGAGGCGTTGCTCATATCTCGTAGGAAGAGTCTTCTGGTTTTTCTTACGCTTCACGTTCCTTCCCCACGTTTCACGAACGACCCAGTCAAGAGAACGCCCCTGGTCGACAAACCGAAGCTTCAGCAGAGGGCACGAAGGTGGGCAGGGGGGTCAGCAGGCTCAAATGAGGAAAGAGAAGACAATTCAAAAGATTGACTGGCTCGTCATAACGATATCACCAACATCCGTTTGAATGCTACCAAACATCGGTGCGGCTAATATACGACCCAACGGGGTCAGCGGCGCATGATGATAATACACCCTGACAACGGTCAGACGCTCTATCGCGGACAAGGTTCCATCATGCGTGAGATACGTCGCCAGTTCGGGTGTTAGACCACAGTTGGGCTCCACCTGAGGAGAACGAATGGTATTTCCTGACAACGTTCCTCGTTGAAACACCGTGTCACACGAGGGTGCGTTATCTGTCGCATCACCGGCTTGAACGGAAACGAGAAATATTTTGTAATCACCTGGGTTCTGAGCAAAATCCAACGATGAGCTTGAAGCAGCAAGGAGGTCCAATAAGTCATTACCGGCATTGATATCGCGTGAAGCCAGGTTCCCTCCTTCTCTGGCAATGTGTGTCACGGTGGTCTGCGCATGAATCATCGAACCAAATTCCACAATCCCAAAGGCGATCGCAAGAAACACTAACATCATAAACAGGCCTTCGACGGCCGCAATGCCTTGTTCGCCTATTCCTGTATCTGTGCAATGTTTTTTTGTGTTCTTAAAAGTCTTCATTTCGATACGTGCCTTCCGCCGCCATGAGAATTCCAGATCCGTTATTCGTGAAGTATGTATCAAGAAACGGCGTCAAAAACTGATGTTCGTAATG
>BQIX01000631.1 GCA_021604145.1 Nitrospirales bacterium
ATGAATGCAATCATTTTACCAAGACATAAACACGATGATAGATCGACGATGCGATCATTCACGACGACACACAACAAAGGGAAATTTCACCATGCGAAGACACGTTGGACAACAAGAGATACGACCACCCTAAGAGCTTAGACTTCCGCGAATGTTGGAGGCGGTTGCGAGGCTAATCACAGAATCACTAGGAATACTACTAGTACAACATTTCGTCTTCACATGAACATCCTTATTACACGTGTGCCTATACGACCTCCGTCTGCCTTCTGATGTTCGGGACTCCCGCGTTGTGACAAGAAGCGCTAGCAACGCGCATCCATGTCAACGCGATGATCGATGCATTTTTTTTGAACATGTTGAAAAAAGAATGGGAGATGAGCACAATGAAACGACCTATCCGACTTGTTAAAACAGGTCTCAGGATTATTCCTTTTTTAATAATTTGCTACGCCAGCAGTGGGTACGCTCAGGAAACTGACGTCACGCAAACGCCCAATGCCATCAATGCAGGCATCCAGAAATCATTACAAGATCAGATCGGTGCCGGCCGAGGCGATATTAATACACCTCAATCGTCATTATATATCATCAATCGAGACCCCTTTCGATCTATTCGCCGCGGACGACAGCTATTCCAACGTAAGTTTACGATTGCGCAAGGATTCGGCCCTCGCACCGGAGACGGACGAGGCAATATTGAAGCCGATGATTCGATTGGTGCGGGACTTGCCGATAGTTGCGCAGCCTGTCATGGACGTCCGAAAGGCTCGGCAGGATTCGGC
Source organism: Nitrospirales bacterium (assembly GCA_021604145.1). Taxonomy (GTDB): domain Bacteria; phylum Nitrospirota; class Nitrospiria; order Nitrospirales; family UBA8639; genus JAGQKC01. Next base: position 786 of record BQIX01000631.1, read on the forward strand.
GGTGATGTCTTCACTCGGCCTGATAGCCGAGACGCCCCACATTTGTTTGGGCTTGGCCTGATTGAAATGCTTGCCGATGAGATCACCCAAGAACTCCGTAGCATCAAAAATTCGGCGAGTGCTCGCGCGCAAGAAACCGGCCAAAATATTCGCGTCAGGCTCCAAAGCAAGGGCATTTCATACGGATTCATCAGAGCACTTCCCGACGGTTCCGTGGACACATCAAATGTCACCGGGGTTAACGGAGACTTACGTGTACGTCCATTCCTTCACCATGGTGGCAAGATCTCCATTCGTGAGTTTGTGGTAGGGGCATTTAACGCAGAAATGGGCCTCGAAGCCTTCGATCCAGACTTGGCCAAGGCTTCAGCCGGAGGAAAGATCACGACGCCATCGGGAATGGTGTTGGATGGTGCACTAGACACTATCGAAGTCTCTCCAGCCTCCAGTACAAGCGATGATCCGGATCTTGATGGCGTAGCGAATGAAATCCCTGTGAGCCTTGTTGATCATATGGAATTTTATTTATTGAACTATTTCAAGCCTGCCGTTCACCGGGCAAACTCTCGCGTTCGGTCTGGAAGAAAAATCTTTCAGCAAATTCGCTGCACGGGTTGCCATATTCCCTCGTTGGTCATTGAACGTGATCGACGGGTCGCTGATGTGGAAACAAAACATAATGCTCAAAAAGGATCCTTCAATCAGCTCTTCGCCGCTGCCACACCATTGATCCAGCCCACTCCAAACTCGGGAAACCCTCCGGTGAAGAAACCCATGGAAAAACGATTCATCGTCAATAATATCTTTGCTGATTTTAAACGACATAACCTCGGACCGAACTTCTGGGAACGGAATTTCGATGGAACCATCACGAAGGAATTTATGACCGAACCCTTATGGGGAGTGGGATCATCTGCTCCGTATGGTCATGATGGCCGAAGTGTTAACTTGTGGTCTGTGATTATGCGGCATGGGGGTGAAGCGCAATCATCACGTAACCGCTTCGCCCGGATGTCGGCAGCTCAACAGGCTTTGCTGATGGAGTTCTTACAATCGCTCGTCCTATTCCCACCGGACAACACCGCATCTAATCTGAATCCCAAAAATCCTAGGGCTGCCAATTACCCTCAAAACGGCCATGGAAGTATTGCCCTGCCAAAGTTCTTTAATGATCCGTCTGATCTTGAATAGCCGGACAAAGTAAGACCAATTAGGGGAAAAACTATCCGGCGACAGGCTACAAAGCCTGTCGCCGGGGTCTCCCAGGAGTTAAATCCCTCAACACCGAAACCTTGCTCCTGTAACTCCCAGGTCATCCCTCCAAAAGCCTTCGTCCTCTCACAAATCGGCATTCGTCATGTGGGAGGATGCAAGCGCAGACACCACACACCTCAAATTAATTGCCAGTAAATACATTGAACACAGCCTAACACGTAGATTTCCATCCCACCGTACGATACAGTTCCTGTCCAGGATCACCAAAGTTTTTCTTAGGTCCTTCACTAGCACTGACCGAGAAGACAGATACCTCATCAGTTGATGAGGACAGAGACGGAAATACGCATTTCCCGTACTGCATCTATCCCCAAAAGGAGCCAATATGTTTGTGACCAACATTGAAGAAGTCCCAGGGAAAACCATTACGGTTTGCCACGGGATTGTGTCAGGCAGCACTGTGAGAGCCAAACACGTCGGACGGGATATTATGGCCAGCTTCAAGAA
>BQIX01000632.1 GCA_021604145.1 Nitrospirales bacterium
CATCCGTTTATAGACGGTAACAAACGTACAGCCTTCCTGACCGGGTATGTGTTTCTCGGGAAAAATAAAAAGGAGTTGGTGGCCTCAGAAGCCGAAGCCACCCAGATGATTCTAAGTCTCGCGAGCAAAAAGCTGTCAGAAGCAAAGTTTGCTACGTGGCTGAAGAAGCACGTTTAGATTTGGATCATGTCGGGAAAACCGGGTCAATATCAGTCATGGGGTAATCATCGCGAATATCGAGGCGCTGCTCCATCTCTCCCATTTCAGATCATTGTCAGAAGGTGAGGGATTTCTAGAAATCTATCGGGAAGTCACTGGTGAAATCCCTGTGCGTGGAAACTGGTGCCTGATGCGCATCTTGTTGCACTTCTTAAGCAACATGATGTCAAAAAACTGTATGCCGCTGACAGCGATTTCAGGAAGTTTTCCTGGTTAGATGACCGCAAGCCCTTCTCGTTCTCACTGCACACACTGTTACAAGGTGTGTGAGGGTTGTTCATCAGTCTCTACCCCCATCGTACTTCTGAGTCTTCTCAGCATGACACTCTAAAAGGATGAAAGAATGTTGTCCGGATGACGAGATACGATTCACGCTTGTGCGACGAAGCGCTACAGCGCGCAGGCACGAGCAATATTTTTACAGAACCCCAATCGATGTGAGCAGAACGATAAAGACCGCCACAGGTGCGACGTAACGAACCAGGGCTTGCCAGATGAGATAGGCGGTGGGGTTTTGGATGTTGAGTTCGGATTTGCTGAGTTCGATTTTCATGAGCCAGCCGGCGAAGACGGCGATGAGAATACCTCCAAGCGGGAGCATGATGTTTGAGGTGAGGAAATCGAGAAGCTCAAAGAAGTTTAACCCAAAGAATGTCACATCTTCCCAAATATTAAAAGAAAATACAGTGCCCAATCCGAAAAGCCATGTAGCAAACCCTGAACAGAGCGAGGCCGTGATGCGTGACATGTCGTAGGTTTCAATCATCCACGTGACGAGTGGTTCGATCAGCGAGATGGAAGAGGTCCAGGCGGCGACCAACAGTAGAATAAAAAACAATGAGCCAAATGCAATGCCCCCGGTCATATTACCGAAGGCCACGGGAAGCGTTTGGAAAATCAAGCCGGGGCCCGAGCCAGGTTCCATGCCGTTTGCGAACACAATCGGAAAGATGGCCATCCCGGCGAGTAAGGCAACGCCAGTGTCCGCCAGTGCGATGACCACGGAGGTGCTGGCGATGGACGTACCTTTGGGGACATAGGACCCATAGATCATAATGGTGCCCATGCCAAGGCTCAGACTAAAAAAGGCCTGTCCCATGGCGGTGAGCATGCTAGCGCCGGAGAGTTTGCTGAAGTCGGGGGTGAAGAGAAATGCTAAACCCTTACCAAAAAACCCGGTGGTCATACTGTAGCCCACCATCACGAGGAGTAAAAAAAACAGGGTAGGCATGAGATATTGCACCGCTTTTTCGAGTCCCCCTTGAACGCCGCCAGCCACGATGCCCATGGTGATGATCATAAACACCGTATGCCAAATAAACAGCGTGCCAGGGCTGCTCACGAATTCTGAGAAGGTTGAGGCGGCGATTTCCCCTGTTGCACCGCTAAACGTGCCGATTCCTGACTTGAAAATATAGGCTAAGGTCCAACCGCCAATCACGCTGTAATAGGACAAAATCAACATGCCGGCGATGGTGCCGGACCATCCGATGACTTGCCACCACTGGCCAGCTTTAGTCTCTGTGGCCAGAATTCGCATGGAGTTGATTGGCGTGGATCGACCGCGCCGGCCAAGGAGTATCTCCGCCATCATCAACGGAATGCCGAGTGCCGCGACGCACACGATATAGACCAAGACGAATGCACTTCCCCCATTTTCCCCAGTGAGGTACGGAAACTTCCAAATGTTGCCGAGTCCCACGGCGGCGCCGGTTGCCGCTAAGATAAAGGTCCAACGTGAGGACCACTGACCGTGTACGCATTGTTCTGGAAGATGTGCTGCCATACTGCTCCCTACTTGCAGGAAAGTTGAGGCATATTAAATCCGTTAGAAAAAAGGGTCATGATGAAGTCAGGACGAGAAATCGGAGCTCAGCGGCAAGGCCGCAGCCTTGTGCACGATAATTAAGTGTGCAATAGCTGATGAGTCACATCCTTTGGTCTGGAGCGATGATCCTGCTCCGAGTGGGATATCAGGTGCCCAATTAACTCGCGGAGTGTACCGAGTTGATCTTCAGGGTTTCAAGGGTTTTCCCTTACGATTATCGGAGTTAAGCATCGTGTGTGTCATCCAACGTCTCGTAAGAGACTTGCTTACTTGTTATCGGCCTCATTATATTCAAAGGCTTCGTCCCATTCTCAAGATTCACATGTTATTTATACCTTACGGTGTAATATGAGTTCTGACAAGAAAGCACAGCGAGTGATTGCGTTGGCGCCGATGCCGCCGGAAAAGTCAGCCTATGCGTTGGCACGGTACAGCCGGTCTCCTGATTCCATAGAGGA
>BQIX01000633.1 GCA_021604145.1 Nitrospirales bacterium
CCCGCCAGCACCTTCAATCCTGTGAAAACCGTTTTTGATCTCCTTCGACCGGAGCATCAATCTGCCTAACCCTTGCGAAGGTGCTGGCAACCTCAGCATAATGCTTGGCGATAACAAAAACGTCACAGTATATTATCAATCCCATTTTTTGATCCGCTGAGACTAACGAAGGAGTGATCTGATGGAACAGAACATAGAAACTCTGCAAAAATCCGGTCGCGTGATTTATCCACCGGCCGAACTTAAAGCCCAAGCCTATATTCAAGATTACGAAAAAGCTTATAAACAATCCATCGAAGACCCTGAGAAATTCTGGGAAAATGTCGCCAAAGAACTGCACTGGTTTTCCCCCTGGAATAAGGTCCTAGAATGGAACTATCCCTGGGCAAAGTGGTTTGTCGACGCAACATGTAATATTTCCTATAACTGTCTAGATCGTCATGTACAGTCATGGCGAAAAAATAAAGTCGCGGTAATCTGGGTAAGCGAGGAAGGCGAAGAGCGGATTTTCACCTATGCGGAACTCTATCGACAGGTCAATAAATGTGCGAACGCGCTGAAAGCCTTAGGTCTAAACAAAGGCGACAGGGTCACCATTTATCTTCCTAAAATTCCAGAACAAATCGTCGCAATGTTGGCCTGCGCGCGGCTGGGGTTGATCCATTCCGTAGTCTATTCAGGATTCAGTGCCAAAGCTCTTCAAGCACGGATTCAAGATGCAGAATCCAAGCTGGTCATCACAGCAGATGTCGGCTATGACCGATCAAAAACCATTCCGCTTAAACCGGTGGTGGATGAGGCAGTGAAAAGCTGTTCAACGGTAGAGAAGGTTGTCGTCGTACAACGTGAAAAAAATGGATCTGCTCTGACTTCAGAAAAAGAAATCGATTGGGAAGATTGGCTGAAAAATCAATCCACGCATTGTGAGGCTCTGCAACTAGACTCGGAAACACCTTTATACATTCTCTATACCTCGGGCACAACAGGCAAGCCGAAAGGTGTGGTTCACGTTCATGGCGGGTATATGGTCGGCACCTACATTACCACCAGGTATGTCTTCGATTTGAAGGATGAAGATGTGTACTTTTGCGTCGCTGATCCAGGATGGGTGACGGGACATAGCTATATTGTCTATGGTCCGTTGCTCAATGGAGGCACGATTCTCACAGCGGAAGGCAAACCTGACTACCCAAATCCTGGACGGTGGTGGGATTTAATTGAACGCTATGGCGTCTCCATTTTCTATACGACGCCAACAGCAGTTCGCTTATTGATGAAATTTGGCGAAGAATGGCCAGCAAAATACGACCTCTCATCATTACGAGTATTGGGCTCTGTAGGTGAACCCATTAATCCCGAAGCCTGGGAATGGTTTTACCGCGTCACGGGGAGTAACAAACCCATCATGGATACGTGGTGGCAAACCGAAACGGGCAGCATTCTGGTCACTCCCCTCCCCTGTGTGCCCTTAAAACCCGGATCTGCCACTCGTCCATTTTTAGGGATTGAAGCCGATGTCGTCGACCGAGACGGGAACAGCATCGAACATGGCGGAGGCTTTGCCGTTATTAAAAAACCATGGCCTTCGATGATGCGCACCATCTATAACGATCCAGATCGCTATCTTCTTTATTGGAACACCATCAAAGGCTGCTATACCGCAGGCGATGTGTGTCACAAAGACAAGGACGGGTATCTCTGGTTTATGGGACGTGCCGATGATGTGGTAAAAGTTGCCGGGAATCGAATTGGTACTGCCGAAGTTGAAAGTGCGCTAGTGAGTCATGAAGCTGTCGTGGAAGCTGCTGTGATTGGGAAACCACATAAAACAGCAGGCGAGATGATCAAAGCCTTTGTGATTCTCAAGGAAGGACACACTGAAACGCCAGACTTGATTCAACAGCTTCAAGATCATGTGTTGAATGAACTTGGGAAAATCGCCGTCCCCAAAGAAGTTGAAATCGTCTCATCCTTACCTAAAACTCGTTCTGGAAAAATCATGCGGCGAGTACTCAAAGCCAAAGAACTGGGTCAAGATCCTGGTGATATTTCCACGCTTGAGGAATAGTCATGCTATTCCAATAGACCTCTACAATCAAAATTCGAATGCTGTTCATGCTCTCATCTCCACCTTGAATAGTGATGGAGATGGGAGGCCAGGTCAAGCAATCTTCGATCGACCTTAGTTGCTTTATTTCTTTCTCACTTCATCACAACCCACACCAGTATCATTCGATTGAAGGACGAATGTTGCGGAAGTGCTTCGACCATGCTGGACATAGTCCTGTACCAACCAGAAATTCCTCCAAACACCGGTAATATTATTCGCCTGTGCGCGAACACAGGCTTTCCCCTTCATCTCATTCGCCCCTTGGGGTTTCGCTGGGGCGACAAAGGAGCCAAGCGAGCAGGACTTGACTATCATGAACTCGCAAACGTCGAACTTCATGACAATTTTGAAGCCTATGTCAAAGCTCGAAATCCATCACGAATATTCGGCAT